>CAIWVL010000256.1 GCA_903916085.1 uncultured Spartobacteria bacterium
AAAGCAACTACATGTGTCTACCAATGCAACGAGGAGCACCTTCGCCCCCCGTGGGAGTGACAACAATGGATTAATCGCTCTTCTCAATGGCATGACTCTGAACTCTACTCAGGTGAATACCCTTCGACGTTGCACCATCTTAACCTCCGGCAGCCAGTGAATTCGCAAGTCGATCAGAAATGATTTTCGGACGAGAGACTCAGAATCAGGAAAAACCTTGCCCGAAATGGGCACCTCATCTCTAGCATTAATTTACGCCCTTCGAGGCAGAGCCAAAATCATTTGATACACTCCCTCATTTCGGTGCCACATCAAGTCCGTTTGGCGAAAGGTATCTCTGAATTTAAGGCTCTTTTACCAACAGGTGAAGTATTGTCGCTTTCGGAGCGGTGCATGTTTGAGAGGGCCACGTTTGACGATTTACACAGGCAATTACAATTATGCCAGCGAGCTTCTGATGAGCGGCCGTTTCGGGGAACGGGAATTCTACAAAAAAAAGCAAATCACTCACAAACAGTTCCGCGCTAAATGAGGAACCCCGCACACATCACTTGTTCATGGACGACAATAAGAAGAACAGGTTCGCTATCGGTGCACTTTTTCTGCAACTCTACGGATGGATCTTGGTCGCGAGAGAGGTGGACTCGGTGTTACAGACACTCGCTCTGGCCACTGGAGAAATCAAAGAGAAAGAATACGCCTATTGGTTAGCGGCCAAACTCAAGAGAGCTCTCACCAGCACATCGAAACAGTCCTGCCCCGTCATGAACTGCTCTCGGTATCTCGGTCCGTAAGTCGTGGGGGATGTTAAGGCGTTCTTTATCCGACTTCCTGAAGCCATACATCTGGCGCTTCTTTTGTTTGGAAGCGGTCCGCCTGAAACAAGCCGAGCAACAGACCAACCCCAGGATCATTCACTCGAAACAGTCTCTGGGACTGTGCCCCCCCTATCCAGTGGTGCCCTTGATAATCAATCAACAGATGTTCGATGAAAGCCCACAGGAGCCCACAGGACACCTGCTCCGTTTTTTTAGGGTCCCCTGCGCACCGCACTACTCCACTTCGTCGCCGGCAAGAGTCAGCTTAACCATAGGCAGGCGCTCTTCCTCCACCTCCACCGGCGGATGAATGTGCTCCTCCAAACGTCGCTTTAGCGCCAGAAACTCCGCACCCCGAAATTGCTCCACCGTACGCGGACGCGACACCGGGTTTTCAATAAACTCAACAAGGCCTCCTGGGTTCGTACCGAGAACCAAAATGCGGTCTGAAAGATAGGCAGCCTCGTCCAGGTCGTGCGTAATGAACAAAATGGTGACGTCTACTTTCCGCCAGATTTGCAGCAGATAAGCCTGCATCTGGGCGCGGGTTTGAGCATCCAACGCGCCGAAGGGTTCGTCCATGATGAGTATCCGGGGGCCATTTGCGAGAGCTCGGGCAATGGCCACCCGCTGCTTCATACCGCCTGATAATTCGTGTGGATAAGCGTTCTCAAACTTTCCAAGCCCTACCATGTCTAGCCACTGGCGAGCCTCTCGCTCCGCCTCAGAGGGCGCCTGACCACCCATCTCGCGACCGAACATCACGTTGCCCTTTACCGTCAGCCACGGGAACAGGGTGTAGCCCTGGAAAACCATTCCTCGCTCGGGGCCCGGTCCGCTCACCGCTTTGCCATCCAGAAGGACCTCGCCGCCGCTGGCCTCGTCCAATCCCGCCACGATCCGGGCAAGCGTGGACTTGCCGCAACCCGACGGTCCGATCACGCAGATAAACTCGCGCCGGTGAATGTCCAAGGATACGCCCTCAAAAATAGTGCGCGCTTCCGGACCGGCACCAAAATTGCGTTTGAGATTACGCGCGCTCAGGATGACTGGCCGGGAACGGATCCGCGCAAAGCGTGCGGCGACCTCGGGCGCTTGAGAGCGGTAGTCTTGAGAAATCAGGGGGTCGTACTGCATGGGATTTCCTTTGCAGGAGCGCCGCCAAAGCAGGACTGCCAGAGGCTGCGTGTTGGGGAGTTTGGTCGGGTTTTTCGCTTCCAGGGAAACAGGTGTTCGCCTAACCAAGCTAGGAAAAGATCCGTGGAAAAGCCGATCACACCAATCATGGCGATGGCGGCGTAGACGTTATCAAAATTGCGATACCGGGCCTGCTGATTGATAAAGAAAGTGATTCCAGACATGGTACCAACCACCTCAGCAACAATGAGATAAGTCCAAGCCCAGCCCAGAAGTATACGCATGTCTGTGTAAACCTCACTAATGGAGGCGGGGATAATCACGCGCCGCACAAGCTTCCAACCGCTGGCACCAAGCGTCTGCGAGGCTTCAATTAGGGCGGGATCCACTTTCCGCACCGTATTCGCAATGACCAGCACCTGTTGAAAAAAGGTGCCCACAAAAATGATCGCGACCTTTGGAGCGTCATCAATTCCAAGAATCGCGACACTTAACGCCCCGAAAGCCGGGGCAGGCAGGTAGCGAAAAAACTCAATGAAAGGTTCCTGCAACCTTGAGAAGAACCGGTAAGTGCCGCAGAGGATACCCAGGGGAACGCCCACCAGCGAGGAGACGACAAATCCCCACAAAATTGTGCGGATACTGTGACCCAAGCTTTCGTGCAACCACGGTTCGTTGGGCAGACGTGGGGGTGTTTGGAAGGCGGTTACAAAGGCAATGGCCACCGCGTGAGGTGCGGGCAAATAAACTGGGTTGACGCGTATGCCCTCGGGGAGGGGCTGTCCGGCGGCCTGGGCTTTGGCGAGCTCGGAGGCGAAATCGGCCCGAGGAACATCCATGTCTTCAGTAAAGTAGTCCACTGCCCCTGGGTTGGTCACCCGCACAAGCGGATGCCAAACCCAGGGCAGGTAACTAACGGCGCACCAGAGCAAGATGGGGAGGCAAAACGAGAGTGTGGTAAGCCACATCCGCCGTTTACGCGGCAACTCCTGCTTTAATCCGAGCCAGTCGCGGTGCGCCATGGTGTGGGGCTACTTTAACCCGCCAATCAGGTTGGGGAGGACGTAGTTATCGGCTTTCTGAGCTGACTTGTAGACCTTGTTATCCAGGTTGAATTTGTCGCCTACGCTCAACGCGCCGTAGATGGAATCCAGCCCGGGCCCCTTTTTCACAGCGGCCTTCGCCTCTTCCAGAGTGAGGAAGTGAGTACCGGGGACATTCCCGGCGTAATCGGAGGGATCGACGCCCACCTTGGCAGCCATCATTTTGATGGCTTCCTTCTGGGTTTTGGGATCTTTCAAATAATCGACGCACTTATAGTAAATTGCCGAGACCTTGGCCCAATCCTCTTTGTGCTTACCATAACTCGCCGGATTCACGGCCAGTACATCGTAGATAAGCCCCTTGGCATCGCTACTTGTGAAGAGTTTCTTTGAACCAGACACCTGCTTGAGCGCGCTGCCGGAGATGGGATACCACGCCCCCACAGCCGAGACCTTCCCAGAGGCAAGCGTCTCGGGCATTTTGTCGGTGGCGGTGTTCACCAACTCCACATCGGCTTGGGTCATCCCGTTTTCTTCCAGGGCCTTAAGCAAAAGCAAATGCTCCACTAACGTGGTCTCAACCGCGACCTTCTTGCCCTTGAGATCTTTGATGGATTTGATGCCGGGCGCACCAATGATCATGTCGCTGCCCTCGCTGTAATCTAACAATGCGACGAACTTGCTCTTGGCCCCTGAGGCACCCGCGACAAGAGCGTCGGTCGCAACGACGGTGACAGCATCCACTTTGCCGGCGGAAAAGGCGTCGATGGAGGGCAGGTACTCGAACCAAACGAGGTCCACGTCCAGACCGGCTTCCTTGAACCAGCCCTTTTGCTTGGCGAGTTCAAAGATGGTGAACCCGGGCCAATCCGAGTACGCGATTTTAAGGGTTTCCGCCTGGAGATTACCGGCGACCAGGAGGCTCAGAGCAAGGCCGAGTGTGGTTTTGAGTTTCATGGGATTGAGTTGGGTGAGGGCTGGCTGCCCTTCCCCCTATTGCAACGTCCGTGCCAAGAGAGCTGTGGCTTTAAGAAAAACCGCGCACACACTGGAGAAATGGATTTTTGCGGTGTGACTTGAGGGCCGACGCGTATGAAGAACGCTTTTAAAAATCACACCCTGTGCAAAAACAGTCACCTGAATGACTAAATCGCCACACTGAAAATCGGCTATTTTCGTATGAGGAACAATTTCACTCGTATTACTGAACCGGTCATACCCGAGGCACGGCAGTTGCTAGAGACGTGATCATCATGTCTCCCGCCACCCGCAAAGGGCCCGCCGCCGCCCGCATCAGCATTTCCCTGCCCGAACCCCTCTTCGTGCAGTTAGACGCGATGGTAGCGGAACGCGGCTACGCGAGTCGTTCGGAGGCGATCTCAAAGATGATTAGCGAACAGCTCGTCCAACATGCACAACAGTTTGGAGAGGCGGTTCTTGCGGGAACGATTACTCTTATTTATGACCACGCGAAGCCTGGGTTGCAAAGTCGGCTGATGAAAATCCAGCACGGTTATCTTAAAGAAATCATCAGTTCTCAACGGGTGCATCTGGAGAATCATCACAGTTTGGAAGTCATTTTGGTGCAGGCGCCTGGCTCGAAACTGAAGCGGATTGCAGACGAACTTATCGCGTGCAAAGGCGTGAAGCACGGCTACCTCAACGTTACCTCAACCCTGCTGCCTCCCATTTACTGATTTATGTCTGAAATAGATCCCGCACTTGTCCGCTTTAGAGAGACGGTTCCCGCTGGGGCGAATTGGTCTCACGTGCTTAAACGCGGCACCACGCTTCGGATGCGTGCGCTGGGCGACGGCGCGAATGTCGGCGTGCTGCTGTACCATTTCGAGCTGCTGAATGAACGCCTGAACCTGCCCGACACGCTTAAGTGCCAGCATACGGCCCGACTCACTGCGGGCCACTGCCTTTACTCAGACATGGGACGCATTCTGGCATCCATCACGGCCGACACTTGCGGTTGGCACGACCCGCTCACCGGTTGCTCCAACGCTCGCGACCTCGAAGCCAAATACGGTGCGTCTCACTACCAAGAAGCGCGCAACGCGTTCCACAAGAATGGGTATGACGGCTTTCTCACGGAACTTGGCAAGTACGGTTTGGGGGAACGCGACTTGGCGATGAACATCAACTTCTTCGCGAAGGTCTCGGCCAATGCAGCTGGTCGGCTCAGTTTCCATGAGGGGCACTCGAAGGCTGGGATGTTCGTGGAACTACGCGCCGAGATGAATACGCTTGTGGTGCTAAACACCTGTGTGCACCCGCTGGATCCTCGCCCGGAGTATGCGCCCCAGCCGGTGGAACTCGCTGTGTGGAGCTCGCCAACGCCGGCCCCGGACGACATGTGCCGCCGCCATTGCCCCGAGAACGAGCGCGGCTTCCTCATTACTGAACGCTTTTTCTTATGAGCAACCTTGTCCAAAGCCATCTTGCACCTGCGGACGCTGCCTACGACTTCACCCTGCGAGCGGGAGAGCCGTGGATGCACAAAATCAGGGCTGGCAGCACGTTCCGAATCGTGGATCTGGAGGGAAACCAAGCCGCCGACACCTTATTTTACAACGCTGAGGATCCTGAGGAACGCTACAGCGCTCAGGACACGATCCGGGCGCAAGGCGGGCTTTATCTCAGCAGTGGCACCCGGCTCATGTCCAGCCGTGGGAATCCCTTACTAACGATCACAGCCGATACGTGCGGTCGCCACGACACCCTCGGCGGCGCCTGTTCCTGTGAAAGCAACATGGTCCGGTATGCTCTGGAAAAACGCTCCATGCACGCCTGCCGCGACAGTTTTCTGCGCGGTTTGCGGCAATGGGGCAACGGTTTTTCAAAACGCGACATCACGCACAACATCAATTTCTTCATGAACGTTCCCGTCACTCCCGAGGGGAAGCTCAGCTTTGAAGACGGCATTTCCGGGAGCGGCCGTTACGTGGAAATGCGCGCCGAGATGGATGTGCTCTGCCTCATCTCAAACTGCCCTCAGCTCAATAATCCGTGCAACGCGTACAATCCAACTCCCGTACGCTTACTAATCTGGGACTGATGTTTACCAAAGTTCTCATTGCAAACAGGGGTGCCATTTCAAGGCGGATTGCCCGGACCTTGAAGCGGCTCGAAATCGGCAGCGTCGCCGTGTTCTCGGAAGCGGACGCCCACTCACTCCACGTCACCGAAGCGGACGAGGCTGTCTTAATCGGCCCGCCCGTGGTGGCGGAAAGCTATCTCAAAGTAGAACGGCTACTCGAAGCCGCCGCGCATTCGGGCGCTCAGGCAATCCACCCGGGGTACGGTTTTTTGAGCGAGAACCCGGCGTTTGCGGAAGCGTGCGAAGGGGCTGGGCTGGCATTTATCGGACCGACTCCGGCGCAGATGCGTGCGTTTGGACTCAAGCACACTGCGCGCGCGATCGCGGCAGAACATGGGATCCCGTTACTACCTGGGACGGGGCTCCTTGAGGACGTGGCTCAGGCGCTGGTTGAAGCGGAGAAGATTGGGTATCCCGTGATGCTCAAGAGCACTGCCGGTGGAGGTGGCATTGGAATGCGGATTTGCCACACGGCGCTCGAATTGCACGAGGCGTTTGGAGCGGTGCAGCGCCTTAGCGCGAGTAATTTTAAGGAGTCAGGCTTGTTTTTGGAGAAGTTCGTTGCTCAAGCGCGTCACATTGAGGTGCAGATTTTCGGCGACGGTCAGGGACGCGTGATTTCGCTCGGCGAACGGGATTGCTCGGCTCAGCGCCGCAATCAGAAGGTGATTGAAGAGACGCCTGCTCCGGGCTTAAGCGAGAGGCAGCGGGCGCAACTTTCAGAGGCTGCCGTCCGCTTGGGAGCGGCCGTGGCGTATCGTTCGGCGGGGACGGTGGAATTTGTGTTCGATGCCGAAACGGGTGCGTTTTACTTCTTGGAAGTAAACACGCGGTTGCAGGTGGAACACGGGGTAACGGAGGAGGTCACCGGTGTGGATCTTGTGGAATGGATGGTGCGACTCGCCGCAGGTGACGCCTCCTTCCTAGACACTTACACACATGCTCCCGCTGGGCACTCCATTCAGGTGCGTGTGTACGCAGAGGACGCCCATAAAAACTTCCAGCCCAGCTGCGGTTTGCTGACTCAAGTGAAGCTGCCACAGGATGCCCGGTGCGAGACTTGGGTGGAAAGTGGCACCGAAGTGACTCCCTACTACGACCCGATGCTGGCAAAGATCATCGTCGTGGGTGAGGACCGGGAGAAGGCCACGGCTCTCATGGCCACGGCCCTCACGGAAAGCAGTTTTGCCGGGATTGAGTCCAACCTAGACTACCTAAAGGCGGTCGTCGGCTCCGCAACATTCGCCCGGGGAGAAATGACGACCGCGTTCCTAGGCGGCTTTTTCCATCGACCAAACACGATCGACGTCCTGGAGGCTGGGGCGCAAACCACCCTCCAAGATTTTCCTGGACGCGTGGGCTACTGGGCCGTGGGCGTCCCGCCTTCGGGACCGATGGACGCGCTGGCATTCCGGCTCGCAAACCGTCTTTTGGGAAATGAAGAGACGGCTGCGGGCCTCGAAATCACCATGACAGGCCCGACGCTGCGGTTTAACACGCCAAGCACTATCGCGCTCACCGGAGCGAACATGGGGGCGACGCTCAATGGGCAGGCACTGCCGAGCTGGAGGTCGGTGCCGGTGGAGGCGGGGGACGTCCTCACCATGGGAGCGGTGCAGGGCGCAGGCGCACGCGCCTATTTGGCGGTACGAGGCGGGTTCGTTGCGCCGACTTATCTCGGGAGCCGGGCGACATTTACCCTGGGGAACTTCGGCGGCCACGGCGGACGGGCGCTGCGGGTGGGCGATGTGCTTCATCTAGCGGCACCGCCACAGTCTCCAGAAACGGGCGTGAGCCTCCCCTTAGAACTCATCCCACGGTACAGTAACGCTTGGAAAATCGGCGTGCTTTACGGACCACATGGTGCCCCGGATTTTTTCACACAAACAGACATCGCCACACTCTTCAGCACGGACTGGAAGGTGCACTACAACTCGAACCGCACAGGCGTACGCCTGATCGGGCCCAAACCGCAGTTCGCGCGGGCTGATGGCGGGGAAGCAGGCCTGCATCCCTCCAACATTCACGACAACGCGTACGCCATCGGGACCATCGATTTTACGGGCGACATGCCGATTATCTTGGGGCCCGATGGTCCAAGCTTGGGCGGGTTTGTGTGCCCGGCATGCATCGTTCAAAGTGAGCTTTGGAAAATGGGTCAACTCAAGCCCGGTGACCTTGTTCGTTTTCAACCTCTTACCCTTGCCGAGGCCACGGCAAGCGAGCGCGCGCAAGACCACGCCATCGCGAACCTCGAAGCGCCCAGCTCACACTTGAAAGCAGTGCCGCCCAGCCGCACAACTCCACCGGAGGAGGCCCTTGAATTTTCGAAGCTCGGAAGTGAGGCCGAGGTGGACGTGTGCTACCGCAGAGCGGGCGACAAGTATCTGCTCGTGGAATACGGCCCGCTGGTGCTGGACCTGGCATTGCGCATGCGCGTACACGCCCTGATGCAGTGGCTGGAAAAACACCCGCATCCCGCAATTCAAGACCTCACTCCGGGGATTCGTTCACTCCAGGTGCACTACGATTCGCGAGCCCTGCCGCTAAAAGATTTGATGCAGCTCCTGCGGCAGGCGGAGGCGGAGTTGCCGGGTCTGGATGCCATTGAAATTCCTTCGCGTATCGTGCATCTGCCTCTTTCGTGGGACGATCCGTCCACGCAACTGGCGATTGAAAAGTACATGCAGTCCGTACGCGCCGATGCGCCGTGGTGCCCGAGCAACTTAGAGTTTATCCGGCGCATCAACGGGCTCCAGAGTGTGGAAGCGGTGAAAGACATCGTGTTCAACGCCAGCTATCTTGTACTGGGGTTGGGTGATGTTTACCTCGGCGCTCCCGTGGCCACGCCGCTCGATCCCAGGCATCGCCTCGTGACCACGAAGTACAACCCCGCCCGCACCTGGACTCCCGAGAACGCCGTGGGTATTGGCGGCGCGTACATGTGCATTTACGGAATGGAAGGCCCCGGCGGCTACCAGTTCGTAGGCCGGACGGTTCAAGTCTGGAACACACACCGAGCGACGCACCATTTTCAACCAGGAAAACCCTGGCTCCTCCGGTTCTTTGACCAAATCCGGTTCTATCCGGTCACTGCGCAGGAATTGGAACAGCACCGCGCCGACTTTCTCACGGGTCGTTTCCAGATCCGTATTGAAGAGGAGACCTTCAAGCTCAAGGAGTACAAAGCGTTTCTGGAGGCAAACGTCAGCCACATATCGGCTTTCCAAACCCAACAGCGTACTGCTTTTGCAGAAGAACGGGAACGCTGGGTGGCGGCAGGCCAGAACATGGTTGAGTCCATAGCCGAGCCGGAACTTTCGCAGGCGCAGATTGAACTACCTACGGGCGGACGATTTGTGAGTGCCCAGTTGCCGGGGAGCATCTGGGAAGTACAGGTGCGGGAGGGCGACGTTGTGGAAGCTGGCCAGACGCTTCTTGTCCTGGAGTCTATGAAAATGGAAACGACCCTGACCGCGCCGGTCAGAGGGCGGGTAAGTCAGGTTTTGTGTCAGAAGGGCACCCGCGTAGAGCCGGGGCAGCCGCTATTGATACTAATGGGATTTTAATTTTATTAAAACCTTCCCATTCGAGACGTTCTTTATGCAAAAATATTAGAAATGATTACTCGCCTTGCGTTCACATTAACCAGCTTACGCCAAGCCTACCGTGAACGCCGGTTCACTCCACGCCAGATCGCGTTAGAGGCTTTGCGCAGGGCAACCGCTCCGGAACATCCCAGTGTATGGATCACCCTCCTTCAGGAAGACGAGTTACTTGCCTACATCAATGCCCTGAACCCAGCTCAGTTCGATAACCTGCCGCTCTACGGAGTTCCCTTTGCGATCAAGGACAACATTGACTTAGCTGGGGTGCCGACTACCGCAGGCTGCCCCGCGTTTTCCTTCCTCCCGGAGCACTCAGCCACGGTCGTCGAACGCCTCATCGCCGCTGGGGCTATCCCCTTGGGTAAAACCAACATGGATCAGTTCGCCACAGGCCTTGTCGGGACCCGCTCGCCTCATGGCCCCTGCTCCAGCGTGTTCAATGCCGACTTTATTTCCGGCGGCTCAAGCTCAGGCTCCGCCGTTTCTGTCGCCGCAGGTATGGTTGCCTTCTCTCTAGGCACAGACACCGCAGGCTCAGGGCGCGTCCCGGCCGCCTTTAATCAAATCGTGGGCCTCAAACCCACCCTCGGAGTGCTCAGCAACCATGGCGTGTTCCCTGCCTGCCGCACTCTGGACTGCGTTTCCATCTTCGCAGGAAGCTGCCACGACGCGGCAGTCGTGTACGACGCGGCCGCCGGTCCTGATCCCCTCGACCCCTTTTCACGGGATCTCCTCACCCACGCACTGCCAAACTCTTTGAAAGTGGGAGTGCCGACTCCGGAACACAGAGAGTTCTTTGGCGACACCGACGCAGAGGCACTCTTCGATGAAACAGTAGCACGACTGCACACACTGGGGGTCACTTGCGTGGAAATTGATTTCACCCCTTTTCGAGAA
>CAIWVL010000257.1 GCA_903916085.1 uncultured Spartobacteria bacterium
TGCGTAACTCTTGGGGAATACACTGGGGACAAGAAGGCTATTTTACCATGCCATACGCGTATTTGCTCAGTGCGGGGTTGTCTTCAGACTTTTGGACGATCCGGTCTATTGAGTAAAGGAAGGGGAATGCCCAGCTCTGCATCGACGTTGGGCGCGGGCAAAACGTCCGTGCGGGGCTGGGGCGCTGCTAGCTGCTTTTGAGTGTTTCCGCGTGGAGTGTTGGCATTTGCCTGAGGGTGTGCCACAAACAGCGGTCATGCTCCCCGAACTGGTCGCCCGCATCGTTTCCACAACGCACCCGCGTTGTCTTGGCAAGTTTCTGTGGAATTTTGGGGCGAAAACCCTGGTCAGCGTGGAGCGCTTCAAGGCCAGAGTTCGGCGGGGAGAATACTTTCCGGCCTTCCTGTACATATCTATTCTGAACTCGTGCAATCTCCGCTGTCAGGGATGTTGGGTAGACGTGGAAGCCGAGCGTTCCCAATTAGATGTGGAAGCTGTAAGTCGACTCATTGAAGACGCAAAAACACAAGGCAACCGCTTCTTTGGACTCCTGGGTGGCGAGCCGTTTTTACATCCGGGTTTACTAGAAATTTTAGAGCGCCATCCCGATTGCTACTTTCAGATTTTCACGAACGGCCAGTGCATTACGTCCAAGATTGCAAAGCGTCTAGTAGAATTAGGCAACGCTACGCCGCTTATTTCCATTGAAGGCCGCGAGGTGGTCAGTAACCAGCGCCGGGGCAATGTGGATGTGCTCAACCGGACTTTGCGCGGTCTGGATGCGTGCATTGAAGCGGGCCTTCTGACGGGCGTAGCGACTTCCGTGTGCCAAACGAACATTGACGATTTGCTATCGGAACACTGGTTGCGAGAACTCATCGCACGCGGTGTGCACTACGTGTGGTTTCACACCTACAGGCCCGTAGGTCCAAAGATGAACCCGCAGCTAGGGCTTACGCCTGAGCAACTGATTCAAGTACGCCGCTTCATTGTTGAAATGCGCGCAAGCATGCCCATTGGTATTGTGGACGCCTATTATGGCCACGACGGCAAGGCATTGTGCCCGATGTCTACCGGTATCTCTCACCACGTCAGCCCCTATGGCGACATCGAGCCCTGTCCCATTATTCAGTTTGCCAAAGAAGATATTCGCGACAATCGCGGCATCGTCGCCACGCTGCGAGACTCCGCTTTCCTCAAGGACTTCCGCGAGCTAAGTGCGCAAGCGACGAGGGGTTGTGTGGTGCTCGAGCGCCCCGACTTGGTGCGCGACTTGGTGCACAAACATGGCGCCAAGGACACCACGGTGCGTGGCACTGCCCTCGCGGAATTAGAGGCGATGACGCCGCGGTTCAGTCAATGGTTGCCGGGCGAAGAAATTCCCGAAAAACATTGGATGTATCGCCTCGCGAAACGCTTTTGGTTTAGTGATTTCGGTGCCTACGGACGCATGGCATCCGACAGTCGACCCAGAGCCGAGGCCCTTGCCAAAACCACGTCTCATCCTCCGCGAAAACCAAACTAAGCGGCGGCCTCCTGCGCAACGGCTGAGGCCGACCCCAAAGTACGCCTCTCTCTTTCGCGTCGTTTACTGTACGCAACCTTTGTTTTTTGCTCTAACTCCATGAACAGAGCCTAGGAATTACCCTAATTCCACGCACCGTTCGGCATCCTCTTTTTTAACCGATCTTATGTCCGCCCCAGCGACACTTTCTACTCCCCCCATTTCCCTGAGTTTGCCGCCGCCCGTGCCGATCCAGCGCATTCGCAAGCCCAAGAAAAACATCCCGCAGACCCCCCAAGAGCGCAACAGCATCCTGCTGTCGGCGCGGGCGTATGTGGAAAAGGAGAGACCGGTACCTCCGCTGCCAGCGGATCAACTGGCCGTCCACGCCGATAAACTGGTCGCTGATTTACAACTGGACCCGATTTACCGCGATTATGTCGGAGTTTTAATCAACAACGAACTCTGGCGTGAAACGCTGGCCGCAGTGCCCTACGAACGCCGACTTCTCCTGATTCCCAAATGTTTGCGTGTCGAAAGCAAATGCCCTGCCCCCTTCGACGAGTTCGGGTTGCTGTGCAAACAGTGCGGGCTTTGCTCCATTCAGGACCTCCAAAACGAAGCGGAACGACTCGGGTACGCCGTGCTGGTGGCGGAAGGTTCGGCGATTGTGATGTCGCTGATTCAGACCGGCAAAATTGAGGCAATCGTCGGCGTAAGCTGCCTGAGCGTGCTCGAGCGTGCTTTTCCTTACATGGAAGCCGCTGCCGTACCAGGCGTCGCCGTACCGCTCTTACAGGATGATTGCATCGACACCACCGTGGATCTGGACTGGGTTTGGGACTACATTCACCTCACCAGCGACGACCGCACCCGCCGCCTCGACCTCGGTGCGCTGCGCGAAGACGTCGATTTTTGGTTCACGCCGCTCGCTTTAGACACCGTCATGGGCCCAGCTCAAGGCGAAACTGAACGGATTTCCCGGGAGTGGCTACAGCGGGCAGGCAAGCGTTGGCGCCCCTTTCTGAGCGTCGCGGTGTTCCAGGCACTCCAGGCCGAACCCGGCAGCAAGCCGCCGGAGTCGCTCAAAAAAATCGCAATCGCGGTCGAGTGTTTTCACAAGGCGTCGCTGATTCACGACGACATTGAGGACGGCGACGCCGAGCGCTACGGCGAGCCGACACTGCACGCCGAACACGGCATTCCGGTGGCCTTAAACGTAGGCGACCTGCTTATCGGTGAGGGCTACCGTCTCCTAGCTGAGAGTGGGTTTAGTGCCGAACAACGGGCCGCCATGATGCACGTTGCAGCCCAGGGCCAGCGCGAACTCTGTCGTGGTCAGGGTGCGGAACTGGCCTGGACCCGTTCACCCCGCCCGATGACCTCAGTGGAAGTGCTCGGCATTTTCGAAAAGAAAACCGCGCCTGCATTCGCCGTAGCCCTGCATTTGGGTGCCCTGGCAGGGGGCATCGAAGCGCACGAAGAAGTCTCTGAAACCCTAGAGGCATACAGCCGCGCGCTGGGAATCGCTTACCAGATTCGTGACGATCTGGAGGATTACACAGTTGGCGGTGCCGGTGCACCGACTGATTTGGAGGCGATGCGGCCCGGAGTTGTGTTGTCGGCAGGTTGGGAGCGGGCTCAAAACGCGGCAAAAGAAGTGCTGAGCTCGCGTTGGAAGCGGGAAAGTGTGCACGACGCTGCGAGCGTGCGCGCGGCGTGCACCGAGGCAGGGGCGTTGGACCGATGCCAAGACTTGCTGGAGCGTTACAAGGAAGAGGCCATTCGTTCCTTGGGAGGACTCGAGAACGCGAGCCTTAAGGGACTACTGCGCAGAGTGATGGGCAAGATTTTTAATGACACCGAAATCAAAGGCTGGTGCAAAGAATTTGAGCAGGCCAACGGCGTGCAATCCTGACCCCTTTTTCTTCCCTCCCCCCCGTTCATGCCCCTCGCTTCGTCCTCTCAGACCAAAACATCGCCCCTTCAAAAGGGCGTCGCCCTTACCCTGCTCGCCGCCGTCTTAGGCTGGTTGCTGGATGGATTTGAACTCGGGCTCTTCCCCGTCGTAGCCCGGCCTGCGCTCCAAGACATGCTCGGACGCGGCATCGAAGGCGGCGTAGGTCTGTGGATGGGGCGCATCACCGCCGCGTTTCTGGTGGGCGCTGCCTTCGGCGGGATCGTATTCGGTTGGTTGGGCGACCGCATTGGCCGAGTCAAGGCCATGTCCTGGAGCATTCTGTGCTACTCGCTCTTTAGCGCCGCCGGTTATTTTGCGCACGAGCCCTGGCACTTGGCGGTTTTCAGATTTATCGCGGCCCTTGGGATGGGCGGGGAATGGGCTCTGGGCGTGGCGCTTGTCATGGAAACCTGGCCGGATAAGTACCGTCCTTGGCTAGCCGCCGCCATCGGGGCGGCCGCCAACATCGGGATGCTGCTGGTGGGCGTCGTGGCCCGGTTCTTCCCCGTCACTCCCGAATCTTGGCGCTGGCTCTTTCTTGTAGGTGCTTCCCCGGCATTGCTCACGCTGCTCATCCGGGTATGGGTTCCAGAATCCGAAAAATGGAAGGCTGCGGCCGCGACCTCCCAACACAGGGAATCGGAGCTAGCCACGGTATTCCGTCCACCGCTGCTTTCGGCAACGCTCCTCGGCATTTTGATGTCGGCCGTGGCGCTTATTGGCACCTGGGGAAGCGTGCAGTGGATTCCCCTATGGGCAGATCAGCTTACTGGCGGCAATCAGCCCGACGCCAAAGCCACCGTGCAAATGGTGTCTTCCCTAGCTGCCGCTTTTGGGGCGATGCTCGGGCCCGTTCTTCTAGCGACTATTCCGCGTCGGATCGCCTACGGGGTTTTGTGCGGTTCAGCTCTCGCGTTTAGCATCTGGTTGTTTCGTGTCCCCGCAGAATGGGGGCCCCTCTTCCTGATAAAAGTTGCGGGAATCGCCTTCACCTCGGCCTCGTTCTACGGCTTTTTCCCACTCTATTTCCCAGAACTCTTCCCCACACGCGTACGCGCCACCGGCCAAGGTATTTGCTACAACGCTGGACGTATCATTGCAGCGTTTGGAGCCATGGCTAGCGGGCAATTGGTGGCCCACTTCGGCGGCTATGCTCAAATGGGTGGAGTCATCACCCTAGTGTACGTGCTGGGGATCGCCCTATCCTTCGTAGCTCCCGAGACCCGTGGTAAACCGCTTCCTGAGTAAAAAGCACTCAAGCGCTCTAGATTCTTCCTCTTCATGAGCCCCACAGATGTCCGTATTCTTGCCGTACGCTGGCACGCCGTTCCCGTTCAAACTCGGGTACCACTCAAGTTTGGGGCCGAGACGGTTACGGAAGTCGTTTGTGCTCGCGTGCGCATGGAAGTTGAACGAACCGATGGCACGCGCGCCACAGGCTGGGGAGAAACGCCATTGAGCGTTCAATGGGTGTGGCCCTCGGCATTGCTCTATTTAGAGCGCCTCGCGGCCCTTACCCATTTCTGTAATTTACTTACAGAAGCCTACGCGGCCTTCAAAGCCACCGGCCATGCACTGGAAATCGGTCACCGCTTTCTGGAAGAGGAACTCCCTAGCCTACGCGAGAAAAGCAATGCCACACTAGCCCAAGGCACCGTCATCCCAACTCTCGCCGCGCTCGTTTGCGCGTCCCCCTTTGACATTGCGCTTCACGATGCCTATGGCATTGCGAACGGCGTTCCCACCTACTCCACCTACGCGGCACCCTGGTTGAGCAAAGATCTATCTGCCTACCTTACCCCGGCCGCCGACTCGCCCAACGTCTCCTTCAAGGGCCTTTTCCCCGCCGACTTCTTCCGCTCCAACCCCGAAAAGCGACTCCTCGCCTGGCATCTCGTGGGCGGTCTGGACCCTCTCACAGACGCCGATCCTGGGGCCGACTCCGTCCAAGATGGCTACCCCAACACACTCGTCGAATGGATGAAACGGGACGGGTTGCTTGCGCTCAAAATCAAACTCCGAGGCAACGATGCCACTTGGGACTTCGAGCGTCTTCAGCGCGTCGGTGCCCTCGGACTGGCGGCAGGCGTGCGCCTTTTTACGGCGGACTTCAACTGCACAGTCACCGACCCCGTCTACGTCACGAAGATTTTAGACCGCATCCGTGCCGAGGAACCGACGCTATGGGAGCATCTGGCCTACGTCGAACAGCCCTTCCCCTACGACCTGGAAGAACATCCCATCCCAGTGCAATCCGTGAGCCAACGCGTGCCCTTGTTCCTAGACGAAAGCGCCCACGACTGGCGCATCGTGCGTCTCGGACGCGAACTGGGCTGGAGCGGCGTGGCACTCAAAACGTGTAAAACCCAGACAGGCGCCCTGTTGAGCCTCTGCTGGGCCCGCGCCCATCAGATGCAGCTCATGGTGCAGGACTTGACTAATCCGATGCTTGCCCAGATTCCGCACCTCCTTTTGGCGGCGCACGCGCCGACGCTGGCGGGAGTCGAGACGAACGCGATGCAGTTTTACCCAGAGGCATCCGCGCCGGAGGCGGTGGTACATCCGGGTCTATACCGTCGGAACGCCGGTCATGTAGATTTAGGAACGCTGAGCGGTGCCGGGTTTGGTTATCGGCTAGACGCAATAAAACGGGACCTTCCCGCGTGCTCCTTTGAGGCGCGCAAATCCGTCTGAGTGGTGTTTGCGCATTATGGATGCTTTAGGCAGGCTTGAACGCGAGGCTCAAACGCCTCATTCTAGATCTGCAAAAGCTTGATCGGGATTTACTTGAAGCTTTCCGACAAAAGCTGCGCGTGCGCTGGACGCATTCTGCTACGGCGCTGGAAAGCAACACTCTGGATGAGGGAGAAACCCTAGGGGTCCTCCACTACGGGCTAACAATTTCAGGAAAACCGCTCAGTCATCACAATGAAGTGCTCGGCCACAGCCGGGCGCTAGATTTAATCCTAAAAACGGCAATAGAGGAACGCTCAGAAGGTGGGTACTGGCCATGCGAACGTGAGCTGGTCTACAGGAAATTTGAACTCACCCGCCGGGTGAGCCTGAATCAACGGATTTTCAGGATGCATCTTGCTTCATAGCAAAGCATTACGTTTCATCCAGCATTCTTTCATCGCCGCATTTAAGCAATCACCAGCGCTCCTAGAGGATGCCACAGAACTCCAGCGCACCCGTGACGTAAAATAGAAAACCCACCGGTCTGTTTCGTGCATGCCTCCGAGCCACCAAACGTTATTGCCGTTTGCGAAACTACGATTAGCCGCAAAAAGTCTCCTACGCACTTTCGAAAATCCTCACACCTTGTGAACTCCGTGTGAACTGGCTCGGGAAAAGGATCAGGTCTCGATCAAAGAAAAAGCCCCGCACCTTTTCAGGCCGGGGCTTTCTTTAACGCTCCGAAGCGTTACTTACCGACTACAGGTGAGACGCCACCACCTGTTCGAGCTTCACAATGTCCGCCGCGAACTTGCGAATGCCTTCCGCCGTCTTTTCAGTGGCCATGGCGTCTTCATTGAAGTGAAAACGGAACGCCTTCTCATCAAGATGCAATTTCTCAATGTGCGCAGCCTTGGCCACTGCAGGATCCAGCTTCAGGCTGATGGGATCGTGCGAGGCAGCGAGTTTTGCCAGCAAGTCAGGAGAAATCGTAAGCAAATCGCTCCCAGCGAGTTCCACAATCTGCGAAACATTTCGGAAGCTTGCACCCATGACTTCCGTCTGATGGCCGTAGTGCTTGTAGTAATTGAAGATAGTCGTCACCGACTGCACGCCGGGATCCTCTGCGCCTGTGTACTCGCGCTTGTTGGCGGCCTTGTACCAATCGTAAATGCGTCCCACGAAAGGAGAAATCAACTGCACCTTGGCATCCGCACAAGCCACCGCCTGGGAGAGCGAGAAAAGAAGCGTCAGGTTACAGTGAATGCCTTCTTTCTGAACGATTTCCGCCGCCTTAATACCTTCCCAAGTGGAGGCAATCTTGATGAGCACGCGGTCACGGGAAATCCCGGCCTTTTCGTACAGAGCAATCAGATCACGCGCCTTGGCCACAGTGCCGTTCACATCAAAAGAAAGACGGGCGTCGGTTTCGGTGGAAACGCGGCCTGGGACGATCTTCAGAATCTCCAGACCGAAAGCGATGAGGACATGATCCATGATGTCATCAATCTGCTTAGCGCCCGTGAGGCCGCTATGCTTGCGGTCAGCAATCGCCTTTTCGAGAATAGGCGCGTACTGAGGCTTGGTAGCCGCCTGAAGGATAAGGGACGGGTTGGTCGTGGCATCCTGCGGTTTGAACTCGCGCATGGACTCAAAGTCGCCCGTATCGGCTACGACTTTGGTAAACTGCTTGAGCTGTTCGAGCTGAGATAAGTTACTCATGGGTTTAGGGATAAATTTTCTTGGGGCCGGGTTATTAGATGTGAATAGCCTGGCCGTGGGCCTGGGCAGTGGCTTCGTGAATCATTTCACTCAGCGTCGGATGCGCGTGGATGGTGCCCTCGATTTCATCGATGGTCGCCTCAAGGTTGATCGCCAGCCCGAGCTCGGCAATCAGTTCGGTAGCCTCGGAACCAATAATGTGCGCCCCAAGTACTTCACCGTGCGGTTCGCCCAAAATCAGTTTCACAAAGCCCTCGATTTCACCGATTGCACGCGCCTTGCCGCTTGCGGCATACGGGAACTTGCCGACCTTAAATTTAAGGCCCTTTTCCTTGGCGGCGCGTTCCGTCAGCCCCACGCTTGCGACCTGAGGTTGCGCATAAGTGCAGCCAGGGAAAGTGCCTACCTTCTTGGGCTTGAACCCTGGCTGGAACATCCCGTTCACGGCCTGAATTGCCTCAAAACTAGCCACATGCGCGAGCCAAGGTGGCCCTATGATGTCGCCCGCAGCGTACACTCCGGGAACGTTCGTTTCGTAACGATCATTCGTCTGAATGTAGCCACGCTCGTTGAGCGCCAGACGCAGTGCCCCTCCGGGCAACAGTGGTTGAACGCCAATAGCGACCAAGCAGACGTCTGCCTCAATTTCTTGAGTCTTGCCCTTCGCGTCTTCCACCGTAATGCGGACGCCTTTATCGGACGCCTCGGTCTTCACAGTCTTGTGCGAGGTAAGTACCTTGATACCTTGCTTTTGGAACGATTTCTCCAGAGCCTGCGACACCTCGGTGTCTTCCACAGGAAGAATGTTTGGCAACATTTCGACTACCGTCACTTTCGTGCCGAAAGCGTTATAGAAGTACGCAAACTCCACGCCAATTGCCCCTGCCCCGATTACAATCAGGCTCTTAGGCTGTTCAGGCAGGATCATCGCCTCCTTACTGGAGATCACCGTCTTGCCGTTGAAGGCAAAGCTTGGCATCGGGCGGGGGAGACACCCTGTGGCCACGAGAATCTTCGGAGAACTGAGCTGCTGGGTCGTGCCATCCGCCGCTTTGACAGTGACAGAGCCCGCCTTTTCCAAGGCAGCTTCGCCCTTGATGTAGTCGACCTTGTTCTTCTTAAACAAAAACTCGATGCCACCGGCGTTCTTGTCTGAGACATCTCGGGAGCGCCCAATGATCTTGGACCAATCAAAGGACACGTTGTCTGCCTTGATGCCAAACTCCGCAGCGCGATGTGCGAAAATGTGGTACAGTTCAGCGTTGCGCAGGAGAGACTTAGTGGGAATACAGCCCCAGTTGAGGCAAGTGCCACCTGGACGCTCTTTTTCCACGCAGGCCACTTTTTTACCCAACTGTGCTGCGCGGATAGCAGCGACATAACCAGCGGGTCCGCCGCCGATGACGATTAAGTCGTAGTTCATATGCGCCAAAACATGGCGTCCCAAGTGTAAAGGGTCAACATCGCAGCCTTAGAACGGTGAAGTCTGCGCAGGCGTCTTGGCAGGGCGTGAGAAGTCTGCTGGCATTTAGAGGGGATGCAGCGCAATAAAGAGCGGGCCATCAGGCGGGTAAAGTTGAGATTAAGCGAGGCCCGAATGGATTCCCGCTTGCTGGAGAGAAAAAGTAGGTCTAGGTTGCTACGTGTAAGGCAGTGCTGGCCAACATTGGTGACGAGATCCGTTAGGACCGTTCGTTGGTATTGTTGAGTGCCAACTGCTTTGTGAACGGGGTGTAGCTTAGCTTGGTAGAGCGCCTGGTTTGGGACCAGGAGGTCGTAGGTTCGAATCCTATCGCCCCGACCACATTGATTTTGAAGGTTTTACGTCAGAGAACCAACCCAATCGGCGTTGTTCTGACGCCCGGATCCTTCACCTCATTCATCGCTCTTGGGAGGGCGGCTTGTCCCGCAGCGACTTTGCCTGGAATAAGGGCAGCTGCCTCGCCTCCCCCGCCGTGATCTGCAAATCGCCTCCGTGGCCCAATTCCGTGGCCCAATGCCAAGCCACATTCCCAAAAACGCGCTTTCTCAAAATCGATCAATCCTAGAGCTCGCCCCAAGAGCCCAAACGCTGAGAGCCTCCCCCGCAAAGCCAGGAAACTACCTGTTCGAGATT
Source organism: uncultured Spartobacteria bacterium (assembly GCA_903916085.1). GTDB lineage: Bacteria > Verrucomicrobiota > Verrucomicrobiia > Chthoniobacterales > Chthoniobacteraceae > Chth-196. The sequence continues at coordinate 9,979 of CAIWVL010000257.1, forward strand.
TATTAACTTTTACGAACGGGCTTTACGGGAGAAAATCGAAGAGCTTCAGCTGCAATGATTAGTGGCCTTGGGCATTAACGAATTCCTTAATGGTCTGAATCTCGTACTGGAGCATTGCTTCGGTGAGTCCGGGGTAGGTGCCAAGGAAGAGAGCCGTATTCATAATGGAATCTGCCCCAGGCGTTTCACCCACCACACGGAATGAGTCAGGGCGATCCTTTTTGAGCTGCACGAAAACGGGCTGCCTTAGGAGATTGCCCCCGAAGAGCATGCGGTTCCCGATTTTACGTTCGTCCAAATGGCGGCCGAGTTGGCTGTGAGTGAAGGAGGCTTCGGGCCGAACTCTGAGCATAAACCCGAACCACGAGCAGTCCGTCTGGCAACCGGTTGAATCCCACTCAAAGCCTGCCGGGGTCCATGCCTTGGCGTGGGTGGGAAGGGAAAAGTCGAGGACGTGCTCCAATTCGGCGAGGCCCGCGCGTAGAAACTCCCAATTGCGCTTGCGGGCTTCAATGAAGGCGGGAAGTTTGCGCAACTGGCAGCGACCGATGGCAGCTTGCGGGTCGAGCGGCTTCAGGTTGTAGCCGAGATGGCTGTAGATGTATTTGTGGTCGTATCCCTCAGGAAGTTCCCCCAACTGCCAGCAGAAGCGCTTATTGCAGGTATTATCCTTTCCTGATGGACACCAACAATCCCGGCCCCAGTCCCGGAAGCTTTCGGCGTAGGATTTGAGCGGCGGACGGTGGACAATATTGACCGCGCCTCCCTCGCCCATGGTGAGATGATGCGGGGGGTAGAATGATTGGGTGGAAATGTCCCCCCAAGTTCCCGTGTAGCGCGTGATGTGCGTGCCGTTAGACGGGATGCCGGGAGAGTTCTCTGTGAACCCCAAAGCCCGGGCCCGTTCTATCGGCATTGAATAAGTACACCCTAGGGCATCGCAATTGTCTTCGATGAGCCAAAGATCGTATTTGCGGCAAAACTCTAAGACGGCCCCCATGTCGAACGGATTACCAAGTGCGTGCGCGAGCATGACTGCCTTGGTTTTTCCTGGGACAAAAGCCGCCTCGAATTGCTCTACAATCGCGTTCGCCGTGATCGGGTTGTTATCGACAAAGACTGGGATTGCTCCGTTTTGGAGGATGGGTGCTACTGTTGTGGGAAACCCGGCGGCGCAGGTAATGATTTCGTCACCTGGCTGGATACGCTTATGCGCGGGCAGTTTGTGGGTCGTCAGCGCCGAGAGCGCGACAAGATTGGCTGAGGAGCCAGAGTTTACTAGAAGCGAATGCTTTACACCCAAGAGCGCGGCGAGTTCGCGCTCGAAGGCCTCACCCTCAGGGCCTAGGGTGAGCCAAAAGTCGAGCGTCGCACCCACTGCGGCTTCGACTTCCTCCTCTGTAAAGACGCGTCCTGCGTAGGGCACCGTCGTCGTGCCAGGAACGAATGGAGCGCTCGCTTCTTCAGCAGGTTTCTGAGCCGCATGATATTGCCGACTAAACGTGCGCACGGAAACGGCGTTCCAGCGTTTAAGAACCTCGCGCAGTTTGGACTCGGAGAGGCGAGCCAGGGGGCTAAGGGCCAAGGCGTCAGCGGGGAGCGTGTTCAGCAAATCCACTCGGAGGACAGCGTTCGGAGGGACCTCACCGGACGCGAGTTCGGCGGTGCTGAGGGGAATAAACGCGCCTGTTCCTGTGGAAGAAGCACCCGTTTCTGTGAGGGACGCCAGTAGGAAGTGGCTGGGTTCTTCAGTTTCAGTAAGAACAACGGCGGTGTCTCCAAGGTGCGACGCCGTACGGAGTCGCACGATGTCTCCGGGATGAAAGGAATGTGAGTTCACAGAGGGTCAATGGGTTTTAGAGGGCACAATAGGCCCGGATTTGTGAGAGAGTTAACGCCTGAAATTGATGGGCGTCTCGGAGTGTGACGGCATCGCGGTACCAAGAAACGGTTTTGTCAATCGTTTGCTTGAAGTCCCAGCGGGGACTCCAACCAAGAAGATGGTGTGCTTTGTCCGTGGCAAGATTAAGTTTAACCGCCTCGTGGAGGGCATGGGGATCGGACTTGTCTTCCCAAAGGCCGGGCCAGTGCAGAAGAATTTCCTGAACGAGCTCTGCCACAGTCCGGTTAGAAGCTAAGGCGGGGCCAAAGTTAAAGCCGCTGGCATAAGTTTCTGGAGGAAAATCAAGATTCCCAGAATGAGCTAAGGCCGCTCCAAGATGAAGATAGCCACTGAGCGGCTCCAAAACATGTTGCCATGGACGAGTGGCCACTTTGTTGCGTACGGGAATCGGCTCGTCACGTTGTAGAGCACGGATGCAGTCGGGCACGATGCGGTCCAAGGCCCAGTCGCCCCCACCGATAACATTTCCGGCGCGGGCTGAGGCGAGTCGAATGCAGGTGGCATCTTGGAAAAAGGAACGGCGGTAAGCACTGACCACGAGTTCTGCGGCGCCTTTGGAAGAGCTGTAGGGATCGTGTCCGCCCATGGCATCCTCCTCGCGGTAGGCGTGAAGCCACTCCCGATTTTCATAGCATTTGTCGGTCGTGACCGCGACGACTACGCAGGGGCGCGCAGCGAGGCGCACGGCTTCAAGCACATGGGCAGTGCCCATGACGTTTGTAGCGTAGGTTTCCACCGGCTGGGCGTAGGAGAGGCGCACCAGAGGTTGGGCTGCTAGGTGGAAAATGAACTCGGGGTTTACCTCTTCGACGGCGGCGCGTACAGCGGCCAGGTCGCGTACATCTCCAAATCGGTGGCGGGCGATGCGTGCGCCAAGATCCAGCTGCTCAAACAGGGCAGGCTGCGTGGGAGGAGGCAAGGCGAAGCCAGACACCTCCGCCCCCAAGGCAAGGAGCCATTCGCAGAGCCAGCTGCCCTTGAATCCAGTGTGGCCTGTCACCAGAACGCGTTTGCCTTGGTAGGCCTGAGGGAGAGTGGCGGTATGCATTGGGGCGTCGAATTGCATTGGTTACTGCCAAACTTTCCACGGCGCTTTGCCTGAATCCCAGAGTTGATTGAGATACTGGGCTTCTTGATAGGTATCCATGGGCTGCCAGAAGCCTTCGTGCCTGTAGGCATTCAACTGACTGTCCCGCACGAGGGCGTCCATTGGGGCGCGCTCCAGCATCACCCGGGGATCGTTGGGCAGGTAGTCAAACATGCGGTGCTCGCACACCATGTAGCCACCGTTGACGAAGGCCTCTTCAAACTGGGGTTTTTCGGAGAAGGTGTGGATTTGGCCATCCTCCTCAATACGAAGTGCTCCAAAGCGGCCCGCCGGATGAACTGCAGAAATCGTGCAGACTTTTCCGCTTTGGCGGTGGGATTCAATCGATGCCCGGATGTCGATGGTGGAGAGCCCATCCCCGTACGTGAGTAAAAACGGTTCACCCTCCGGCACATAGCCTTGCACCTGTTTCACGCGGTAGGCGGTCATGGAAGCCTCGCCGGTGTTCGCCAAGGTGACGGTCCAGTCCTCTTCGGCGTGGGTGTTGTGAAATTGGATGGGAGCATTGTGGCCCAGTCCCAGGGTGACGTCGCACGTATTCCAAAGGTACTTCTGGAAATAGTCACGAATAATGTCTCCCTTGTAACCGAGGCACAGGATGAATTCCTTAATCCCATAGTGGGCGTAGAACTTCATGATGTGCCACAAGATGGGGCGTCCACCAATCGGGACCATGGGCTTGGGGCGGAACTCTGTTTCTTCGCGTAAACGCGTGCCTTGGCCTCCGCAGAGAATGATGACTTTCATGGGTAGTTATGGTGGGTGTGTAGCAGTACAGCCGTTTTTGTTCGAATGCCACAAGGTGAACCTCACAAACTGAAGCATTGCTTGTGGTGCCAGAAGACAGCCACGCAATTCCCTCAACTCAAAACCCCAAGCCTTGGGCACTCAAAACTACCGCAAATTATTGCATATAAGCTACTTCTATATACCCTTCGATTTTCGCTTTGCTCTGTGAATAGGTTCTAACCCACTCCGAGACTGGAGATTTCGACGAGCCCCAAAGCGAAACGACCGCGAAACGCCCCTCCGCCCAACCTGATTTCTTTCAAATCAGACTCACGTCTATCAGCAGCTTGACCATCTTTTGAAAAAGGTTTCGGCTCAAATGCCCTTGGGAGCCGTTTGATCAACAACTTGATCCAACCTACACCCCTGTCACTGAAGTCACTGGAACCAACACTCGACAACGTCCTCTACTGGCTGTTTGATTCATTCAACACGTCAGTTTATCCCATCCTCACCCAACAGTGGACTCTAGATGCGGATCGCAGATTCAAGCTTTTTATGGGCATCCGCGGGACACAGCGGCTAGATGTAACCCACAGGAACTCGCCCAACCAAGTTACGCTTACAGCAGCTATCCCATTCATCACACAAGATCGTGCCTGGGAGTGTAAGGGCCTACCCCCTGTGAGGAGAAAGTAAATGACACAAAAGAGAATTCAGAACGTGAAGTTGTTGGTTTAGCTGAAAGACGTTCAGCACCCCCCTTTCAGTTCTCAGTTCGACCTTACGAGCTGCGTCCACATCCGAGCCGCCCAGCAATCGCCCCCTCGGGGTAGCCGGCTTTCCGTTTCGGCGTTCGCCCCTCGCTCCCTCGCTGCTCTTTTCTTGCCGTTTTGCGGAGGACAGCAAGCCGTTGTGCCTCAGCTCCTGGCTCGCTTGATTGAGCACGTTGATTGGTTCCGCAAGTTGCGGCACCCCCCCAGTCGTTCGCATCTGAGTCACTGCCACCCAGGGGACCAGTTCTTCTACTCCACGTGGCCGTTGTCGTCTTTCTTTAGAGCCGCGGACGAGTGAACCCAACCGCCTCGGAGCAATCTTGAACGTAGCGCAGCACATGCCTGTACAGGAACGCAGCCCCCTTTGTCCGTGTTGCTTTCCCCCTTTTATTCCGTTGACGACTCCCGTCAGAGTTTTTAAGGTAACAAACGGCTTTGTCTAATACACCGCAGCAGGTCTCTCGGAAAAATGCGGACGGCTAGGCTTCAAAGGAATCTTTCACAAGAAATTGCATTTGAAAAAGCGAAAGTCGGTCATTGAAAATGATCTTGCTTGGATCGCCTCAGCTAACTTGCCGTGGGAAAAGCTGGCCGGGAAAACCGTATTCGTGAGTGGAGGTTCTGGTTTCTTGCCCGCGTATTTAGTGGAGACCATTTTATTCCTGAACGAAACTGTAAACAGTGGCTGCCCCTCAAAAGTGATCGCGTTGGTTCGAAACGAAGGCCGGGCTCGAGATCGGTTTGCTGCGTATGAGGGTCGAGAGGAACTTTCGTTTCTCGTCCAGGATGTTTGCTCAGCTCTCAATGTGAGCGACACCGTGGATTTCATCATTCATGCAGCGAGTCAAGCTAGCCCAAAGTACTACGGCATCGACCCAGTTGGAACTCTTTCGGCAAACGTTTTTGGGACTCAAAATTTGTTGAACTTGGCGAAAGACAAAAAAGTTGAATCCTTTCTCTTTTTCAGCAGCGGAGAAATCTACGGGAACCTTGACTCCAGTCAGGTGCCCACACGCGAGGATGTTTATGGGGTTGTAGACCCGATGAACGTTCGATCGTGCTATGCAGAGAGTAAACGGTTAGGTGAAACGATGTGCGTTACGTGGGCTCAACAATTTGGGGTTCCGGCTCGAGTTGTCCGTCCATTTCACACCTTCGGCCCAGGGATGACGCTTGATGATGGGCGTGTTTTCGCTGATTTCGTTTCAGATGTGGTGCATCGTCGAAACATTGTGATGAAAAGCGATGGTTCAGCCAGAAGACCCTTCTGCTACCTTGCGGATGCGACCGTTGGTTTTTTGACTGTGCTCCTCAAAGGCCAAACCGGCGAAGCATATAACGTAGGCAACGACCTCGGTGAGTTAAGCATCCTTGAGTTCGCCCACATGGCTGCGAATCTTGACCCGAGCCGCCAACTCAAGGTTGTGCTCAACGAGTCCGCAGCAGCCCCGGAGTATCTGAAAAGTCCAATCATTCGCAACTGTCCTGACATCTCAAAAATCCGCCAACTTGGTTGGGAGCCAATCACCGCAGTTGATGAGGGCCTCAGACGAACCATTCAGTACTACCTATGAACCGTCTCGACGTTTCCACGGCGTGTGAATCTGGGGCATTAGCGAATCAAGCGCGCGCCCACGTAATACGCAAAGGTCATCCCCTGCCACTTGATGCTGTTGATCCCTTAAAAGCAACCCTTCGGACATCGAAATTCTCAAAGTCGCATATATTTTCAAGGCCCTTGAAACGGAGATAAGTACTCTTCGCGAAAGGAACAACAAGAGCATCGCGTGGATTGAGATTCTGAGTTGTGCTCCTTCTGAAAAAGCCGATTCGCGATTGATGTTTTAGCTTTTAGATTTTGGTCGCAATGAACGGTTCGTCGGAAAAGACAAACTTCATTTTTCTACACCGAAAGACCCATTCGTAAAAATTTCAACCTTGAAATAGCCTTGTCCCGCCTGGCCAATCCTTACTTGCTAACATGAAAGTTATTATTCTCTGTGGAGGGCGTGGAGTGATTGATCCGGAAACGCGTCAACGCATTCCAAAAGCCCTAATGCGGATTGGAGACAGGCCAGTCATTTGGCATGTCATGAAGACATTTGCCACCGCTGGTCATCACGATTTTATCTTAGCTTTGGGGGAGGGTGGAGATGCCATCCGTCGCTATTTTTTCAACCAGCATCTCAACGACGGGGACGTCGAATTTCAGATTGGTTCTGGCCGCGTGGAGTACCTCACCCCCGCCCCAGATTGTCACTGGACGGTGAAGTGCGTAGACACGGGACTGCATGCTCAGACGGGAAGCCGGATTGCGAGATGCCTCCGCTACGTGGAAGGTGAGGTCTTTCTCACGTCCTACAGCGACTGCCTGTGTGATGTGAGCTTAAAAAAACTTGTGGCGCATCACCAGAGTTCCGGGAAGGTTTTAACGGTCACGGGAGTGCAGCCGAGCAGCAGATTTGGGATGTTTGTCTTACAACCTGACGGTTCTTTAAGCTACACTCAAGACACAAAGCTAGGCGGCAACAATACGTACATCAACGGCGGCTTCATGGTCATGAGTCCCGAGATATTCGAGCACTTGAATGTCTTTAATGAATGCAACTTGGAGCAGGATACTTTCTCCAAGCTCTCCGCTTGCTCGAAGATGGGTATTTACCCGCATGACGGCTATTGGCAGGCGATTGACACAGAGCGAGACATCCAGCTCGTGACCCAACTTTATTTAGAAAACAAAAGACCTTGGCTAAGCGTGTAAGTTTTTTCGCCACCTTAAAATCATGAAAAAAGCAATCATCTTCGTTGATCAAGGAGTCGAGGATACTGAGTTCGCCTATCCATACTACCGACTCCAAGAAGCAGGCTTCCACGTCGACACTGCGACCAAAGGGAAGCGGGACATAACCGGGAAATGGGGGTTGCCAATCGTGGCGACGGTGGATGCGGACAAAGCGAAAGACTCCGACTACCAACTTGCAATAGTACCTGGAGGGTACGAATCGCCGGACCGTGTAAGGCAGATCGTGAATGTTCTTGAGTTTCTCCGGGCGTTCGATCGGCAGGGTAAGGTCATTTCCAGCGTTTGCCATGGACCTTGGGTCATGGTTTCTGCAGGGATCGTCCAAGGACGACACATGACCTGTTATCCCGGCTGCAAGGACGACCTTATTAATGCCGGAGCAATCTATGAGGCCAAAGCAGTCGTGACAGACAGAAACTTGGTGACCGCACCCCATTTCCGCAACAACCCCGAGTGGATGGCTGCCACGATCGCGGCTTACACCGCATGTTCATCAACGGAATAAGGCACCCATTCTCCCACCCATGGTTCACCGTATCTTTCCAGCCACGTCAGATTTCGAAAACCTTTCGAAGTTTAAGGTAGATTCGGCTGCGGAAGCCAACACGTTTGACTATTCAGGGGTCGTTGTTCGGAAGCCGTGGGGTTATGAGTACCTTTGGTTCCAAAACTCCTCCATTTCAGCCTGGATACTTCATGTCACGAATGGTTCGGCAACCTCTACGCATTGTCATAGCCGTAAGAGAACGTCCTTAATTGTAATGTCAGGCGAGGTGGTTTGTTCGACCATCGACAGCAGGCATAGGCTCACGCCTGGAGACGCAGTAGTTCTCGAGCCCTGCGTCTTTCACTCCTCAATGGCCACCTCCGAGGGCGGTGCGTTCGTTATGGAAATTGAAACGCCACCATTGAAAGGCGATCTGGTCAGGCTTCGCGACCAGTTCGGTCGGGAGGGTAAAACCTATGAGAATGCCCGACACTACTCCACGGATTTAGACGAGTTTGACTACCAGCCCTTGGATCGACTGCAAACAGGAGAAAGTACTTTTGCTTTCAAAGAAATTCAGATGTGTCTAGGCACCTTCCGGACCGCAGCAGACATTGAAAGCAAGTTACTGCCCGGCGGCATCGCTGTCCCCCTTCTGGGCCGGCTTGTCTTTGGAAGAACCTTAATCGCCGACATCGGAGAAACGATACTGAGCGATGAACTTCTTTCCAAGCCCTGCCCAGCGGCCTTCCCCCCAGTCGAACTCTTGCAGATGGTTCCTTTTCAAAAACTGACCAACAGATAATCCCAGAATGAAAGTTAGTGACTACATCACCAGTTTCCTATCAGGAAGAAACGCCCGACACATCTTTGCAATTTCGGGTGCGGGAAATGTCCACCTCCTCGACAGCATGACAGCCGACCCTCGGCTGAAAATTGTCTGTAATCATCACGAGCAGGCTTCTGTGATGTCCGCTATCGCCTACGCAAGACTCAGTCCGTTCATCGGTGTTGCCTTAACCACTGGGGGGCCGGGCGCCATCAACGCTTTCAGCGGAGCATTGGATGCATGGGCGGATTCCATTCCTATCTTGATCATAAGCGGTCAGGAAAAATCTGTTTTCACACGGAAGGAAAATCCTCTTCGCATGTGGGGAGTGCAGGGTTTCGACGTCCCACGCGCAGTGAGCGGGTTCACGAAATACGCCGTCACCATTCTTGATCCTCTCTCCATCAAATACCATTTAGAGAAAGCGCTGTTTTTAGCATTCTCCGGGCGTCCAGGCCCCGTCTGGTTAGACATCCCGATGGACATTCAGTCGGCACAAGTCGATCCTGAAAAATTGGAGGGTTATCATGCCGAGCCGATGCCGCATACCGCCCAAAAAGGGGACGTCGAAAAGGTTTTGGAACTCCTCTCGAACTCCCAGCGCCCCGTCATCTTGTTGGGACACGGAGTGCGTTTGTCTGGCGCACTTGATCTCGTTCCCGCACTGCTCGAAAAATTTCCTACAGCTGTTCTAACTTCATGGGCCGCCGCCGATATGGTCTCAAGTGACTTTCCGAGATTTTTCGGCCATGCTGGAGTTTACGGACAGCGGTGCGCAAATTTTGTACTCCAAAACAGCGATTTTTTCCTCTCGATTGGGTCACGCTTGGCCATCCCGCAAGTGGGGTATGTAGCGGATGAATTTGCGAGAGATGCAAAGAAAATCATGGTGGACATCGACCCGACTGAGTTGGACAAACATTCGGAGTCCTTTGATCTGTGCGTCGAGTCCGATGCAGGCGATTTTATCAAGGAACTCATCTCCGCCTCTGAGCACACCACATTTCCCACGCCTCACTCTTGGCTCGCTCGCTGCGAGGAATGGAGGCGGAGTTACCCGCTCCTCGATCCTGAAATCCACGCGAGCCAACCTGGCTACGTAAATTCTTACGAGTTTATCGATTGCTTATCCAATCATTTTAACTCCGATGAGGTAGTGGTCACGGACATGGGAACGGCACTGACCTGCACGCACCAAGCGATCAAGTTGTCGGGCACGCAGCGCCTCGTTACTTCCACGGGAATGGGTGAGATGGGCTTCGGACTACCGGGAGCCATTGGCGCCTGTTTTGCGAATCCTGGTAAAAGGGTGATCTTGATTGTGGGCGACGGTTCATTTATGATGAATCTTCAGGAGCTACAAACTATCATTCATCACAAATTGCCGTTGAAGATCTTTTTGTACAGCAACGATGCCTACTTGACGATCAAGCACACACAAACAGCACTTTTCGAGGGCAGACTTGCGGCAAGCGACGCCGAAAGTGGAGTATCCTGTCCGAATTTCGAGAAAGTCGCGCTTGCATTCGGCTTTCGCGTTACGGAACTAAATTCCAGTGTCTCAATGGACGACGCAATTTCCAAAACACTCGAAGGGGAGGATCCCGTCCTCTGTAACATTCACATGCACCCCATGCAGCCGCTCGTCCCTAAAGTCTCCTTTACCATGAAGCATGACGGCAGCCTTCTTTCACCTCCTCTCGAGGATCTGTTTCCTTTTCTCCCACGAGAAACTCTGCGCCATGAAATGATGATTGGCATGCACCCTAAGAGCGAAAACCTATGAAAAGCGCACTTTTGTCCTCTCCTCACGCCCTCTTAGGTCCTCTCATCCGGATTCCCCGTGCCGAGATTGTGGAACTTCTCGCTCTTGGTGGCTTTGACTTTGGGGTCGTGGATTTGGAGCACGGCCCGATCGGACACCATGAAGTTTACCCAATGCTTCTAGCGGCTGAGCGTCGAAATTTTCCTCTTTTAGCGCGCATCCCCGGTCTTCAGGAGAGCTATGTAAAGTGGCTTTTAGATATTGGTATTTCTGGTCTGCAAATCCCTCACATCAAAACGGCAGATGATGCAAGGGCGGCTGTCGCAATGAGCAAATTTGCTCCAGAAGGTGAACGCGGATTGTGTCGTTTTACAAGGGCAGCCGGTTTTTCAGACACACCGCGCGATGAATACGTTCGAACGGCCAATGAAAGGTGTATTCTCGTGCTTCAAATCGAAGGCAAAGAAGGAGTCGATAACATTGAAGAGATTTGCAGCGTCCCGGGGATTGACATCATTTTTGTGGGTCCGTACGACTTGAGCCAATCGTTGGGTTTGATTGGACAAATCTGGCATGAGAAGGTAGTGGAAAAGGTAACCCACGTCGTGCAGACCTGTGCCGCCGCAGGTATTCGCACAGGCGTTTTCACAGACAGCCCAGAGGGACTGGCTCACTGGCACAAACTAGGCATCCACTACCTGAACTACCGGATTGAGGTAGAGATTTTCTTGTCTGGTATCCGGCAATGCGTCGCCGATGCCAAAAAAGCGATTGTACGATAATGCACCAAATCTCTAGGCAAACCCTCTCAAATTGGATCTTCGATGCGCTGGTCTCCTCGGGGGTTACCGCTCCCGACGCCCAGACTGTATCTGACTCGCTAGTCCAGACGAGCCTCTGGGGCATTGACTCCCACGGCGTAGCACGGATTACGCACTACCTCGAGCGTCTACGTACGGGTTCTATTTGCGCCGCTCCACAACTCCAATTCCAGAAGACCGGAGCAGCCACCGGGAATTTGGACGGCGGCCATGGACTCGGGTTTGTCGTATGCCATCGTGCGATGCAAGAGGCCATCGCTCTCGCGAAAGACTCGGGCGCTGGAGTCGTCGGCGTGAGAAACTCGAGTCATTGCGGGGCGATTGGACTCTACACTCGGCAGGCAAGCCAAGAAGACTTGATCGGGATTGCGTTCACGCATTCGGATTCGTTCGTCGTTCCTCATTTGGGAAGGCAGGCGTTTTTCGGTACAAACCCGATTTCCATTGCTATCCCCTCCAAGGATCCCGAGCGGCCGCTCTGTTTAGACATGGCGACCAGCAATGTTCCCTGGAATCTTATTATGAATGCCCGGCGCGAGAACCGGCCCGTTGCGCCAGGACTTGGCGTGGATAAAGAGGGAAATGATACAACGGACCCCCACGCCGTCGTTGCATTGAAACCGATGGCGGGCCATAAAGGCTACGCCATGGCGTTCCTGATAGACATGCTTTGCGGTCCCCTCAATGGCATGGCCTTCGGGCCAGGGCTCACCAAGATGTACTCGCAGCTTGATGAGCACCGACGACTCGGTTCCTTAATGATAGCCATCGATCCAGCACGATTTGCGGGTGGGATTAATTTAGCCGCGGTCGTGACCGAGGCCATTTCCGGAATGACTGAGCTTGGAGACCAAGTCCTGTACCCTGGCCAGCCGGAATATGAATCCGCTGAAAAAAGGAAGGTTTCGGGAATTCCCGTGGAACCAAACTTGATGAAATCATTTCAAGAGTGGTCAGCAAAGCTTGGCATTTCTTGCCCGTCTGAAGGTGCCCAATGATCAAAGCCTTTTTGTTTGATTTCGATGGCGTCGTCGCAGACTCCCCCCACCTCAATTTTCGCTCTTGGCAGCAGGCGTTTTCGGAGCAGGCGCTAGCGATCTCTGAGCTGGAGTATTTCCGCATGGAAGGAATGGGACCCCGAGGTATAGCAAAGCATTTTTGTCTTCAAAATGGGATCGACCCTTTGCGTGATGAGGAGTTTGTCGTCCGGAAGGAAGCATTCATGGTGTCCCTCGGAAACCCTTCGATTTATGAAGGCATCTACAGTTTGCTTAAATCTCTTAACTCGCAAGGAATAAAACTAGCGCTGGTGACGGGAGCCTCAAAACAGAGGATCACGAGAAGTTTGCCGGAAACACTGGCTCTTCTTTTTGACGCTATCGTAACGAGTGATGACGTCACTCATACAAAGCCTCATCCCGAGCCCTATTTGAACGCGGCGGACGCTCTCGGCATCACGCCTGAGGAAGCGGTTGTGATAGAGAATGCACCCCTTGGGATAGAAGCAGCAAAGAAAGGCGGCTTCTTCTGTATCGCTATCACGACGACTTTGCCGGTCTCAGAACTACAATCAGCTGATGAAGTTGTTTTAAACCATGCGACCCTCGCAGAAGCAGTTTTCCGACAGGCGAGGAGTGCTTAGATTTTAGGGCACCTCGGCATAGCGAGGCATTTCGAGAGGTGCGTCAGTTTGAGAGTGAGCGTGTTTCCGAAAGCGTGGCTCGGCATTGGGCATGACTGGCGATCTGGAGAAAACGGCTGAGCGTAGGAAGGCAGATCCCGGCATTCTGAGAAGTCCGTCTTTGGCCTCCTTCGCGGCGCGGATGAACTCGTCGTAGTCGCGGTAGTAGTCCGCCTCGTCGTAGAGATTGGAGGCCAGCACCATGCACACCGCGCCGGACGAGAAGTTGTCGATCTCGCGCCAGATCATCGGGCACACATAAAGGCCATGATACGAGCGATTCAGGTGGCTGCGCTTCTTTTCAATGCCGTCGTCGAGGACGATGTCAAAACTGCCTGACATGGCGATGATGAGCTGGTGCAGCTCCTTGTGCGCGTGGCCGCCGCGCTGTGAGCCGCCGGGCACGTCGTAGAGGTAATAGACGCGCTTGATGTCAAAAGGGATGTGCCCCTTGCCGTCCGGACCTTCGATGAAGGTGAGATTTCCCCGAGGATCACGGATGACGGGCAGATCGACCAAATGAAAACGCTCGATGTTCATGGTGTTCGAAGGTTTTGAAGAGGAAGAGGTTGCAGCCGCGATACCGTGCGTCCTATCTTGACGGTATGAATTCGATCTCACCCCTGGCCCACATTGATCCCACCGCGAAACTGGGGGAAGGCATTGTCATCGAGGCGGGGGCTTGGGTAGGGCCGGGAACAGAAATCGGCGACAAAACCATCGTGCAGGCAAATGCGGTGGTCGGTCGCGGACATGTGCCAGGCAGCAATGGACCCACGATCCTCGGGCGTGACTGCATCATTGCCAGCGGCGTGGTGGTTTATCACGACGTGATGCTGCATGACGGAGCCAAAGTGTGGCACAACGCGGTGATCATGCGGCATGTGACGATCGGTGCGGGCACTTCGATCGGAGTGCATACCTGCATCGTGAACGACGTCATCATCGGGCGCGACTGCTCGATCCACGGTCACTGCCAGGTTGGCGACTTTTCCCAGATCGGTGACTTTGTCTTCATCGGTCCCGGTTTCCTGTCGGTGAGTGATCACAACATGGTTTTCCGTCGTCCGCAGCTCACAAAGCATTTCCAGGGCATCATCGTGCATGACAAGGCGCGCATCGGGGGGCGTGTGTTAGCTCTTCCTGGCAGTGTGGTGGGCGAAGAGGCAGTCGTGGGCGCGGGAAGTGTCATCAAAGGTGAATTGGTCGCACGAGTTATCTATATGGGCGATCCGATCCGCCCGGTCCGCAAAGTGAAGCCCGAGGAATTTCTGCCCGATTCGTGATGGAGCGAGCTGGATCATCAAAACGGCCCTCCGATGGAAATCCAGCGCACCATGCGGTCCATCGGCCACATGCCGTCCCACGGTGAGTCAAAATAGGTCATGCGGCCGATGTCCGGGAAGCGCTCAGCGCCGAGGGAGCTGGCGCGTTTCGCGAACGCCAGCTTGCGAGCGCCATCCATCGCCAAACCGACAGTCTGGATGCCTTTGTGAGCGAATTCAGCCGCCTGACGCACATCATCGACCGCACGCACGGTGATGACGCGCGAGTAACAAGGCTCCGCCAGTCCGCGATCCGCCTCTTCGTCGTAAAGCACAGTCCAGCCTGTGCCCTGGGAGCGCCACAGCTCGCCGCTGAGCTCATAGCGCATGCGAATGGCCTCCACCTTGGCCGCGGTGCCCGCATCGACGGGTGCTTTGGGAATGCGGACGATGGCGCGTGCCATCTCGCCAGCCAGCATCTTGGCAAACTCCTGTGGAGAGGCCGCCGCGCCGCCTTTTTCGACAAAGATCGTGTGTGGCGACGCGCAGGCGTATTGATCGAACACGGACGCGTCTGTGGCCGCATTGCGTGCCAGCCTCCGCGTGCCGCGCTCGGTGGCGAGCCCCTCGCGGCCGATGACCATGTAGGAGAGCTTGGGGCCAAAGATGATGTCCTCAGTGCCGTAGCGTTTCGGTAGATTGAGAATGGACTCGATGGCCTCACGCCCGCCCCAGGCCAGACGCACGTCCGCCGCCTGCGAAAGAGCGGTGGCGCTCGCGTGGTCGTCACGCGAGAAGTAGATCACAGCGATGGAGGCGAGGATGTCATCTCCGCAAATTTTACGACCTGCGTGTGTGATGATCTCAAGGCCACGGAAGGTCTCCAGCAATGCAGGAAGCACGGCTGCGAACGAACTGGGCGCTTTGAGGATGTTGGCGTTGCGCGTGAGGATCGCCTGCGCCACGCCGAGCATGCCTAGCAAAGGGACATTGCCAGCGAGCCAGTGCGCCACCAGCCCGCGCGGCTGCGCCATGACGAGGCGGCGGTTGATGCCATCCACAGGACAAAACGCATCCAGGTGGCCGCGCCCCCCCGCGAGCGAGCGGTCGGCAGTTTGCCGCATGGCGGAAGATTGGCACCAACCGGCGAGGAATTGCAGACCGATGTGGCGCAGCGGAGTCAGCGGACTGTCAGGTTCCATCCACCTACGTGCGGCGGCTCCGATTAATGCGGCGAGTTCGTCCACGGAATAGGCTTCGAGCTTCTCACGGGCGCAACGCAGGCGGCCACAGAGCGCGTCGAGATCGCCCGCATCCGGCAGGGCGGACAAATTAACCGGGAGAAGCAGATCCGGGCTGGAATACCTGCCTGCTCCATCAAACAGCAGGCGCGGACGTGAGGGTGCGCTGACGGCACTCGCCGCCGCCGCACTGTCGCGTGGCGATGCGGCCATTTTTTCGCCCATGATGTCGCCGCAGCCGCGCACCTCGGCTTTCTTGGCGCGGCCGATCACGCGGAAGTGGGTGCCTTGCTTATCACGGCGGGTGATCACGCCGAGATCGTCCGTCAGCACCGCCAGTCCGGGATACGAGTGTGGCAGCGGCGTCACAAACTCCAGAAGGCCCTCCATGCCGTCGGGCGCGGGTTCCAGCGTCTCAGGGTGCCTCACGATCACCTCGGCGAAGACAGGTGTGCATTTCTCGCCAGGGGAGAGATCGGGATAGGTGACGCCCATTTGCTCCGTGAAGCCGTAAAAGTCATGCACGTCAGCGGCCTCGACGCCGAACACCTCCTTCACACCCGCGTCAAAAACTGCGCGGGAGACACTTTGGTCCGCCAGCTTCTTCCAGCCGCCGATGTGCACCACCTTGGAGCCGGACGGCAGCGGAAAACGTACGCCTTTTTGAAGCAGCGGCGCGATCACATGGGCATAGAGCACAAAAGTAAAGCCAAAGACGACGACGGGATCGCCCGTGGCAGCGCAGTCAGACAACGCGGCGGCCAGTTCGTCCTCCCGCAACCCCAATCGACCACCAGGCAGCCCGTTCATCACATAACGGGCCTCGCGTGCGAGATTGAGAAAGCCACGGACCGCCGCGCCGCGCGCGCCGACGGCCTCAATGCTGGCCGTGCGTGGATCGACATCCACCACGATGAATGGTCGGCGCTTGGGGCCTAGAACAGCTGACATCACAGACGCCAGTGCTCGGACCTGACGTTTCGCGGTGATTTTGTCGATGAGCACCGTGCTTGCCACACCACTCGTGGCAGAGGAGCGCAGGCGCGTTTGGATTTGCGCGTCCTCGACGGAGCGCAGCAGCTCGCCGTTGTCTTTAAAGGCGTGTACGGGCAGGAAGGGCAGATCCTCGATCTTCTCAAAGACATGCTCCGCGCCGATGTCACGCCGCGTGCAAAAACGGCGGTAAGCCGGGCAGGAGTGCCAATGATGGCGGAACTCCTCGTTGAGCGCCTTTAAGAGCGCATCACGTTTGTCCGGCTGCGAAACGGCGAATGGCGGCAGCGCCACCAATTCGTCGAACGACGCGCTGTTGGACATCAGGCTGCTGGATTCGTCAGATGGCATCGTTTAAAATGAGTTCCACGAGTTCGGGGGTCACAAGCACGGGATTCGCGGTGGCACAAATGTCCGCCAGCGCACCCTCGGTGATCGCAGGCAGCTCTTTTTTCAACGCGACGACCCCACCGCGTGCTTCGGCTCCCAGTTTGCCGATTCCGACGGAATCGGCGAGGCTGCGCACGGCAGAGACGAGGCCGTCCGCATCGTGCAAACCGAGTCGTAGCGCCAGTTTATCGAAAGAGGCCCTTGTCGCCGCATCAGAGCTGTTGATCTTGATGGACGATGCCAGCAGCGCACCGCAGGCGACGCCGTGCGGCACGGCGAAGGCACCCATCTGGTGCGCGATCGCGTGACCAATGCCGGGAACTTTCAAATTTTGCACCCAGCCTGCCATGGTGGCCGCGAGCTGCACTTCGAGCACACCCTCCAGATTTGCACGATCATTAATGACGCTGGGAAGATGCTCAAAAAGCGTCGCCGCGGCTGAAATGGCGAAATGATCGGCCATCGGGTTTTTGAAGCGCGAAACAAAGCTCTCCACCGCATGCGCCAGCGCGTCCAATCCGGCGGCAGCCATCGCGCGGGCGGGCACGTCGGCCAAAAGCTCAGGATCGAGAATCACGAGGTCAGGTAGCAACTGATGCGATACGACGGCTTGCTTCCTCTGCGAGCCGGGAAGGCTCAAAACGGCGGCGGAACTGACTTCCGATCCCGTTCCGGCTGTCGTCGGCAACGCGGCGAGGCGGGCTTTGCCACGCAGGTCTGGAAGGGTAAAAGGACGTGCCAGGCGCTCCAGATCAGCGTCTGGCTGCTCATAGAAAATCCAGATGAGCTTTGCCGCGTCGAGCACCGAACCGCCACCGACGGCCACCAGCCAGTCGGGCCGGAAGTCGGTCACCTCGGCCACGGCGGTCCGCAGGCTTTCCAGTGTGGGCTCACCCGAGGGCAGGGTGATGACACGCAGATCAAGCGTGCCGACACAGCGGCGCAGCCTTTCCATCAAGTGGCTGTTGGCCGCGATGGAGGGGGATATGAGAAGGGCGGCACGTGCAGCACCCAAAGCACGCAGAGCAGCGATGGAACCCTTGCCCATGAGCAACTCGCCAGCGGTCAGAAACCGGGGGATGGGCAGTCGAAGTTTAAGCATGGTCTTCGAGGGTGAGTTCTTTGATAAGCACGCTGCGCTGAATCTTGCCGCTGTCTGTGCGCGGGATTTTGGCGACCTGCACAAAGCGCGTGGGCACTTTGAATCTCTCCAATTGCAGCAGGCATTCGGTTTCAATGGTGGCGAAGTCCGGTGGCACCGATTGATCGGCCACGATGGCTGCGACGACGACTTCGCCATCCGGCTCCGGAACGCCTGCGACAGCGACATCCAGCACACCAGGGAACCTGCTCAGAACACGCTCGACTTCGGACGGATTGACCTTGTAGCCACCGACGTTGATCACGTCCTTCAAGCGGCCCGTGATAAACAAATAGCCTTCTTTGTCCAGATGACCAAGATCGCCCGTGTGAAGCCAACCATCCCGTAAAAGCAGGCGGGTTTCCTTCTCGTTTTCCCAGTAGCCTGATGTCACAGCCGGTCCATGAATGACAACCTCGCCCGTTTCACCTGCATCGAGTGTTTCGCCAGCCCCGGACTTGATGGCCAGCCGCGTCGTGCCCAGACTGCGGCCCACGGAGCGATAATACTCCGGCCCCTGGCGTGTCAGCGAGATAAAAGTCGAGCGTGAGGCCTCGGTGAGTCCGTAGTAGACCATGATGTCGAGGTCGGGCAGCAAAGCCTGCAACTGCGCCGCACGCTCCGGCGGCAGCGGAGCTGAATTGATCACCGAGAACCGGAGTTTGCTGCCTCGTTTCGCCAAAATCGGCCCATACCGATCCATCAGCATGCCAAAGCCTGCAGGTGTGCCGGGAAAGCCTGTGGCCTCAAAGCTTTCCACATTCTCCAGCACGCGTCCGACACGCGTGAGGCCGCTTTCGGTGTACACCGCGCCGCCATTGAGAAGATTGCAGTAAAGATGGCCGAGTCCGAAGTTATGAGACAGCGGCAGCGTCACCACTTCGCGGTCATCCGGTCCATATCCGACGAAATTGCAGATGTTGCGCAGCGCCTGCATCACATTGGCGTGCGTGAGGCGCACGCCTTTGGGCTGACCGGTGGTGCCGGTCGTGTACATGAGCACCGCGAGGCTGTCCGGCGTGATTTGATCGGTGAAGACGCCCGCATGCCCGAGGGACGATACTTCCTGCGCGAAGAGGGCGTCAGGTGTCTCATCAAAGGAGATGACTTTTTCGATGCCAGCCTCGCGTGCCACGGAGCCAAGCCGCTGCGCGGAAGCGGCATTTGTCAGCAAAAAACGCGGACGGCAGTTGGCCGCCATGCTGGCGAAGGATTCGGGGGCGACGCTGGCGTCAAAAGGTACGCTAACTGCTCCGGCCATCAGGTTGGCGAAATGAGCGGTGACAAATAGAATGCCGTTTGGCAACACGACGACACTGCGGTCGCCCGTTTTCAAACCCAAATGTCTCAAGCCACCTGCTAGTTCCCCAGCCTGCGTCGCGAGCAACTCATAACTGACTGAGCCATGAATATCCTGCACCGCCAGACGCCCGGCATGGGCGTCGGCACCACTGGTCAGGATTTGCGGCAGCAATTCGATCATCGAACGAGGCGAGTTCTTCAGGCCTGTGCGCCGCCTTGGGTGTATTTTTTCACCATGTCCACAATGTCGCCGACTGATTCGATGTCGATGGAGTCCACCACGTCAAAAGCGAAACCAAAATGCTTCTCCACCGCCATCAGCACATTCACATGCCCGAGAGAGTCCCACTGTGGGATGTCTCCGGCGGCGAGGTCTTCGGAGCAGTCTTCGGGTCGGATTTTCAAGGTCGTGCAGACGATGTTTTTGATCGTGTCTTCAATCATGTTGGTTGGTAGAAGCTTGGTTGTCCGGTTTCCACCAGATCGAGGCCCGCGTCATCACATTGCGCCTTTCGTGGACGAGCGGCCAGTCCGTTGGGACGTGGATATGCGGCGGATCATTCCAGTCGGTGTTGTCGATGAGGAGGAGGCCGCCGGGTTTAAGCTTGGGGAGCGCGGCGCGGGCGCAGATGAGGCGGTACCAGCCATCGACGACGAAGAGGTCGAGCGAGGCGTCAGGAAAATCTAGGATCGCGGATGGATTGCGGGGCAGTGGATCGTAGTCGGGCCGGTAGATGTCTGTCTCCGCTTGATCGAGCGCGATGTGGCGCAGATCGACATGGATGAGGACTGATACTGAACTGATACTGATAAGAAATTCCTTTTTGCGTACGCATGGGGGGATGGGCCGAATCAGCAAATTGCGGGTTAAAGCAAATCAGCATCAGCATTGCGAGTTAATGGAGAATCGCTTTTTAACCCCTTTTGCGGCGTTCGTCCACCGGAAAACGGCCCCATCGCTACAGGCGTTCTGGTTTTGCGCCTGATTGCGTTGCGTCTACTGCACGGCTGGCCGCGAACGGACGGACCCCGGGCCTATTTGGGCAAACGCCAGCACCTCGCTGCGGAAATCCTCGGCGTTTGCGTGGAAAGAAGGTCGGCCCGGTCTTTGTTGCGACCTTAATCCGAGAACACTTTCTCGTAGTCCGGCATGGGATCACTCGCATAGTACGGCGAGTCTTCCTGCTGTGCCAGTTTAGCGTTCGGTGGCGCACGCGAGGGCGCAACCCATGGCGTGCCACACCAAAGCCCCTTGTGTCGGAGAATCTTTTCGATCACCCCCGCTTGCTCGATCACTGCAATGACCCGCATCCGGTTTTGGCTGTGCGGACATTGCAGCAGATCGGTGTGCCATACCTTCAGGATCACATCCCGCCATTTCCTTTGTGAGCAATTTTGACCAAACGCTCTCGAACGCGATCGCACAAGCGCGTATCCGTAGGAAAGCGAATCGCTTTGGTTTACACAGTGGTATCCACGTTCACATCGGCAAAGTCCGAAGGCTTGATGGCTTTCATTTTAAGGCCCGTTTTTAATGTTGCGCGAAGCATTGCCTCCGCTCCGTTGTCTCCTAAACGCGAGCGCCAACGGGGCATGCTCGACGGATCGATGGGAGCTTTGTGGGAAAAGAACTGCATCCCGCTAAAAAACTGCCAGTAAGAATTTTCCACCCAGCGCGACACGACTTCTTCGTCGCTCAAATCGCACTGATACTTCACATAATGAAGCGAAACCATCAGTCGGGTATTGATGCCTGCGGCTCCAGTGGCAGGGGCATAGGTTGGATCAAGTTGATGATCAAACTGCTCACAAGAGATCTAAGCCGGAACCTTTACCAATGGATGAGTCAAGCTGATGATGGAAGCCAGTTCGATTTTAAAGAAATCAGGTTGGGCGGAGGGTGGTGTTGCTTTGGGCTTAATCGAAATTCCCAGTTTTTGAGCGCTTTGGAACCCATTTGAACGGCAAAACTGATGCCAAAACATAGGTATAATCACTTTAACAGCAGAGTTTTGTGTGCCTTTTCAGCGCCGACTACCTACCGCACAGGGATTAAAGTATCTGTCCGTTGAGGGCCCCGATTCCTTGTTGTCATCGGTCGCTCGGTAATGAGTGGGCAGATGGCTTCCCACAGTTCATCGCTCACCAATGGATGTTTCATCCTGAAACCCAATCCATTCCGCTCATTTTTCCAGTTTTTTAGGCTCTCTTAATGCTCTATCTCAAGACGGACAGCCTCTCCTTCCGACTGAGGTTCACCCTCGCGGGATACATCGGAGACGGACTTCCAAAAACGGTGCGCGCACTGCCGTGCAGCATGGGTACGCGCAAACCATCACTGGCCGACACTCCGCTATCACAAGGGCTCGTTGTAGATTTCGTCGCATTCGGACTTCAGCGCCCTCTCCACCGAAGCGAAGAAGCCCGCCGCGGTTGGCTCAGCCTTGACCGACTCCTCGTCACCGCCGGTAGGGCGCGCAACGTAGACGCGATCAAACACCGCCATCACGTGCGACACACCGCGGTCGCTCGCATCGCGAAGGTTGCCTGCCAAGTACTGGCCAAAAGACTGCGGCGCCGCGATGATCTCGTAGCTTGGGAAGTACGAAACATTGGGCTGGGACTGCTCCACCGCCCCGCACACGGCACGCAGCACGCTTTTACTGTAGGTCGACGCCACCACCACACTGTGCTTGCTGTGCGTAGCCACGAGGTTGACCGGGCTCACGGTTATGATCCAGTTCAGGCTCGGGTTGACGGCGCGTACGGCGTCCACCACCCAGTTTAAATCGGTCGCGATCTCGTTGTAGTCGTAGTTAACAGGCTTGTGGCGTGCCGGATCGAAGCTGCCCGCCACAGTGCCGGGGCATACGGGAAAAACGGTGCCTGTGGATTCGTCGATCCAAGCCTCAGTGAGGCCCAGAGTGAAAACGAACACCTCACATTCAAGCAACAGGCGCTTCACGCAGGCCAGATGGTAAAGCCGGTCGGCGCGAGCCTCCGCCACGCTCTCAAAACCACCGGGACGCACGTGCGGACGCAACAAGTCGAACACCTTGCCCTCAACGGACTCAAAGGCCTCGATGGGTTCGATCACTTGCAGCGCCTGCTCGACGAGTTGGCGGAACTGGCGCACAGTGTAAACGTTGCCGTAGCGAGCCGCGAACTCGCGGTAGCCATGGGCCTTGATCTCGTCTTCCGTGAAATAGGTAGGTGGTAGCTCGGTATAGAAGGGCTGGAGACCGAGGCCGGGCAGAAACCGAAGAAGGTTGCTAGCGAAGCAACTGCCTGCGGTGGCGATTCGGGTATCGGGTCTGACGATCCGACGTGGGCCGGATTCAAACTCGACCTGCGCCCACGGCGTGTTGACGACCGACTTGTTCCAAAAGGCACGCGCTGGTTGCTGCTTGTAGGGATGCTGGCTCGACTTGCTCATACGACGGCTCCAAGTTCGGTCAACAACATCTGCCCATAGCGGTGGTTTGCGTGCGTGGACTCCATCCACGAGTCTGGGCGCAGAAAACCGTCGACCTGCGACTGCGCGGGCGCAGTGATCACACGCACACCGACGGCTTGCAACTCGTCGCGAAGAATCTGCACATACAGCGAGTATACCTTCAGCCGCAGTGCTGGTGGCGCCACGCCGAAGACATCGAAGTGGTAGGCAAAGATCTCGGGATTCTTACGCAGTTGCTGCTCGTCGCCGATAGGCGGCGGCGGCATCAAATGCACGACGTCCTGGTGAGGGAACAACTGCTTGAGAATTTGGCAGTACGTCACGGTGGCGCGCGCACGAACGCTCAGCTCACGCTTGATAACCTCGAGGGGTACCACTTGGCGCGGGCCCTTAGTGGAAGGCGAGGGCGTGTCGGCGGCGTTCACGAAGAAATCGAACGGCACAGGGTGCTCTACCATCGAGAAAATCGAATGTTCGTTGCCATGGTAGTACGAAACCACGGAGTCAAGCGGGGCGGGGAAACGCGCCGCCCCTTCTCGCAGCTCCTGCACAAACGCCTCAGAAAGCCCGAGTTGGCCTTGCGGGTTGACGTGGAAGAGCGAAGGTGCCGCGCCACCCAGCAGAATGAACAACATACGTGCACAGCCCTCGTCGGTCACGGAGGCGAGGTTGAAGTCGTAGCGGCGAAAGGCCACCGCGCGCCAGGAAAATTCGGTCTCGAGCCGCACCTCCCCACCACCGGTGCGGCGTTTGGCGGCGTCAATAAGAGCGATAAGGTGACTATTGCCGATGAAGAGGATGTTTTTCAAAGACCTGAGCGTAGGAGCGATAGAGCTCGCGTTGGGGTAAGTGCCGAATGGCGGACCAAGCGCCTTCGTAAGTTTTCCAGATGCAGGAGACTGGATCAATCCCTGACTACCCTCGGACTCGGAAGAGATTCAATCCACCGATAAACGCCAGAAATTCACGGTTCCCGATTGATTCGGGCAGTGCATTTCTAGCCCTGGTGAGAAGGTCAGCGGCAAAATGGTGATGGGACAGAGATGCTATCCGTGAACACAAAAGAGCGAGACCAACATCCACAGAACGCGTCTTCAAAAACATCGACTCGTGTTCCAGCCAGCCCCCCCAGAGACCACTAAGATCACGAAGCTCACCAAGTGATAGTCGCCGGTAGTTTTCGAGCACCTGCACGCCCTCCCATACGTCACGGATTGTCTTTTCCGGCGACGCACTGTTAGATATGCTGTCGCGGGTTCCGCACACTCGGTACTGCACTAGGGGCTCCTCCAACACATGCAACTGGTGGCCGGAACAAAGGAATCGAAGCCAAAGATCATAGTCCTGAAGCTGATGTAAACTGGGCGCGAAGTACCCAATCTTCGCAAGGGCGGACCTCCTGATGAGCACGCTGGGGGCGCAATGGCAGTTGCCCACTAACATACGAGCCAGCCAAAGAAGGCGGGAGCGGTTTTTTGTGTCAAAAACAACCTGTTGAGGTGAAAGCAAATCACTTTCGTCAATTGTCTCACTCCCAGTGAAGCACACATCGAACTCCCTGTGGCGGTCAAGCCAATCGACCTGAAGCGCAATCTTATCCGGATGCCATTTGTCGTCAGATCCAATAAGAGCTACGTATTCACCAGACGCTGCTTTGATCGCAGCATTTGCAGCCACGCTGACACCTTGGTTTCCCTCATTTTTTTGCACCGTAATGCGGGGGTCATTGACACTGCAAGCAATTTCAAAAGTTGCATCCGAGGAGTCGTCGTCAATAACGATAACCTCTAGGTCCTCAAAAGTCTGTCGCAATATCGAATGCAGACAGTCCTTGATCCACATTTGGTGGTTGTAAGCAGCAACCGCGACGGAAACCTTCGGCTTGAAGTTTTTACTCATATTTTAAGTCTATTTATCTTACTTTTCAAACTCAACCATGTAGCGTACAAGAAAGAAGCTTGTTAATTTCTGGATCGAGGAAAAGTCGCCTCGGATAGCGAGTCCGGCACAACTACGGCAAAAGCTAAGTATCAACTCTGAGAGGCAGAGATAAAACGCCCCGACCGTCTCAAGCGCTCACTAAAGTTCACGGCTGTAGATAGAATCAGGGCATTGATGGAATTGCAAGCCGATTCATGGAGCCAGTTCCGCGCAAGAAGATGCTTACGTTCATGGGTACTGCGTTCATAACAATGGCCTATCGCCGCTTCATCAACCACTACACGGCACGCGAAATTTTCACCCTTCCCTGCCGCTCTGTAGTAACATGCTCGGGGCGGTCGTGCGTGTGGCAAGGATAACCCCGAGCCACCAACACGTCCGGGGAGGTGCTCTTCCATAGCCACTTTTAAGATAAAAGTCACGAGCAGCCTGTCGGCCTTGGGCTGTTTCTGAGTAAAATCACCGTTTTATCACCATCAAAACACCTTAGCTAAAAGTTAGAGAGGCCTTGCCGGGCATTTTAGAGCGTCGATTTTAGTGCGGGCACGTAAGTCCGACAGGCTGCTAGTTTTTGCGGGTACACCAACCCGGATTCCTTGAGCTTGAAGGGTCATCACCACGATACAGGCACCAACGCAGAGGCAGAACAACTGAGGCGATGGCATTTAAACGTTTGTGTTTGCATTAGCCTCCCCTATGGATAGAGTCGCGCCCACTCATTGGGCCCCTAGCGCAAAACGGACGCGACTTCACCCGCATTCGTCCTGACGGCCAGAAGTTATTTTAGGAGATTTCACTCGAGTACGCCGTTTCTATGAGTATCGAAAAATGCAGCATAATTGAATTACCCGCTATCCACGATCCCAGAGGGAACCTTACATTTATTGAAGGACCCGATGGCAAAGGACACATACCTTTCACCATCAAAAGAATCTATTATCTCTACGACGTACCAGGCGGGGCTGAGCGGGGCGGGCATGCTCACAAGAATTTACACCAGTTGATTATCGCGATGTCTGGAAGTTTTGACATTGTAATCGACGATGGCTTCAACAAGAAGCGGATCCATCTAAATCGCTCATACAAAGGCCTCTACGTCTGCCCGATGATCTGGCGGGAAATAGACAACTTTTCCTCGGGCGCAGTCTGCATGGCGTTGGCATCCAACCTTTACGACGAAGATGATTACTACCGTAATTACCAGGATTTTAGTGCCGTCGTTCACCAGAAGCTATGAAAGTCCCATTCCTAGAGCTATTACCCACTTACCTTGAACTTAAAGACGAATTTGATACCGCCTACAAAAGAGTAATGGCGTCGGGCTGGTACGTGTTAGGCAAAGAGCTAGAAGCATTCGAGCTGGAGTTTGCTAATTACTGCGGAACCAAGCACTGTATTGGTGTCGGCAATGGCCTTGATGCACTGCACATCATTCTGCGAGCCATGAACATCGGCCGAGGCGACGAGGTGATAGTTCCCTCAAATACCTACATTGCAACGTGGCTCGCTGTCTCGCACGCGGGGGCAACTCCGATACCAGTAGAACCCGACGAGCGTACGTTCAATATAGACACTGAACGCATTGAGGCCGCCATTACTGAACGCACAAAAGCGATCATAGCAGTTCATCTTTACGGTCAAACAGCTGATATGGATCAGATCAATCACATAGCGAGTAAGTATGGACTGAGAGTAATTGAAGACGCAGCCCAGTCACAGGGAGCCCGCTACAAAGGCATCAGGTCAGGTTGCTTGGGCCATGCTGCGGGACATAGCTTTTATCCGGGAAAAAATCTTGGCGCATTCGGTGATGCTGGTGCAATTACTACGAATGACGACGAACTAGCAGATAGAATTTCTCAGCTGAGAAACTATGGGTCCAAAGTTAAGTACCGTCACGACTTCAAGGGTTTCAACTCACGTTTAGACGAAATACAAGCAGCGTTCTTGAGAGTCAAACTCGCACGACTTGATGAATGGAATAAGCGTCGCGGACAAATCGCAGCGGAATATCTCTCCGCTTGTAGCACTCTCCGAGGAATCACCCTACCTTATGTTCCACCTTGGGCGGATCCGGTCTGGCATTTGTTTGTGATCAAGCATCCTCAGCGCGAGAAGCTTCAATCTTTGCTGCTGGAATCAGGAATCGGCACGCTCATCCACTACCCGTATCCGGCGCACCGCTCCGGCGCTTACGAGGGCGAAGAAGACCTTTACGACTCCCTACCGACAGCGTTAAACCTTGCCTCCACCGTGCTGAGCCTCCCGATAGGTCCACATTTGTCGTCCGAGCAAGTCGGCGCTGTGTTACATTGCCTCGAAACCTCCCTTTGCAAGATTTAAGAGGATTTAAGGGTACCTCTAGAAACCCAATGTTTTAGGAGAAGCTTCCATTGAGTCGCTATAGTAACATCGAACGAGGAAGGGGGGGGGAATCTCCTGCGACATCAAATACAAGCGGACTGTAGCTGCCAAGATCATCAAGCGCTTCAAACTGCGACACGTCATTTCTTGGAACGAGGTTTCTCAATCTTCTCGAATACAAAAGACTTAATTGGCGCACGCTCTAGTGGCAGGCGAGTTTGGATGACAGGTTGCCGCACCCGATGCATTCTCCCGCATGTCGCAACACCTCAGCAAGCCGAACCGCAGCATGGTGCTCGTTGAGTGCGTAAAGATGCCGGGTGGCAACGCCTTTTTTACCTTGTTGATCAAACAGTTCAACCGCTTCGCGAGCGACGGAGTCTGGTGAAATAATGTCCTCTGGTCCGTAAAATACGATTTGATCTCTCGGAATTTTTGAGACCGGAGGGAGAGATCGGAGGGAGTATGGTACGATCGGAATACCACCAGTGACCAGCGCGTCAAAAAGGCGAATTGGCACATTGTTTAAAACGGGATTGATCCAGTGCGACTTGTGCGCAGTCCATTCCACGAATCACTCCGATGTGGTGCGATTATGAAACCAACCATTGGTGAAGCCCACTAATGGGAATGTATTCCCAATGGTTTGGACCGTTCTCATGCGAAATGAGAACGCCGAATACGGGACGTGCATTCCGAGTGGCGCATCAGATCTCCGTGCCGTTAGTATCTCAGGGAGATGGTCGGACAGAAATTCGCGCGTCCATTGCTGGGTGCCACAGTATACCGGCCCTACGGTATGGTTGTTGTATCTTGTGAGAGTAAAAAGGTTTTCGTGGTGAGCCGGCGCATAAATGTCCGTGCGCGCGGCAAGGAGAACACTTCTATCTAACCAATGGTGATTGTCCCAGTCCCAGCCTACAAATGCTGTGTTTGGGGAGCTCCTTCAGGGGCGGAAAGATGCCTCTCGCCAATGCAGTGGCTCTCGTGGCTGTTGTATAGCCAAGGAGCTTGGCGTGCAACCGCATTGGGGTAACGGCATGTTTCGCCCCACAAAATGCATACATCTCCGCGCACGCCGATGAAGTGCCGATTACCGTACGGTCAAAATCAGGTATGCGGACGAGGAGACAATCCATCTCCTAGACCTTACTACACCACAAATCTCCATCCATTCTTCAATACTGGGGTCGCCTTTATTTCCGATCGCAAGAAAAGAAACTTGTGTTCACAGAGATTAAGCTGATCCACGAGATTTGAAAAGCAGCTATCTACGCCGATAAAATAGGTGGCACCCTCCAATACCGATAACCAGTCGAATGGGTTGCTGGTGACCTGAGAAATTCGCACAACCTGAAAAGCACTCACCAAATCCTCGGGGAGGTTTATCTGAACGTTGAAGTTAGATCCGGTATCGTGAACTACTAGGTAGGGTCGTGTGATCCCGAGGGAAGTGAGCAGAGCCGTTTCGCGTTGGAGATTCCGATTGAGCTTGAGCTCCCATTTATTTGAAAATGGCACACCTGCAACTGCATATTTGTACTCATCAAACTTTAATGATCGGGCTAGACCTTCATTCACAATATCCAAGCCAGACAAATAGGAGTAGAGTGAAAAAATGCACTCACATCCGAGTTCTGTCAATACCTGTAGAGGATGTAGATAAAAATATTCCAAAGAAGTTTTTGGAAAAGACTGCGCCTCAACTGGGATAAAGCTTACATAGGGAAAAGCTTCTTGAACAAATTCAAAGAAATCAGAGTCGACCGGCCAGAGAACAGTGTGACCGGCATCGGAAAAATGTTTTGCTATCGGCGCCGCAATAATGATGTCACCAATGCCTCTAGTCTGAATAAGGCCAACTTTCATTGTGATAGATTTCGACCGATGCTGTCTGTTAAATAGTAAAATTCTGAGAGCGGTTCCACTGCACCGCGATCAAGAGTTGAGGAGAGGAAGCGGCAACCGAATTCCTGCCGCAGTGAAGGCCTGTTGGATCTGCTCGACGAGTTCAGGCCGAGAATGCCAGATCCCACGCAAGACGGAGTCAATTGAAGAATGGTAGCCGACTCTAAACGCGTTAAAAACGAAAAGTGCGAGAGCGCGGGGGTTTCGAACCCGCGAGAGCAGTTCATCAACGTTCGCAACCAAAAAATCCTCCGAAAAATAGAAAGGAAAGTTAAATGAGCCATGAAATCCGAAGCTCGGAGTAGGCAGACTACCGGTTTCAAAAGAAAAATCGCAAGCGATTGATGGTGGCGCAAATTTAACTCCGGCCATCTCAAGTTGGTGACCGAAAGTCTGGCAAATCAGAACATCCTCTAAATCACCTTTTGCGATCGTTTCAGACGTGTGGATTCCCAAAGCAGCGATGCTTTCGAGCAGATGTTTTGATCTCAAACTGAACCCCCCATTCCCAACGCTGCGGGGCTCCGGAACATCAGGCCAAGGAGCACCGATGTAGTCGTACTCGAGAAATTCAGGCTTCCAAGATGAGCGATGAACAGCAAACCCGTCCCACTGGATTAGCAGCAGGCGGTCTTCGCTAATAAAATGGGGAAGACCGCTAAGAACAAATTCGCTATATTGTCGGATTGAGCGAATGGGATTAATTTGGACAAAGTCAGCGCCCGGAAAAAAGGCTGCATCTGAAAAGCAAACGACTCGCTTTGCCGCAACTGATGCTAGCGTAGATTCGATCGCAAGCTTTGCGAACCCTTTTAAGGGGCTTGTGTCAATGATGGCTATTGCGAGATCCAAGGGTAGTTTGATGAGGGGTGAGGCAGCGGTAGTTCGTACGCTATGAAGATCCGATGCCTTACACGCTAGCAGGTGTGAGGCAGAGCGAGACAGAAGTTATGTAAACAAATTTTCACTTTCACGCTGCGATGCGCTGGACAGTCCAGATCGACAAGAGATCGGCCCTTCAGATGTTTCGTGTAGATGTGAAAGGATTTGGAATGCAGCTTCTTTGACCAGCATGTAACTATCTCCATAAACAAGCGGTACTCATCGCGCACAAATTTTAGGCGAGCGCGAGACACCGAAACCAGACACGAGAGCAGAGCTATAAGTATTTGTTCTCCAAGCAAATGCCCTCGCCCCCCAGAAAAATGAAACGTCTTCTGCCTCTATTTATCGCGCTCGGTGCCGCGACTGCCGTCCCAGCACAAGACCTTCCACAGAGTCTAACGGCCCACACGCAGGCGGAGACAGAGGTGTCCTCCACGCCAACAGTCCCAGAGACGGAAGTGCTGGCCCTGCGTACAGCCGACGCCCGGCGTTTGGCGGCAACCATTGCTGCTGACGTCCAGCAACTGGCAGCTATTTACTCAGAGGAACTCCGTTACGCGCATTCTAACGGTTTGGTGGATACGAAGGCGTCCATGCTCGAGTCGCTGGGCTCGGGTCAGACGAAGTACTCGAATTTGGAGTATCGGGAACGGAACTGGAGTTTTCCCGCGCCCGGCGTGGCCCTGATGACGGGGCGAGTGCAGGTTAAGTTGGAGATCAAGGGAGCGGCGGCGGATGTGTTGTTGGGATATCTGGCGGTTTGGCGAAAGGAGGCTGGTCAGTGGCAGTTTCTTGCGTGGCAATCGTGTCGCCTGCCAGCGACTGAGCGGACGGTGCAGCAGGCGAAATAAGGGGGGAACGGATTCCCGAGCCATGCCGTTGGCATGGAACACAGTCTCTGGCACCCCAGCCGGCGTGCATTTATGTGATGGTCATTTGTTCCGGTGATATCGCTGGCGCTCAACCACCGGCTCCCCGTTGGGAAACGCTCGGGTTCCAGAAGATGGGCCAATCGCCGGGTTCTACGCCTCCACCTAACCCACCTTGCGCAGGACCGTCTTGTGAATCGGTAGACCTTGCGCCAGGAAACGCGCTTCGAAGTTTGTGAGCGGCAGAGGCTCGTCTTCGGGCCAGGGATGGCGCTCCCAGCCGGTGGATTCGGCGATCACTTTTTCCATCCACGTGAAGTAAGGAAGATCATCGGTTTTAAGGCGCAGTTCGCCCCCTGGCACTAGAGTTGCGCGGACGGCGGACAGGAACTCGGGCTGGACGAGGCGGCGGCTCTGATGGGCGCGTTTGGGCCAAGGGTCGGGGAAGGAAACGTAGCTGGTGGTCACTGACTCCGGAGGAAGGATGAACCGGGCGGTGTACAAGTTCTCCAACCGCAACACGCGCAGGTTCTTGAGGCCCGCCCGAGCCGCGTGTTTACATACCTTTTCGACACGTCCGACAAGACGCTCCGTCGCGAGAAAGTTGCGTTCTGGATGTTGCTCCGCCATCGCGAGAATGAAGGCGCCTTCACCGCAACCGTAATCGACCGTTAGAGGCGCGGGGCGGGAGAAAAGCTCAGCAGGACTCGTTGTTTGGAGGATCGAGGAGGGAATCCACTGGATGTCATCCGGGGTAAGGGCGTGGGCGGCTGGGGCAGTTGCAGACATTTGGAGTCATCTAACACAAAGGTGCGAGCAAAGTGGAGCGGGAACACAGGCTGTCATGGACGGTTGCGGTGGGCTGTGAAAGTCTGTGAAACTCCGTATTTCACGTCCGTTTGCAGCTGTGTAGTGTCCGAAATTCCCCCATGAAACTGCCTTACTTGCTTCCCGTTTTAGCGTGTGTAACCCCAGCGATTGTTTCAGCTCAGCCGAGCGCCCCTTTTGAAATCCAGGCCGGAGATCGGGTCCTCTTCATGGGGGACACGCTT
This sequence comes from uncultured Spartobacteria bacterium, assembly GCA_903916085.1. GTDB lineage: Bacteria > Verrucomicrobiota > Verrucomicrobiia > Chthoniobacterales > Chthoniobacteraceae > Chth-196. The sequence continues at coordinate 41,689 of CAIWVL010000257.1, forward strand.
CTGGAACGCGAAGGCTCTGCCGCCGCCCTGGAAACCCATCTTACACAACGATTTGCGGGAAAACCGTTCACTCTCCGTAACCTTTCGTTCAGTGCAGATCTCCCCACCGGCGTCTCGCGCGCGAGTTTCGATGCGGCCTCCACTGGGATGGAACGCATTCGCACACAACTCGATCTGGTCAAACCGACTGTGGCGGTTCTTGGCTACGGCATGGCGGCCAGTCTTGAGGAAATCACCTACCGCTCAGGGGACCCCGCGCTTAACGCCGATCCGGCTAGGTACGGCACCGAGTTTTCCGCCGCCAAGTTCAAACGCGATCTGGCTGGCTTGATGGACTCCATCACGGCGGCAGCCGGCGGGCCCGTGCGGTTCATTTTGCTGGCACCACTTCGGCACGAAGATTTGCGCGGAACACGTCCTGAACTCCCCGACCCTGCTGCGCATAACCAGCTTCTCGCCACCTACACGCAAGCGATTCGCGAGTTGGCCACCGAACGGGGTGCGCGCTTTGTGGATCAGGCGGCCGTAGCACAGAGCGACCTCAGCAAGCCACTGTCCGAGAACGGAATTCATCCTGAAGGCGCTGGTCTGGAACGCTGGGCGGAAGCGCTTGCGACGGAATTGGGCTGGCGCACCCCCGGGACAGCGGCTGCCCCTAAGGACTCGCCACTGCGCAAAGCCCTGCAGCGCAAGAATGAACTCTTCTTTCACCGGTGGCGTCCGGCTAATTTCACGTACATTTTTGGGTTCCGCAAACGCGAACAGGGACGCAACGCCGTCGAGATGGAGCAGTTCGACGCGCTTCTGGAGGCGGCCGACGCCTCCATTGCCGCGCTAAAATTAGGCAAACCCGCTCCGCAAGAGACCGTGCTGCCGCCAGATCCAGTCGCTACGACGCCGGTGGCGGCCCCCGCGTTTGAACTTGGGGACGGTTTGGAAATCAGCCTTTGGGCAGAAAATCCGCTCCTTTCAAAACCCGTTGAAATGAACTGGGACGCCAAAGGGCGTCTGTGGGTTTCGTCTACTCCCATCTATCCTCAGATTCAGCCGGGTGCCTATCCCACGGACAAAGTCTTCATTCTGGAAGATACCAAACACAGCGGCCATGCCGACAAGGCTACGCTATTTGCCGATGACCTCCTGATTCCCACGGGAATCGAGCCCGCACTCAACATTGCCAATGGCGGCAACGCGGCTTACGTCGGCGCCTCGACGGAGCTGCTGCTGTTGCGCGACACCGACGGCGACGGCAAAGCGGATTCCCGGCGCGTGGTGCTGAGCGGGTTTGGCACCGAAGACACCCATCACACGATTCACACCCTCCACTGGGGCGTGGACGGACGGCTGTATTTTAACCAAAGCGTCTACATTCACAGCCACATGGAAACGCCTTGGGGCGTGGTACGCTTAAACTCAGGTGGAGTGCTCGCTTACGATCCCCGCACCGAACGTGTGGAGGTCTTCTCCAAGGGGCTCTGGAACACTTGGGGACATCAGACAGATGCGGAGGGACAGTCCTTTCTCACCGACGGCGCGGGGAGCACTGGGATTAGCTGGGCTTATCCAGGGGCTACCTTCGCCCCCTCGGAAGGCGCGAAGGCCGTCATGCCCAGCGTGAGTGGCGGTGGCTACCCGAAGTTTTGCAGTCTCGAAATCATTCGTAGCCCCCTCTTCCCCGCTGCGTGGCAGGGACAAGCAATCACCTGCGACTTCCGGGCACACCGGATCGCGCGGTTCGCCTTTAACGACCTCGCGAAAGCCCCAACCGCCAAGAGCGCTTACGCGACTTCCGACCAGCCCGATGTCGTGCGCACCCCGGATCAAGGCTTCCGGCCTATCGACGTTAAGCTCGGCCCGGATGGCGCCTTATACGTGGCCGACTGGACAAACCCCGTCATTAACCACGGCGAAGTCGATTTCCGCGATCAACGTCGCGACAAAGTCAGCGGGCGCATCTGGCGCATCAGCACAAAGGACGGCAAGCCTGTGGTTTGGGAATCGCTGTGGGACAAATCCACACCGCAACTCCTGAACGGATTGCTTTCCGACAACCGCTGGGAACAGCAGCAGTCTCGTATTATCCTCAGCCGTCGAGTCGCTCAAGGCGCGCTGGACAATCTCAACGCTTGGCAAAAGGAAAAGGGCACGCCCGAGGCCGCACGCGAAGCGGCGTTTGTTCGCGCTGGCGCGTTTGGTCCGGAGGGTGCACTCAAGGGACTGGAGTCTAAGGACGCTGCCACAACCGCTTGGGAAGCCCGGTGGCTGGGTGCACTTGGGACAACTCCGGGTAACCTCGAACGCCTGATTGCGCTCGCCAAAGATCCGTCACCGCGCGTACGCGTGGAGGCAGTCCGCGCGCTATCACGCATTCCGACGGACGCTGCCGCTGAAGCAGTGGCCGGCGCGGTGGAACTGCAACCCACTGGGGACGAGCAGTATGGATTTGCAGCAAAGCTCGCCATGCGCGAGGTTGGCCAGTTGTGGACGAACGCCCTCATCGACGGGCGCTGGAACTGGAAGGGGCGCGAGGAGCAACTCGCCTCACGTCTCATCGCTCTCGAAGTGCCCGAGGCAGGACGTGCCTTGACGGCGGTGATGAAGGATTTAACGCTGCCAGCGGACGGTAGCGGCCCTTGGACAAAACTCGTTGGGTTTGCGGGCGGGCCAGCTGAGGCAGCCAAAATTTGGAGTGTGCTCACGCTGCCTGAGCAGAAAGCTAACGTTATCGCCAAAGGTCTTGAGACGTTACTCACCGCAGCCGGACGTGGAGTTCGTCCCACGGGAGACCTGTCCTCGCTGGCGGGATTTTTAGCGCACAAAGACGCAGCGGTTGTACGTCCCGGGCTGACGCTTGCGGGCATGTGGAAGCAGGAGGCGCTCGCCCCGCAATTGGGCGCAGCGGCTGCTGGAACAAACCCTGCTCTGCAAAAAGCTGCGGCCGAGGGACTGCGCGCCTTGGGTGGCGAAGCAGCAGTCCACGAAGCGAGGACCTTGCTCGCCCCAGAACGTGCTCCGGCGATGCGTCACTTGGCACTTGGTATTCTCGCTAAAGTATGCCCGGAAGAGGCATTGACTGCTGCGGCTGTTCTCTTGGAAGCTGCTCAACAAGCTGAGGCAGCTCTGCCTGTATGGCGGGCCTTAGTAGGCATCGACGTGACGTTAGCGCAAAAACTAGCTGAGAATTCCAAGGACAAATTGTCCAAGGTCGCCACGGCGGCCGGCATTCAGGCAGCCCGCGAATTGGGTCGCCGGGGCAGCGCCTTGGAGCAGGTATTGAAAGGGAAGACAGGCCCAGCTGTTGCTGATTTAACGCCCGCAGCTTGGGCTAAGCTTGTGCAGGAAAACGGCAATGCCGCGAAGGGCGAGCTGATTTACCACAGCGTAAAGATGAGCTGTGTCCAGTGCCACGCTATTGGCGGCGCGGGTGGCAAGCTCGGACCAGACATGTCGACCATCGGAGCCAGTGCGCCGTTAGATTACATCATCGAAAGCGTACTCCAACCGGCAGCGAAGGTGAAGGAAGGCTATCATGGCGTTAATTATACGCTTACCGATGGCACCTCACTCACGGGGATTCCCTTCGAGGAAAACGAAACCGTCGTCAAGGTGCGTGTTCCTGGCGGGATGGAAATCGATGTAGCCAAGGCCAAGATCAAGGCCAACGAAGTGATTGGCTCCCTGATGCCGGCCGGGCTCGTTGAAGGGTTGTCTCAAGAAGATAAGATTAACCTCTTCGCCTTTCTGGGAGCCGTCGGGCGTCCTGGAAAGTTTGACGCTAGCAACGGCTCTGTCGCGCGTGCGTGGAAGATCACAGCCAACGCAGAGGATGCAAAGAGCGGGCGCAACCTTGCCTCTGCCCTCCCGGCGTACAGCCTCACAGACGGTCGTCTCTTGCCTGAGCATTTGGAGATGCCGCTTGCGACGGTGACCGGAGACAATGCCTATGCCGTGACGAAGTTCCGGCTAGGAGCGGCAGGCAAAGTGACCTTAAA
>CAIWVL010000258.1 GCA_903916085.1 uncultured Spartobacteria bacterium
AATGACAACGCGCTGTGCGTAGTTGAGCAAGATCGCCACGTCATCTGCAGATCCAGATTTAACAGGTCGAACCTCCGCGGCCCCTGAGCTCTCTTGCGGCTTTGCAGTAAATGCACCGAAGAGTGTGCCGAATAGTGATCGTACTCATGCTTTTTGATCGGGTCCCGCGCAAAGAAGTAAAGTTCACGCGCCACAACATTTACGAGCGTGACAAGAATACCTGCCAGTATTGTAACAAGGTTTTTGATCGGAAGGACTTGAACTTAGATCACGTGATTCCGCGGGATCACGGCGGGCAGACGAACTGGGAGAACATCGTTTGCTCGTGTATCAAGTGCAATTCGCGTAAAGCCAACAGGATGCCGCACGAGGTGGGTATGAAACTGCGGCGTAAGCCTGAGCGTCCCAAATGGCAGCCGTTTCTGCACCTCACCTTTGATTCAAAACCGCACGAAAGCTGGCGCCAATTCATTGACTTGGCTTACTGGAATGTAGAACTGGGCTGATCAACCCGTGGCCTGGATGCAGGAAGTGGTCTACAGCCTTTTCACACGCCCAGCGGCGTCTAGCACCCAGCCAATCAGGCCCTCCCTCCGTGCCATTTCTAGCGCCGCAGGCAAGCCCGAAGCAATGACTGCAGTAGACCAACCGTCAGCATCCAAACAAGTCGGCCTCTGAATCGAACATGCCTCAATATTGGGGTCCACTGGGCGACCGGTGCGGGGCGAAATAATGTGCGAGGCGACCTGCCCTTCAAACCGGCGCCGCGCCCTCGCCAAACCCGACGTCGCCAACGCGGCGTCCTTCAGCTCCAGAGTGAGGAGAGGCGTCTGAGCATCGGCGGGATTTTCAATAGCAACCCGCCAAGCGCCCCGCGCAAGGAGTTCGCCACCCACCTCGATCAGATAATCGCTACAGCCCCGCGCATTGAGAATGCCTGCCATTCGATCGGCAGCGTAGCCTTGTAAAATCGAGCCTAGGTCTAGGGCGACACTGGGATGCTTCTTTCGCAGACGCGAGCCGTCTTCGCTAACCTCTAGTTTTTGCCAACCCACACCTTCCAGAAGCTGTGCGAGGACCGCATCTGAGGGTGCCGTGGCAATCTCACCCAGCGGCCCATAGCCCCAAGCGGCAACTAATGGAGCAACCGTGATGTCATACGCCCCTGCGGAGGCGCGACTTAGCCGCAAAGCAAACTGGACGAGATGCCCCAACTCCTGTGGCACGACCTGCGCTTCTAGTGATGGATTGGCATTGAAACGGCTCGTCGCGGAGTCGGGACGCCAGTGCGAAAGAGTAGCCTCAATGCGCTCTACCTCAACCGCGAGTTCGTCGTGCAGTTGAACGCGGTCGACTGTGCAGCCGCGTACCTTCACACACCAAGTGGTGCCGAAACTCGTACCTCGCAGCTCCTCCAGGGTGGTAGGCGCTGCGAGGGCTATGGGCATTGGAGCTGACGCAGTGACGCTGAGGGTGCCTAGGGAAAGTACGACCAAGGCGGCGGCATCCTTCACTCCAAACCGTTCCCGGCTGGATGTGGCCCGCATAAAACCCAAAAGCGCGCCGGTCGGACATCCATAACGGCAGTAGGCCATCGGAATAAAGGCGGCTCCGACGAGCCCAGCAGCGGCCAACATTGCGGGAATCGCAGCGGCACTTCCCAATACCCAAAAGTCAAACGGCTCCAAGTTTCCCAAGGCAAACTTGGGTACCCGAAGGGCACACCCAAACGCCGCGGCTAGCAGACAACCGGGCACCACTCGCAAGACTCGGTGCCATCCGGGCGAAAGCTGAAAGTTTCCTCGGGATAAACGCCCAACCCACTCCTGCGCTGCTCCATGCGGACATACGTGGTGACAGTACAACTGGCGTCGACTTCCCCAAGGCACCAAAAGCGCCGCCCCCACAAAGACCACTAAGGGCGACGCTTCTTTCCACGGGATACCCTGCCGAGCCCAGCCCACCAAAAGCCCTACCGATACAAATTCCCCTAACCATAAGCCCAGACACCCAATCACCACCGCTTGCCACCCCAACCGCCACCCACGCTTTCCGCGAAGCTCCGTAAACGCCATCACGCCAGACCCGCATAACACCAGCCACAAAGCCCAGTCCTTCACTCCAAACGTTCGAGCTGTTGCCAGCACTGAAGCGGCGGTGTCGACGCGAAAGCGTTGTCGTAAACCTTCCGCCACAGCAAAACTGGTCTGCGTCGCACCAGCCACGCCCTCGATTTTTTGGGCATGAAAATCTAATGCAGGCCAATCCTCAACCCTCCACTGCGTCAGGGATTTCAGGTAATCTCCGTCGCCCACTACGCGTTCCACGTACTCTTCCGTGTCGTAGGATTTGCGAACGCGCACTTCGCGGATCGTCTGAGCGTCGGGCGCAATGGCAACGAGACACTCCGTAGGCCCGGCATAGCCAGCAACAGAATCCGAGGCAGGCGAAGTGCGAACAACATACCCAAGCAACGCTCCTGCGGAATCCGCAATCTTGCACCAACCAGTTCGGGGTACATCAACGGAAATGGCAGTGGCCGAGGGAAAAAGCGAACGCACTTCGGGGAGCGTCAGAGGTTCGGGGAAACGCAAGGAGCCGTGGCGACCGCCGAGCCGCAAGGCGATGGCCTCGACTATTCCCAATCCGGTTAAAGTCGAGCCGCCGACGCCCTCGATTTTTGGCGGAGGCTGCACTGCAGGATTCCAACCCTTCAGACTGTCGGTAAAAGCAGCGCGTCTTTGCAGAATCTCGACATGAGCAGGCGTGTCCGCGCTTTCCAAGACACGGGTGCCAACGATTTTGTCACTTGTGTCTAAGGCGACCAACAAGTTGCTGGGCCCTGCGTAGCCTTTGATTCCGTCAGCCTGAGGCGATGTGGTAACGAGGGTTCCGAGTGTTTGCGCATGGGCGTCACGGGCAGCCACGGCTCCATTTTCAAGCGGGACCAGAACGGTCGCGGAGGGAAAAAAGGCGAGTGCGTCGGAGAGCTGGATGCGCGTGTTTTGGGGAAGGGAACGCGTAGCCTGTCCGTGAAGTAGCACAATCGCGAGTGCGAGCGCGCCCAGGCGCCACAACCGCACAAGGACGCTTAGGAATCGGGGGTTCATGCCGGGCAGCGCCTCGCGTATTACCCTTCGCCTATTGCGCGGGCGAAATACGTTCCACGCTTGCGGAAGGTACCCAACCAGCCTGCGCTCCGGCGGCCTCAACACGGCTCCAGCCACCACTACTGTCTCGAAGGCGGAGTCTACTTCCGGCAGGCAAAGTGATGAGGGCGCGTGCGGGATCCGCTGGGGCGGCACGTAGAACGACGGCGCGTTCGATTACGAGGGCAGTATCGGCCTCGGCAAGGGCCTGACGCCACCATCCGAATCCCAACAGGGCCACGCTGACGCTTACTAAGGAAAGAACAGAGGCCACGATCCGGCGTTTCATGGTGAAGGCCACCATTCCTCCGGCAAATAGCCACCCTCCGAAGGCAAGTACCCAGTGCTCCAACCGGTGCGTAGAATCGGGTTGTAACCGATTCCACCACTGCACGGGGTCCACGGCGGAACCCATCGTCGTCCGCGCGGTTTCAAGCGCCTTTTGCGCCGGCACGTGGCTGGGCTCCAATCTCAGCGCACGCTCCCATTCGAGCATCGCACCGGCTGGATCGGACAAAGCTTCACGCACCTTGCCAAGATTGTAACGCGTTGCGGGTGAATAACCTTCCTGCGCTAAAGA
>CAIWVL010000259.1 GCA_903916085.1 uncultured Spartobacteria bacterium
CGCCTTTGCCGCGCATGAGCTTCGTTCTATCTCCATCAATTTTCTCCGACAGCGTGTCGTTCCAGTGATCCGCGAAGCTGCCTTTGAGAGAAGAGGCTGGAATGATCGGGAAGCCAGTGTGTCTTTCCCGCTGGATGGGTTGGTCGATGGCGCCGACGCTGGCGCCTGCGCCGACGTGAAGTGGGGTTCGCGTGAAGATAGTTAGGATTTTCGTAAGCATAAGAAATGCAGGTGGTGGAGGTGGATTAAAAAGAGGAAATTGAAGTGATCACTGGGTTAGGCTAGTGCGCTGACGTTGGGTGAAACTCCCAAGTGCCGCACACGCCGATGCCGAACCCTTTTTCGCCCATCAAGGTGGAGCGGCGGTTCTGGAGATCTGTGCCTGCTGAATTGTTCCCGTGCCAGTTGAGTGCTGCGGCGAGCTTCCTCGCCTCCTCTTGGGTGTCTGCCTCGAAGTAGTAGACCGCCCCAGCAGGCACCGCGAGATGGGTGGATTTGAAGCCGCCCTTCTCTCGCTCTGGATCGCTGTTACTGGCAGTGGCGTATCCAGTGACAATGCTCGGCTTGGATACTGTGGCTGCGACAAGCCGGGCTGCAATGCGTTTGCCCGGTGGACGCCCGATGCGTTTGGCCTTCAATCGGCCCGGCCCGTCGAGCAGGAGCACTGAGCCAGCGGCCACCTGTTCCCCTTCAAACGTTTGATCCTGCGCGGCAATCCAGTTTGGGAGCCATCCGCCAGGGTGCGGATTAATTTTTTCTCCAGGGGAAGATTCTTTGGCGCAAATCTCCGGCCAGATGGCGGGCGACAACAGGATCCACTTCACGCGGGTGCCGTGGATTTCCGCTCCGAGGGGCAGGGGCAGCTTAGATTTTGGGGAGTCGAGCAACTCTGCAGTGCAGATACGTTGCTGGCCGCCAATAACGATCTGGTGCTGGCCTTGGTCTAGGAGTTGATGAATTAAATCCGTTTTGTGGATGGGCTGGCCACGCCCTTTATCTAAGGCGCTCGCAAATACGCCAAGCCGTACGTTGTCTCGGAGGCGGAGGTAGTGCGCCGAGTAGAACTGCCCTTTGACCACCGAGTTTGTCTCAGGAGAAAGCTCAATGCCGCAGGTATGTTCGGTGTCTGAAAAGTCGTTATCTCTTTGAAACTTTTGGTCCGGTATGGAGGTGCCTTTGAGATAGGCATTCCAAGCGGCCTCGTTCCACCAACCGGGAGCGGTTGATTTGCTCGGGGGTTCCACACTTGCGACGGCGTACTTCAGCGGAAAAGGCAGGCTGGATGGGCTCTCCATTTGAAGTGGAAAGAGCGTCACTTTAGCATCGGCTGGGTGCCCTTTTTCGGGATCCTCGTCATGGGGACGGCCAGCGTCTGCGGGGCGGGGAAAGTACCAGTTCCCTTGGGCGTCTACAGGGAAGGGGCCGGCGCTCACGAGTGATCCGAACTTGCGCCCACTGCGCTGGCGGTTTTCCTCGGAATAATCCCGCACACTTGATCCGCGTCCCGGCGCGTGGAGATGCACATCTGCAAGCTCAGCGCGATGCAGGGCGGCATGGAGGGCATAGCTAATGATGTTGGGCAGGGGCCAGGCGGCGCCATGGCCGGAGGCCGACCCTCCCATGGGACGGCCGTCTCGGAAAAATAGAACGTCTGTGGGGCGTAATAGGATGGTATTCATGGGCTAGTTGCCTTTCGGCGCGGGGGGTTCGGGGCTGGTGCGGTGGGCGAAGGCAACCGTTGTGCAGAGACCAATGACTGCGGCTAACAAGGTCTGTGCGGTGGGCGCTAGCGTCCCTGTCTTAGAAGGCTGAGGAGCGGCAATTTTCCGCAAATATGTAGATAAAATGGGTCCGAGCTCTCTCTCGTTTTCCTCGGCCTTACCTTGCTCAGATTGACGTCTAATAGAGAAGGCGAACTCCTTCTCGATGAGGCTTATGACGGTTTCGACGGGAATGTCCGCACTCTGCTTCGAAAGGCCGCTGCGGGAGTTCCGATAAGGCTCAAGTAACTGGCACACACGGTGCGGAAACTTTGCGCTTAAAGCGCCGGAATCAAGGCGTGTGGCTATGGCATTATACAGCACAATTCCACCGCTCTGCCACTGGCAGCCCCATTCCGTGATTTCACCCGAGCGCTTGAAGATAGAAATGGCAACGGCGGCGCGGTGTAATTGGTTTTTCGCACGCTTTTCTGCCGTTTGTGCGGCGCGTACCACATCTTGGAGCGGTGCCTTGAAGTGGGCGATCGCGATTCCCACGGAGCAATCTGCGGCTTCTCCGGGCACGGTAAAGGGAATGAGTTCATTCCGTTCATCTCGGGAGCCATCGCTGAGAAAGCCCGGATTCACCTGAGTGAGGTCGGCGCGTTCCACCGAGCGGCCTTGAAAAGCGTCCCTGAGCGCTTGGGCGCATTCCAGAGCCTGGTTTGCAGGAAGCATGGCGAGGACATCATCGCCCCCAGCGTAAATGAGTCGGCCATCCCACTTTTCAACAACACGCCTGGCACAATGCAGCGCGAAGTTTGATAGCGACTCGCTAAATTGAAGGTGGAATCCAGGTGAGAGCGGACGCCGTTTTTGGAGGAAGTCTTTCGCGCCCGGTTGCGGAGCTTTAAATTCCTTTTGCTCAAAATAAGCCACCGCCCCTCTGCGTTCGCCATGCTCATCCCTGTAGTCAGCGAGTATCCGCTCAAAAGTTGGCGTGTTTTCACCACTGACCCAGCGTCCGATTTGGTCGCCGTCTAGGGCAAGGATGGCAAAGTGTTTTTTGTCGTTCTCGGGAACGTCATCTGCATCTTCCGTGGTATCTGCAAAGGGAGTCCCTGCGGCGATACCGTGCGTGTTTGGCATCGGAAATTCTCGGCCATGCTGCGTACGCAGAGCCCATTTCTGGTTGAGGTAGGCTAGATGCCAGACCCTTTTGACCAGGGTAATTGCGCCGACCGGAGCGGGCTTCTTGAATAGCGTTAGCCATTCTCCCTTGAGGACATGCTCGCAGCGGCTGTGCCAAGCGTCTCCACCAGCCACTGTTTCCTCGCGGCCCGTGAGAGCATCTTTTTCGTTACTGGAGGTGGCGCTCCATCCGCCTGAGTGCCAGGCTTCAAAGGCGCGTGTTTGCCTTACCGCATCTAATTTCCAACTGGCGTGCTGCACGAGTATCGACCACGCGACACCAATGTTATTGAGCTTAGCTTCGCTGGTATTATCTGTGTAGTACCGTGAGTCCCGATGGCTCACTGGCATCTGTGTTGTCGCCATCTCGGTTACCCCCTCCACTGCGGAGGCAGCTTGGCGGATAGGCATCCCCTCAGGAAATCCTGCGGCCGCAAGTTTCAGAGCTTCGTTGAGCGTGTTTGGCCAAGGCTCTGCTGCCCAGGAAATTTGGAGGAAGCGGTTAACTTGTCGCTCAAACCGAGGCTCAAGGACGTCTTCTGTGAGCCCCTCCTTTTCGCAGCGCTCCCAGCAAGCTCTCGCGATTGATTCCCATTCATTCTGAATAGCGTTTGCGACAAGCTTTCCAAGTCGATCTGCTTGTTGCTCGGGAACGATTGCCAAAAATACATTTGGCAGATTTGGAACGAGCAAATGATCTCTATGGCCGTCTCGATCATCGTAGCCAAATGAGTCCCAGATACTCGTGTCACCGATGGAAACCTTGCTCCAAAGCTCGTCGCGCCAGTGTAGATCAAATAAGGGTTGGCCGTGTAGATTTGGAAAAACCACGGCGTCTGGCCCGATTTCAGCACTCAATGCCTTCATTCCCGCCGCCATTAGCCACGACAACAGGTAGCTTCCACTCCACAGGTCACGCACACTCTTTGCCGCCGCAATAAAGTCCTGCACCGGGCCGAGTTGGAATTTCAGGAAAGCGGGCCGCAAAATTGTGCCGTTGGCTGTCGTCTCTGTGCAACTGGCCAGCGCGGACACCATCCCCATGTGGTTCCAAATTGTGTGATCGGGAATCCGAGTGTCGGCGGGTAAGAAGGCGAGTCGCCGGTCCTTGGCGCTGGCTCGAGTTTTCCAAAGCCGCCAGTGGGCGAAGTAGCGGGCTCTCCATTTTTCTGGCTCGGGGAGGTCCCCAAAGTCTGACAACACAGGTTGAACGGTCTGCGTGACTTCCTCTGCGAGGTTTGCAGTTTTGAATGGCTCGAGCCTTAAAGGTTCGCCACTCAAGGGATGGCGAAAGGTGTTTTGCATTCCGTCAAATCGACATTTCAACCCAGAGGCTCTTGAACTCGGAAACGGCAGTCGATCTGCTGCTGCTGCGGTGTGGTCCGCAGCTTTTTCGTACTTCTGGATGTGTTCTTCCGGAATCTCTGCCTGGACGTAAGCGCTTCGAGCAATCTTCCAGTGTTCGGCAATGTCCAGCGCTTTGCTGGGTGGGTCGTGGAGGAAGGCAGCGAGTTTTTGGATCCAGAAGGAAGAGTCGTTGTGCATGGCGAATAGAAAGGGGGCCAGAGTTTTACTAGAGACGAAAGTGAGCGAGCTGGGGCGGGGGCTGGCGTTGAGAGAGCCGTGAAGACATAAAATGCTGGGCGCTTATCTAGCGATCTCATTATTGCACAGGTATTGCGCTAGAATGAAAATTTGGCCTGAATAAATAAAAGGTCTTTCCGAGGAAAATCTCTCAGAAATTTTTCACCCTCTGTCCTCTCTGTGCCCTCCTGTTCAAAAATCAACTTCCCATTATTTCAGGGAACTCTGGGACAAATTTACAGCAGGGAGCAGAGGAGACGGAGGGCTGAAGGTTCTGCTCAACCCCTCGCAAAACTTCACGGGACTACCCGCTAATACGCAAATGCGCGTTGCGGATCTACCGAGCGATCGCCCTTAAGCCGGCGCTGCCATTTTGCTAGAAATTCAGGGTCAAATGACCTGGCTGGAATCGCAGCGAAGGCAGCGGCCAAATCTTGCGCGCTAAAGGGAGTGGCGCGGCCGGCATCGGCGAACAGTTCATTAGCCTGCAAAAGAATACTGGCCCGGATCAGTCGCAATACGGGGCCGTCTTCTTTTCCAAATAGGGCCGCTGCGGCGTGGAAATCTATCTCCGCCTCGGTGTAGTGCCCAGAAACGGCGTGCAACGTTGCGCGGTATTTCAAAGAGGTCGCCCGCAGCCAAGCGTCAAAGCCACCCGAGTTTTGGGCAAGCGGCAGTTCTGCATACCCTTGTTCGACAGTCCCGTGCAGTTTCCACAGGCGATAGGCCGCCAAAAAACGGTGCCTGCGCAGGTATTGCAGACTTACGGGATCCGCCGCATTTAGGGACTGAAGTTCGGCTTCAACGGCGGTCGTTGCAGCCGCCATTTTTGCGGGCTCAAACAACGCCACCCAAAGCGCCTGACGAACGGCCGTTTTCGAGTACTCGAAGCGGTGGGCATCCGTGGAACCACAGTTTTTGATGAGATGCAGGGCGGCTTCAGAGGATTTTGCGAGGTACGCCCGTGCGTCGGCCTGGCAAGGTTCGCCTCCGAGGGCTTTGAAAAGCTTCACTTCCCCGCCCAAGACTCCGAATAAACTATTCTCTGAACGCAGATAGGATTCTTCAGTCTCAAAAGTGGCCGTATTGAGAGTTTGCAGCAGATCGGTAGCGACAGCCTCAGCCTCATCCAGACGCATTTGGTCAGAGAGCGACACGATGAAATGGTTCAGCGCACGGAAGCGGTCCAGAGCGCTGTGGCGCCATGAACCGGACTGGATTTCGCGGAAGTAATCATTCGCGTGGGCAGCATGACCGGTGTGGTTGTCGATTTCCGCCAGCAAAATCAGGGTCCGCAAGTAGGCGGGGCGATCGTGTTTGCCCTGCGCCTTGAGCCAAGCGTACCACTTCTTAGCGCGTGTCCGGGCAACGTCGTACGGGACTTTTTTGCGCCTGATCTGTACGCCGAGTGTTGCGAGTTGAAGCATGATCGACGCCTCGGAAAGCGGGCCGAGGCCGTGTTCCTCCATGGCAGCCTCAACATGCCCAAGCGCTTCCGAATGCGGCATGCCAGTGGGCAGCGCCAAAACACCAGGCACCGCCTCTTCCTGAGCGACTGTGAGCCACAGCTTGGCACCCATCCGAGTGGCCAAGGCGCTCTTCTGTTCGAGGCTCTCCACCGGATTCAAGCGGCCCTCGGAAATCGCCCCTGTGGCGAGCCAATCCAGCGCACGTACTTCCCGGTTTCGAAAATGAGCGGCGATCCAGACGGGCAGGGCAAAGCTCCCTCCCACAAAAGGGCTCGAAGCTCCCGGCTGGTGGCACCTGAGATTGAGCCGCCAGCCGCCATTGCCTAATGCCGCCCAAAGTCCTGCCGCGCAGGCTTCCCAGCCATCCACACGCCGCCCTGCTGCGTCCAGGATCCGGTTCTCCTCGGTTTGGCTCCCTTGTTCCAACTGGAACGGGACGGGAAACGCGTTCCCCGCCGCGTCGACCACGGGAATAATGCCGTGCGCATTTTTGAAGGCGCGGACACGTTCTTCAAAAAACTGGATGGAGTCCGTTCCATCCTGAACGATTCGCGACGCTAACTTCAGCGTTGTTTCAAAAAACGTCCGATCGAACGTGCGAGCATCGTTTTTATGGAACCAACTCACTGCGCCAGATGTTCCGGCATTGCCGTGTTTCAGGGCTTCCCTCACGCAGGGTGGGCAATTGTCTTGGGTTAGCCATACGCGAAAGAGCAGTTCCCCTTCCACGCATGCTTGAACGTGCGGAAATAAAGCGTGTCCGCCTAGAAGCAACGCAGCGAGGTCGTCCTCCACAAGGAAGCAGACGTCTGAGGGATGCGCCTGGATTTGGCGTAAACGGGCACGCGGTGACATTGCTGCGCTTTATTCTGAAAAAGACCTGAGGTTCAGGTGGATACCGTGGAGTTCCACGACGAGTTGGCCCTTAAATAAGTGTCCGGGAATGACAAGGGAATGGCCTTTTATCTCGCCCAGCACTTCCCCTTGAGCGCCTAAGACTCGAGCGCCCGACAGCGCCTCGGACTGGTGCCCGGTCGTGTCGGAAACATTGAGTGTCACTGGTAAATCCGCCTTTCCCACGGCGTCGACATCAATAATGAGTCCGAGGGATTCGACTTCTAATGCTTGATGGAACCGTGGTGCGCCTTCGCTCGCCATCTTTTGGGCTAAGGCCTCCTGCCAAGCAGAGAAGAAATCCACCGGAATCACGTTAGCTGCAATAGCGGGGACGTCTTCATCACATTGGATGTGGTTGAGTTCGGCGACCAGTTCTCTGTGGAAAGCGAGGCGCGAGTCGAGTGCGTCCAGCGCGGGAATGCCAGTGACAACATCCTCGGGACAATGCCCTTCAGCGCTATCCACCCAGTCAGCGAATTGGATGAGTTGCTGCGCCTCGGTCTCTGGGAGTCGGGTCACAAACTCGTCTAAATGGTGTGCAGTGGTAGAGACCACGTGCCCCATGGCAAAGGCGGGCGTGAACCCAAGGAGTTGCGTTGGGAGGAGGGCGTCCGTATCAAGCGCCATAACGGCGTCGGAGAGCATGGGGGCGCACCGGTAATGGACGTGGCCCTGAACGGTGGTGCGTTCTAGGATGAGAACCCAGTGAGAGGTTTGCTCGTCCGGGGGGAGGGTGGATGACGGGCGAGTGGTCCAGATTTCGCCGGGTTGGGCGAAGAGAGGAGTGCGCTCGGGTTCGCTAAAGCAGGTGAGTTGGGACTCGCGAGGCGCGATGCTGGCTGCAAAGGCCGAGATGTCGGCGAGGGAAAGGTTCCCATGAATGGACTCGGTAGACATAAGGTTGTGTTCCTTTCCGAAGGGTCAGTTGCTGCCTTTTTCCGGGGAATGTTTCTTAGTGTGTGGCTTTTTCGCACCTGCTTTCTTAGCGGGCGACTTGGGTTTCTCTGAGACCTCGAGGCAATGATTTTTGCAAAAGTCTGCTGCCCCGTAGATTGCTTCGTGGAACAAACCAGCTCTCATGTGGTCGAGAGCAACGCTTTCCGTAGCATCTAAATGGAGGAGGCTTTTCCTGTATTCATCCATGGAGGATACATCCCGTTCTGACTGCACGCGGCCGCCTAGATTTGGCAGATAAGTGCGGAGCGTTTTTTCAATCAGCTGCACTTTTTCGTATACAGTCGAGGTCGCACCAAAGTCCTCCAACCGCACCTCGCTCATTTCCAGTTTTTTGGGGATGTAGTAATTCGTGAAAATCAAGCAAAGGCCTTTTTCGCAAAGCACTTCCCCGATCTTCTGGGCGCGCTCAAGAATCTGTTGGCGCAGGATAATCGCTCTCAGACTGAGTGTTTGAGTGTCAGCCGCCTCGGCGATCACGCGACGCTCCGAGCCGTTATTTCCCGGGGTGGGCGTCTTCTCAGAAGCCAGTACGATGTCTGGAGGCACGGGGCTTTTTTGATAGAAGGCTTTCTGAATAAGGCGCATGAAAACGGGCTGCTTCATGTCGCTCAAAAATTTCAGGATGAACTCTTTGGCGAGGGTTGGGCTGACGAGCTTTCTGCCTGCATGGGCGGGAGGCGGGAGTGACTCCATCCCCTCCAGGACTTGCTGGAAATGGTCGTCATCCGTCTCCAAAACTTCGGCCTCTCGTGCGGAAGCGGGTGCCCACCAGATTTCTTCGCTGATCGTGAGTGGCTCAGGTTTGGTTTGGCGGAAGGCGGTGCCCTGTTTTTCCAAGGACAGCAGAGCGGTGCGCGCGATATCAAAAATCTCGCTAGAAGCTTGGTCTTTGCGCATTAGACAGCTCACCATTTCTTTTCTGGCGAGGCTGCGCGAGCTGATGGTGAGTTTTTTACCTTCTTTGATGCGAGTGAGGAAGGCGTGAGCCAGTTCATCTGCGGTCATGTGCACGTTCTGTCCCCAGCCACTGATGACCTGGTTGGCGAGTTTGAAGACGTCTTCCCACCAGGCTATAAACTCCTCCCGCGCTTGAGTTTGGTTGGTGCCTTTTAGGTGCCCAAAATCAGTGCGAGTGATCCACTCGCGAACCATTGCATTCCAGTTGATGTTCATGAGGCAAGCGCGTTAGTGCCGTCATGATGCAGCCGTCTGCGCGCAAGACAAGTGTACCATTACTGCTCAGTAGGTAAACTTTCAGACTATTTCGGGATGCGTTTCTTGAGAAGAAGGTGTATCTACCCGTGCGAGCCCACCGGTGAAGGTACTTGCGTTCACCGGTAGGCTAACTGCCTTTTCCTATCAACTTCCTCAAATCTGGTCCGGATGAGATAGAGATTGGTGCACCAACTGATGGTGCTTTGCATCGTCGCTTGGTTATTGAGTGTCTCTGGTTCCTGAAAACTGCGGCCCGCCCGCGCCGACGTAGCCATTGCTCGCGCCATTCGGATCAGGCGTGACCCAAAATGCGAAGAGTTGCCCATGACTGATATGAAAGCGGAAGCGCACCGGCTTGCCAGAGAACGCGGATAAGTCCGGGCGGTCGACCCATTCGAGGCGCTGTTTGGTGGTGTCGCTGCTGAGCGGTTTAGAGGTGGCCAGGACCGTGTCGTCGGCACCGAGCGCTTCGACACGCAGCTCGCCCTCTTTCGCCGCGACATTTACGAAGAGATGCCGTCCGCTGAACTTCACGGGGCGCGTGGTGAGGGTGCCGGGCTTTTCGAGCGCGTCCATCGAGGCGAATCCATCGCGGCGCAACGTCGCGAGGCCGATGCTAGCCCCGGAATACATCCCGCGAGTGCCGTTTGGTGCTGTGCCGGAGTAGGCGCAGTAGGGAAAGACGAGTTCGTCCTCTAGCACGACGCACACGCCGGTGGTGGTGTGGACGTACCCGCGATCCCAGTCACCCTCCTTGCGAGTCGAGGCGATAAAGGCGCGGCGATCCGGCCGATCCCAGTGGAACCCATCGCGGCTGAAGCCGAGTTTGAGGTCCGTGATCTTCGGGAACTTACCTTCGTCACAGATTTTGTTGTCGGGGCCAAGGTGGATCTGAAACATGCCGAGCATCACGCTCTCATAGGCAACGGCGCTGAGGCTGTAGAGCTGTGCGGGTACGCCGATTTGCGGATCAGGTTCGTCGAGACGGTCGGCGTTCGCCCAGAAAACCGACTTCGCCCAGTCCGCCCCCGCGAGGAAGTCACGCGACTCGTGATACCAGCGATTTCGCCCATGTTTGCCGCCCTGCTTGATGCTGTAGCACCAGACGTTGCGGAACGGATTGTGGAAAATGGAGCAGTAATCCCCGGCTGCACCCGTGAGTGCAGGCTCCGACCACGTCCGACCGTCGGCGGAGGTTTGCAACGAGTGTCCGGCCTTACCGCGATCTGTGAGGAACTTAAGGCGCGCGTCTTTCGACGCGAGGTCGAGCCAGACGCTGTTGTCGCCGCCCGCCTCACGGCCTTTGGCGAGCAGCAGATTGTCTTCGAGGATACCGAGATTGGGACGCGTCCATGTTTTCAAATCCGTACTCGTCGCCAAGGCTAACGGTCCACGCCAACCTGCGGTATAGAACATCTTGAAGTGCTTCTCTGTCGGATCGTAGAACACGCCGCCATGCCCTAGGTAGGTCACGCCATCCTGACCCTTATCTCCGCTACTAGTCTCCTGGGTGGAAGATGCCTTCGACTCGTGCTTTGTCTCAGGTTTGAAGACTGGATTGCCCTCAAACTTTTTCGCTGTGTGAAACGTGCGCTTCAGCGTCGTGTTCTCAATGAGAAAGTTGTCCACGAAAAGCTGGCGTCCGACATCAATGGGGATCGTCTTTGGCAGTCGCTTCAAATAAGCGACAGGCATCGGCTCATTCGAGTCGGGATCCAAGAACCGTGGTGGCCAAACATCCGGCAGCTCGATGCCGTTATAGAGTTTCTCCGGCTTGGGACCGGTGGCCTTGTTCGCGAGTTGGAGCAGTTTCGCGTCCGTAGAGACGAGCTTGCCCGCAAGCACGTCTTCTTCGCGGAATTTCGCCAGCAGGATTTCGGCATCCGTGTGGCGGTTCCAATCATAGAGGATGTGGATAAGGCCGTCCGGTGACTCGAAGCCATCTGGATACGACACCGCGTTGCGTTCATCGAGTAGCAGGCCGCCTTTCCATGTTTGTCCGTCGTCCTCGGAGAGATACGCAGAGAGGTGTGAGCGCCTTTGCAGGCGTTCGGTGGGTGGGCCGTTCTTCACCAGCAGGATGCGCCCCGATTGCAGGCGACGTAGAAAGAACCGCGCGTTGATGTTTTGCACGGTTGCAGCCTGGCGCGGCTCACTCCATGTCCTCCCTTGGTCGCTGGAGAAACTCTCGAACGGCTGGCCACTCGTGCGGGCCAGCATCCACAGGCGGCCATCACGCAGCTCGATGGTCATGTGCTCGTCGTACTGCCAATCCGGAAACTGGAGGCTCCCGCGCTCCTTCCACGTCACCCCTTCATCCGTGGAGGCAAACACGCGTGCTGTCTTCTTCTGCCAATCTGAGACCGGCAGCAGCCAGTCGCCGTTCTTGAGCACCGTGGGTTTATTCAGCGTGCACCCGTCCGCAAACTGCACTGGCTCGGACCACACAGGCTCTGTCGCATCGGGGTCATCGCAACGGATGAACCAGTTTGTAATGCGCTTCTGCGGATCGCCGAGTTGCTGATCAAAGAACAGCCACAGGCGTCCCTTGGGATCGGTCCACAAATTTCCGACCAATGCACCGCTCAGTTTCTGCGCGCGTTCCGTTCGGGCACCAACGGCCAGACGCGGCTTCGACCACCGCGTCCCCTGATCATCGCTTGTTGCTAACAGAAAGTAGCCGTCCTCCTTATCTCCAGTGCCCGTCCAACAGCCCCAAAGACGTCCTTTTGCGGTCCGATCCATTCCAATGATCATGGCTCCGGGCCGTGCCTCATCTTGAAATTCCCCTCCTGGGTTCAAAATTAAAACCGGCGCCCATGGATTGGGCTCCCGCACCTGCGCGCCGTCCGAAAGCACCAACAGCACTGTCTTCTTGAACTTCAGCCGCTCACCAGCTTGGACGGATTTGCGATACAGGTTGAACCGGTTTACTTCGCCCGGGAAAAGCTGGATTTGGGGAGCGTCTACTTTTGCGAAGCCCGCTTGTTGGAGTGCTGTTTCTTGGCTGGATGAATTCAGCGGCGCCACGGGCGTGAGGGCAAAAAGCGTGCCTGGCTTTGTAACTTCCACGTCCGTCTTTTCGATGCTTGTGCGTAAGAACGGCAGGTCGCGCAAAAGCTCTGGGAGTTCTCTGAAGACGTAGTTCCGGTCAGAGAAAATCTTCACGCCGGGCCTCGCCACATCGAGCGCGACGGTTGCCTCCTTGTTGTCAGCGGCTTCTGAGAGGCCGGCCAAACTGACAAAAAGGGACAGGCAGACGAGCAGGGGGAGTCTCATGGGGTGCACTCTAACCACGCCATCTAAAAGCCTGCAATAGGGTTGGCTTCAGAGAGGTGGTTAGATGAAGCGAACTGATGCGTCATTTCTCACCGAACAGCCTCTTAGTAGGCTGTTCGGGCAAGAAAGTCGGATCGGTTCACTTCTGAAGCCCCAACGGGGCGAACGACGGCAGCCTAGGGCAAAGCCCTAGGTTTTGGATGAAAAAGTCCATAGCCCTATAGGGGCACCCTAAATCGAGCCATGTTTTGGGACGCCCTTACAAGGGCTGACTTCACCTGACCGGTAATCCTAGGGCGTTGCCCTAGGCTGTCATAACTCGCCCCTTTGGGGCTTAGGAGGTCCGCCTCGCATGCGTCATTTCTCCCCGTACTGGGTACTTGGTACTATTCGCCATCGAGGGCCTGTTTTCCCATCTGGAGCAGGCTGCGAATCTCAACTGGATTGTCAGACAGGCGAGTGTGCGGATGTAGAGCGAGCGCTTAGGCTGGCTTGCGTTTTTGGACCGAAAAAGCTCTTATTCCATTTACCCTTCGCCCCGCGCGAAACTCGCATTTGCAATCGTATTCGGATTTAAAGCTCGGAAGCAGATCGCTTGGATAACGCAGATCTTCTCATCATGTTCTCAGTACGGCGATTTTCGCCTGGAATACGGCTCTGTTGGTGTATTCCTGCGCATACTCATTTTGGAACTTAGCAAACTCATTTGCATACGACGATTGCAGTCGAGCCACGTTTGCTGTTATCTGC
The DNA here is from genome assembly GCA_903916085.1 of uncultured Spartobacteria bacterium. GTDB lineage: Bacteria > Verrucomicrobiota > Verrucomicrobiia > Chthoniobacterales > Chthoniobacteraceae > Chth-196. The sequence continues at coordinate 13,043 of CAIWVL010000259.1, forward strand.
CTGCCGCGTGTCATAAGCCTAGCCACCTCTGCTTGGACCAGCTCACTCCACTTATTTCTTTCTGCGTCTGGAACCCTATTAAACGGTGGGAAGCGGAACGAACGCTCGCATTCATCTCTCCAAGCAGTAATGCGGTCTCTAAGAGCTTCTCCAAAGGAGGGAAGGGACTCAAGTCTTGCTTGATGTACGTCTGCCGCCGTTACAACGCCATGTGCCGCTAATGTGGCTTTCCGACTATTGCCAATTCCGCGAATGCTTGCTTCGTCAATTTTGTAATTCCTCAGATGCGTTTGTAAGGCTTGTTCACGTTTGAGCGCATGTAGTTTTTCAAGCGCACGCACGTTAACGCCTGACTTATTCCTGAGCGCTTCGACAAGGTCTGGCGCGTCCTCCAAGAGTTGCTTTGCCTCGGCCTCATATCGCGAAAATAGAACGAACGCCTGCGAACGCAGCCAGTTCAAACGATCTTCTGCAATTTTCAGTTGGCTTTGAATTTCGGCGATTTGTTTGGCCACAAAGCGCTCTCGCATTCCAAACAATTGGAGATTGCCCAGCCAGCCGCCGGGTTTTTGTCCAGCCGGAAGCGCGTTAGCCACTGCTGCAGATAAGACGGCCTGCGGCGGCGCTGATAGTTGCCGCGCTTCCAGCCTTAAGTCGCTAAGTGCATCGGCCAGATCTAAGCCGTCCTGCGAGGTTGGCAATCCCACTTGGGGCGGCGAGGGGGAAGGAATGCCTTGAAATAAGTCAATGTGGGCAGTGCGCAGGACTTTGCACCAAGGGCACTGGAGGGCGCCGCTCCAGTAAATGTGGGCGGGGAGCGCGCTGCACCTTTTTAAGCTGGAGGCTAGGTTGCGCAGTTCCTCCACCCATTCGCTTGCGGTGGGCCGGGCTGAGGCCGACGCTGCGCGAAACGCACGCAAAAACAGGAGGCAGATCGCTGGCGGCAGCGATTCCAGCGGCGGTGCCCCGGGTGGAGGCTCCAGTAGGCGCACTGGTGGCGTGGGATCGAAGGCGAAAGCATGCCGCTTGATGGCCTCATCTGGGCTCAATTGCGTGTTCCCAACAGGGCGTCCAGCGAACGGATAGCGACCGGCAAAAAGCAGGAGGAAAATAAGCTGTGCGAGCCCAAACAAATCGTGATTTTGAGTGCGCATCAGGCCCTGCATGGAGATTCCCTGTAATTCAGGGGGCGTCCAAATGGGCGTGCCTAAGTCGCTCGTGAACACACGTCCGTTGTGTGAGATTTGAAAACTATCGCAGTCAATGAAGTTCAGTCTGCCATCAGGCAGCACCTTGATGTTCTGCTCGTTCACATCACCCACCACGACTCCATGGGCGTGCAGATTCTCAAATGCTACCGCTAGATTTCGCGCTGCAGCGATCAGAAACTCAAATGTGGCATCGCCAAAATGAACCTGGCGCCCCTGCGGATTGTATAGCTCGTGAATGTTATGGCCCCCGACGAACGGCATGAACGCCGCATGGGCGTTTGAGTCGCCCTCCCGCGTAAATCCCAGACTCACAGGCAGTGCGGCGTGTCCACGAATGGCATTGGGCAGCGAACGCAAGGCGCGCAGTTTGTCCTGTTTGGCGGTCGTGAGCGGAATGGTGTGATAGATTTTGACGCAAAAATTTGGGGCTTCTACCACGCGGTGCACCACGCCCTCGCCACCTGCGGCGATCTTTTCGCCGACGGTCCACGCCTTGCCAGATTCGTCAAAAATTGGCATGGGAGTGCGTCACTAATGCAATGGATTTGTCGTCGTCTGTACGTGAACAGACTTGTTCAGAGCTCAGGAAGTCTTGCAACTGCTCTCGAAACTCCTGTTCTCCTGCCGCGAGTGCTTTACCTGCCGGGAGAAAAAATCCTGCCGCTGGAAGTTGCGTGCGGAATTCGAGAAGGAGGCGCTCCAATCCGTCTGTAAATCCAGCCAGTAGGGTGGGCGCAGTTTTGAGATGCACCATCTGGAGGGCGTCTTCTGCTGCAAACGAGGTCGCGAAGGTGGTTTGGCCGGCGAACTCTCCAGAAGTTGGCCAAGTCAGGCAGCCGAGAATGCCTTCGCCGAGTACGCCATTAACTTGGGCAACCCAAGCGCCATCGCCGACCTGGGCTACGAGCGTATGCGTAGGCGTGAGGACGGCCCCTAGGAGCGTTGCGGATAACTCTGAGGGCTCAGTGCCAAGTTCCCGGGCCTCGCTAACAACTTCTTCCCGGATGGATCGCAGGAGCCCGATCATCTCCTCGCGCTCAAACTCGGCCAGCAGGCGAGCGGGATCGGGATTTTGGTCCAGAAGCACACGAAAGGTGTCCAACCACTGCCGAACTACGATTTTCGCTCCCTTATCGGCGTGGGCCGCCGAGCCTGCGCCATCAGAGAGGGCGAGGAGGAGGATTTCCTGCTCGGGGCCCAGTGTTTCTGCGCCGGAGGCATCCTGGCAAGGCAGGCCACTTTGATGGTGACTCGTGCCTATGGCCGACGTACACGCGTGGTTCCACCGGATTTTAGGTTTCGATCGTAATCCAGGCATTAGGGCTAGGCAGTTGTAGTTTGGTGCCAGGGCTTGAGGTTGACACGCCTTTGAGTGAGGAGGAAAGCCAGCGGAACATTTCTCCGAAATGAATTCCCTTAAGTTTTACTGAAGGTCGCTGCGGAGGGCACAACGAGTCGAGCATACGCTGGTTGGCGTCGTTGACTGCTACGCCAAAGAAGAGCAGGCGCTTGGCTGCTTCTCCCTCGTGGACCGCTTTGATTGCGCGTGTCCAGGACTCAGAGTCGGCATCGGTGGGTTCGCCGTCTGTGATTAAGAGCATCCAAGGCCGGTAGTATTGAAGGCCAGCTTGGCGGTATTCGGCTTTTCGAGCTTCCAGAAGTTGGCAGCCGCGTAGCACTGCTTCACCCATCGGTGTGGGGCCATCTGCGGAAAAGTGCGGGGCGATGAAGGCGCTGGGCGGGGTGAAGTCGCAGGCGATTTGCACGGTGGTGCCGAAGGTAACCACGGCGAGTTCCACCCGCTTGCTGGCGAGACTGTCTTGGCTGAGCTCGTCCATGAGTAGTTGGACGCCCAGGTTGAGTTCCTCGATGGGGGCACCGCTCATGGAACTGGAGGTGTCCAGTAGCAGCACACACGGGCACCGTGGTTCAGGGTTTGTCGCTAGGCTAAGAGAGGAGTGGAAGGGAGTTTGTTCGGACATGAGGCGTTCGTTCTTGGTGTGAAGTCGGCTAGATTTCAGGCAGCGGTGCAGGGGCGGGTTGAATGGATAAAGGTCATTTTAGCACGAGTTCCGTCGCCTTTGCGGGGGGAGAGGTGAACTTGCTAAACTTTTTCCGTTTTTTATGCGCCTTCCGTGTCTTCCTGCGGATCCGTTTTCTAAGGCATGAGACAACTGGATCAGATCACGGGGGAGATTGTAGACGCGGCGCTGAAGATTCACATGGAACTAGGACCGGGTTTGTTGGAATCGGTTTATGAAGTGATCCTAGCCAAGGATTTGGAGAGACGAGGTGTGCGTGTCGAGCGTCAGAAGCCCATCAGATTTGAATACGACGGGATGATTTTTGAGGACGGTTTTCGTATGGATCTCCTCGTAGACTCTCGCGTGGTTGTGGAGGTGAAGTCCGTGGAGAAGTGCACGCCGGTTCATTCCAAGCAGGTTCTGACGTACCTTCGCTTGACGAAGTTGAACGTCGGTTTGCTGATCAACTTTGGCGGCGCGACGCTCAAAGAGGGGCTACATCGCATCGTAAATCAGCTTTCACGCGTCGATTCACCGGGCCTGCGCGTGAACCAAGTCGATGCGCCCAGCGGAAGTTTCACGCGGAGGCGCGGGGAGCGCGGAGAAGAGTTTTAGGAAATCCCAGAAGTCGCTAGAACAATCGTTTCAGGTAGATGCTGAACGCCGCCTCTTGGCGTGCACTGTAAGCTTGGCGACGACGACGGCCGTTTTCGCGGAATCTGGTAATCAACCCCAGTTGTCTTCCTCCGCGTTCTCCGCGCCTCCGCGTGAAATAATCTTCCGTGTTAGAACATTCTCTGGTCGGGCCGGCGAGATTCGAACTCGCGACCTCTTGAACCCCATTCAAGCGCACTACCAAGCTGTGCTACGGCCCGACGTAAGAGGGCGGGTACCATGCAGCGGACCCACCCGCCTTGGCAAGTGTCTTTTACGAAAAAGGAAGTCTCGAAAAATCGGGAGGTGTGCGGATGTGCTGAGAAGTGAGCTGAGAGCCGCGTTTCGGAGAATTCGGGCAACATGCGGCAACAAAAATAATGGCGAACAAGCCGTCCCTGAAACCGACAAAAATCAACCATGCACGCAAAAGCCAGTGGAAGGTGGAAATCCCCGAAAGTCTCTCCCCGACGGGAAGGCGAAAGCGGTATTTCTTCAGCACAAAAGTGGAAGCGCAACTTTTCGCACGGCAGCAGAAAGGTGGGCTTAGAATGTACGGTGTTCAGGGTGGAGGCATCCTGCCTCCAATCCTACAGGAACAGGCCTGCAATGCGTTGGAGGCTATCAAACCGTTTGGCGTGCCTCTTGCCCGCGTTGTTGCCGACTGGATCGAACGGCAGCAGGAGGAAAAGAAGTCCCTTCGGGTTGAAGAGGCAAAGGGCCACTTTATCGCCAGTCGACAGCGGAGTCCGAGCTACCACGCGAGTCTCAGGCAGACACGCAATAAGGTGAAGTCCTTCATAGGCACCAAGGCACTCTTCGATCAAAACCCAGCGGCGTCAGCAAGCTTGCGCATCCCATTTACAGCTAACTTCGCCACAAGCCATCCGAGCAGGGCGATAAGCAGCCCGCAGGAAAGTACGCCAATTGTTATTTCCTGTATGAATGGCCCGTCGACAACGTGGGATCGGGTCTTAATGACCAGATAGGCACACGAGATTACGAACAGGTGAACGAATGCCCGACGACACTCAACGATGAAGACTGGAAAAATCTCTGGATGTTGCCGTATTAAAGTCAGCCCATCTTGGACAGAGCTTAAAAAGTGTTCCCCGAGTCCATGCTCTTTGGCTTGGTACCAATTGTAGGCATTGAGCAAATCATCCTCGGCATCGTCTGAGATGCTCAAATCAAGCATGCTGCCCAGTGATTCTTGCCTTTACCTGCTCCCAAGTGCGGGCTTTTGACGGGTCTTGTTCGAAAGCCTCTTCCCTACGGTTGAGTTCATCAATTTTCCACTGCGCCAGTGGCTGCTGGGACTCCTCTTGGGCGATGCTGTCCCACAGTTCCTCTACGAGTTGGAGCTTCTCTTCCCTGCTCAGCTGAAGAATTGGGGCCAGTTCAGGACTCATGGCTGGAGTCTATTCCATCACTGAACGCAACGCAACCAGCCCCTGCATTGGGGCTGGTGATCGGTCAACTCGGATGGGCACATTTCGGCGGCCCCAGCTTCGTTTTGGCGCCCTCTGATCACTCAGTTTGAAGTCTAGACGTTTTGACGCTAGAGTCGCCCCATGAAACGGGCCACAATTTACCTCGACGAAGACATCCATCGCGCCCTGAAGCTGAAATCCGCAGAAACGGACCTAACCATCTCTCATCTGGTCAATGACGCCATCAGGACCACGCTCGCTGAAGACCTAGACGATCTCTCGGACATCGAAAGCCGGAGTAAAGAAAAGACCATTTCGTATGAAGACTTTTTAAAGGAGCTAAAAGTTCGTGGCCAAATTTGAATTAGTCTTCAAGGAGTCCGTCTCCAAAGATCTAAAGGATGTCCCAAAACAAGACGTCCAACGGATTATAGAAAGAATCAATTTACTCAGAGATGACCCACATCCTACTGGCAGTGTGAAACTGTCTGGGAAAGGCTATTATAGAATCCGCCAAGGGAATTGCCGGATAATCTACGAGATTCAAGACATCCAACTGGTCATCATTGTGATTAAAGTTGGCTATCGACGAGAAGTTAACAGGTAAAATAAGACTTCCAAAAAGCACCTAGGAAGATGAGCTGGCTATGTCGCATCATGCTTTCCATCAGGTATTTGTCGTCTTATTCTGAAGTGCCAGTCGTGCTTCGCGGCAGCCAACCCGCCACATAACAGTCGCGGCTCATCTCGGGCGTTGCGCATTGAGGACGACTTGATTACATCACTACCTCTCACTTTTTCCCGCCTAATACTCGGCCTCGTTTCCAGTTGACCTCCTGCCGACCGCGTTACGCCTCCTCATGAAAACACCTTCTTTCCTCAGTTTGGGTCTGCTCCTTGTTGCGTCAACGCACTCCTCCGTGGTTGGCGCTCCCCCAGTGCCGCCCGTGCTCAACGATCCAGAGCTGAAGCTTGAGCTGTTTGCCTCTTATCCCGAGGTAGAAACGCCAACCACGGTCGCGGCCTCGCCCGACGGAGCCGTGTTTGTCGGGAATGACCCACGCGACTCGCGGCTTAACACGAAAAATCCAGAGTGTACCGTGGTGCGGTACAGTGGTCTTGGAGCGGACCGCAAAAAGACGGTATTCGCGGAAAAGCTCTACTCCCCTGCGGGAATGCTTTGGCACGACGGTTGGTTGTATGTAGCTCACAATCCGCTTCTGACCCGCTTCAAAGACACCACAGGGAGTGGTGTTGCCGACATCCGTGAAGACATCGTCACTGATCTTGGTCAAAGCCCTAGTGAGGGCCTCAACGACCATGTCGTGAGCGGCTTCACGCTCGGGATGGACGGCTTTTTTTACATCAGCGTCGGAGACAAAGGCGTGTATCACGCCAAAGGCAAAGACGGCTCGGAAGCCACGCTGCTCGGGGGCGGGATTGTGCGTTGCCGTCCGGATGGCACGGGGCTGGAAGTTTACTCGGGTGGAACTCGCAACCATCTTGAAGTCAACCTCGACGCGCTGGATCGTCCGTTCACCCTTGATAACACCGACGATGGGAACGGTTGGTGGACCCGCCTCGAATACCACGTCGAAAGCGGCTACTACGGATACCCGTACTTTTACAAAAACGACGAGACCAACGGCCTCCTCGCACCCGGTCCACAGAAAGCACAGCCGTTTCCGGGAGCCCCGGCCATTAACGAACGTATTTTGCCTTCGCTCACCGACTTTGGTGGAGGCTCTCCAACTGGCGGGCTGTGTTACATGAGTGATGGGCTTCCCGAAAAGTATCGCGGCCTGCAAATGTTCAGCGAATGGGGGCAGCGAAAACTTTCCGTCATCGAGGTCGCCCGAGATGGGGCAGCGTTTAAGCACGTTAAGAATGAGGCCCTTCTTGAGGACAAGACCGGCAACTTCCGGCCCATGGAATTGTACGTCGCTCACGACGGCTCGCTTCTGGTTTCGGACTGGGGTTTTTCGGGTTGGAAAACTCCGAGGCAAGTCGGCAGCGTGTGGCGGGTCAGTTGGCCCAATGCGAAGCCTGCGCCGCGCCTTCCGGATGCGGAAAAAGCTTCTGTTGCGGACCTCGTAGCGGCTCTCAACCACCCCGATCGAGATCAACGTTTGCGCGCTCAATGGGCGCTCGTACACCGTGGGGCACCGGTTGTTGAAGCGGTTACCGCTTTGGCCAAAACGACAAGCGCTCCTGTCATCCAGCGTGCACACGCCCTGTGGACTCTGGACCTGCTCGGAAATGCCTCGGCGGCACTCCGCACTCAAAGCACTGCTGCGCTGTTGTCTCTGCTAGCGGACTCTCATCCGGAGATTCGTGCGCAGGCCATTCGCGCATTGAGCACCCATTGGGTGAAGGCAGCCGCTCCTCAAATCGCCTCCCTTGTCAAAGACCCTGATGCTGAAGTGCGCATGCAGGCGGCGATTGCGCTTGGACGCATCGGTGTGCCAGAACAAGCCGGCGCCCTTGTCGCCACGCTTTCTGACGAGGATCGTTGGGTGCGTTTCGTCGGCCGCGCTTCGCTTGTAAAACTTGGGGGATGGCACCTCGTGGAACCTTTGCTTAAGTCCCCCGACGCCCGCATTCAGGAACAGGCATGGCTCCTCTTTACCGATGTGGCCGATGCTCGCGCCGTGGCTATTCTGGCGAAGTTGGCCGCCGATCCAGAAGCAGCAGTGCGCACGCGGGCGGTCGATGCGCTTGGTCGCGCAGCCTACCTTCCTGCGGAATGGGATGGGCACTGGTGGAGCACGCAACCCGTAAAGAATGCGCCGCCTCTGAACAGTGTGGTTTGGGAGGGAACTCCTGCTGCGATCGCCTCGTTGAGTACTGCGCTTGCTGATTCCTCGGTAAGCGTGCGTCTGGCGGCTGCCAAAGGACTCGCCTATGGCCTCGGCGCCGATGCTCTCCCCGCACTACGGCTTCGACTCACTGCGGAAAGCGATCCAGTGGTGCGTCGCCAGGTTGTAGAAACACTGGGCATCCAAAAGGATCAGGGCGCGCTCCCTGTATTTACGAAGATAGCTCTCGATACCACCGTGGACGCCGAGTTTCGCGACACGGCAATTATGGCGGCTGCAAACATTGGCGGTGAAGAGGCCAAGCAGATGATTGCCACTTTAGCCGAAGCGTCACTTTCTCCTGCGGCTACGTTGAAAGTGGTACAATCGGCTGGCGAATTGAAGGTTATCGAGGCGGTACCTGCCCTCAAGCGGCACGTTCAAAGCACCGACAAGGCTCTGCGGTTGGCTGCGCTCAAATCGTTGACGGCATTTGGGTCTCAAGCGGATGCGCTTGATGTATTCATTGGCGCCCTTGCAATTAAGGACAACGACACACTGATTGCGGCACTGGAAGCCCTTGCCAAATTACACGACAAACGCGCTCTTCCTGCGCTGCTCGAACTGACCACAAGAAAGGGAGTCCCCGTGCGCTCCCTTGTTCAGGCAATGGCGGGCATTCAGGATCCCGAGACGATTCCGTTCCTGGTATCGGCATTGAAGGAAAAAAACACGGGCGCGCGTAACACTGCGATTGGAGCGCTCAAGAAAATGAGGGCGCAGAGTTGGCCCTTAATCGAGCAGAACATCACCTCCGGGGCGATTCCTCCGGAGTTTGTCGCCGAGATCCGGTACGCTTTTGATAGCGGGATTATCGCAAAGTGGAAGGTCGTAGGACCCTTTGAAAATGTGTGGGGCGCTGTGCATCCGCCAGAAGAAGAGGCTCTCAAAACGGAGGGAAAACCGGATCTCAATGCTAGCCACCTCAATGCCGAAGGCAAAAATGTGGCGTGGCACGAGCAAACAAGTTCGCCTCAGGACGGCCTAATTGACCTTGGGCAAATCTTCAAAAATGAAGGGATGGTCTGCGCCTATGCCTACACCGAAATTGAAGCCAAAGAGGAAGTAGACACAAAACTCTTCTGCGGCAGCCGTGGGCAGATCGCCCTATGGCTCAATGGCAAGAAAGTCCACGACGTGCCCACGCCCTCGCGTCCTTTCAACCCAGATAGCGACGAAGTGTGGCTCCATCTCAAGGCTGGCGTGAACCGGGTCCTTGTGAAAATCGGAAACCAGAGTGGATCGTGGCAGTTTGCAGCGCGTGTTCCAGGTTTGGAGGGGAACCGATTTGCGGTTTCACGCGAGGCAGCACCCGACGCCAAACAGCGCGCATTTGCGCTCCTTACCAACCCCGATGGGTCCTTCACGAATCCAGGTAACGTGGCCCGTGGAGAGAAGATCTTTCAGGACCCGACCGGCCCGCTGGGAGCAATCTGCGCCAATTGCCACGCCGTGGGAGGTAAAGGCGGCCAGATCGGACCAGATTTGAGCGCGATTGCTGTGAACTATAAACGGGCTGACCTCATCACGAGCATTCACGAGCCGAGCAAAACCATCGCGTTGGGATTTGAGCAATTCCTGATCAACACGAACGCCGGTGACCTTTTCGCAGGCGCAATTCGGCAGGAAACCAACGACGCCATTACGGTGCTCGGCGTTGATGGCCAACCGCATGTCGTGAAAAAAGCGGACATCAAAGCACGCACAGCAGTGGAAATGTCGCTGATGCCTGCAGGGCTCACTCTGGGACTTAAGCCTGAAGAATTCACCGATCTCTTGGCTTATCTGGAAAGTCTGAAGGGAAAATAGCCCCAGCATCATTGCCAAACACACCCACTGCGCGCGTTTATCCGTATCCAGGCGGGCCCAGTGGGCGGTGTCGACGGTCGTCTTCCTTCTCGCCTGCTCTTAAAGTCGCATGAAAACATCCTCCTCCATGTCCCGACGGCAACTGCTTCGTGTGGGAGTGGGCAGTTGCCTGAGCCTTCCGTTGGCGCAGTATCTTTCTTTGCAGGCAGAGGAAGGCGTCGTAGCACCCGTGGCAAAGGCGAAGGCGGTGATCCACATCTTTTTGCCTGGGGCGCTCGGCCAGCATGAATCGTGGGACCCGAAACCGGATGCAGCGGCGGAGTATCGCGGCGAGTTTGGTGCGATTGGGACGAAGGTGCCAGGGATGCAGCTTTGTGAATTGCTGAGCAAAACTGCGGGGATTGCGGACAAGCTAACCCTGCTGCGCGGGGTTTGGCATACGGAATCTGCCCATGAGCGCGGGCAAATGACGATGCTCACGGGTTGGCGGCCGAGTCCGGCGGTGGTGTATCCGAGCATGGGCAGCATCGTGTCGCATGAGCTGGGGAGTCTGAAAGATCTGCCGCCCTTTGTGAGCATCCCGTCTACGCCGGCGCAGGCGGGCACGGGTTATTTGAGTCCGACCTTTGGAGCATTCAGCGTCGGGGGCGATCCGAGTCAACCGGGTTTTACGGTGCAGGATCTTGCTTTGCCGGCTGGAGTTGACCACCCTCGCTTCGACACGCGCCGTTCCTTGAAGGAGGTCGTGGACGCTCACTACGCGCATCTGGCTCGAAGCGGTGCAGTGGAACCGATGGGTAAGTTTTACCAGAACGCCTATTCGATGATTTCATCACCTGGGGCGCGGGAAGCGTTCAATTTGAAGGCGGAATCGAATGCGGTGCGCGAGAGCTACGGGCAGAATTTAGCGGGGCAGGGGCTTTTGATGGCCCGGAGGTTGGTGGGCGCGGGTGTGCGTTTTGTAACGGTGTCGTATGGGTCTTGGGATCACCACCAGAATTTGAAGAAGGGCGTCATGGACCAGTTGCCGCAGTTTGACCAGGCATTTGCGGCGCTCATCGCCGACCTTGCCGCGAGCGGGATGCTGGATGAAACGCTCGTAATGGTCTCCACGGACTTCGGGCGCACTCCAAAGATGAATAGTGCTGGAGGACGCGACCACTGGGCAAAGTGTTTCAGCGTGGCATTGGCGGGTGGCGGAGTGAAGCGGGGCCTCGTGCATGGCGTCTCGGATGCCACGGGTGCAGAGCCGATGGAAGGTGCTGTCGCGGCGGAAGATCTGGCCGCGACCATTTTTCATCTCATGGGTATTTCCCCAGAAAAGAGGCTGATGGCTATGGGTACACGTCCGATCGCCATTAACGGCGGCAAAGTGGTGCAGGACATCCTTGCTTAACGCCCTGCGTTTGGACTCGCATGAAGCGTATCCTTCAACATTTGTGCGTGTTAGCCGCCTTGCTTCCCATCACGCCTACGTATAGCGCGGAAACGGGCTCCCCTATTTTGTTTGGAATCGAGCCACCGTGCGCGCAAGCGGGCACGCGTCAGGAGGTAGTGCTCCGTGGTGTGCGCTTAAGCGACATCGAGGAGGTCATGTGCCGCAACACCGGAGTGCGGGTCCAGCGCATCGGTGAAAAGAAAATCATTCCTAGTTCCGCTAAGACGCCCGAAAAAGACGAGGTGTCCGTGGAGTTGGAGTTTGCTGCCGATTTACCCGTGGGAAATGTGGCGCTGCATGTGCGCACCCGAACCGGTATTTCCAATCCGCGTACGCTGCATGTCAATCGTCTCCCCATTGTGGCGGAGACCCCGGCCACGGCGAAACGCGAGACCGCCCAGCTTATACCGATGGACCGAACGGTCTGGGGGCACATCATGGGTTCGGAGACCGACTGGTACGCGGTGGACTTGGCACAGGGGCAGCGGTGCAGTCTGGAGGTGCTGGCGTATCGCATCTCTCCGACGGATTTGGATGCAGTGCTTCAAGTGTGGGCGCCGGATGGAAGCCTGTTGCACGAGAAAGACACTTCGCAGCTCTACTACCACGATCCGGCGCTTAGTTTTGTCGCACCGCAGGCAGGGCGGTATACGCTTGCGCTACGCGATTCGCTCAATGGTTCTCACCAAAACGATGCGCGGTATGGCATGGGGAGCGAGTGCCTTTATGTGATGCACGTTGGCGATTATCCGCAGGTCACGAGCGTTTTTCCACTGGGCGGGACCACAGGCCAAGCGCTTGAGGTTGAGATGGAGGGCGATGTCCGCGGCGTCATCCGGCAAACGCTCAAGCTGCCCGCTTTGCCGACGTTTAACTTCTCGCCTTTGGGACGACAGAACGGCAGCTGGGTTTTCGATAGGCCGGACACCGTTTTGCCGAGGGATGACAAGGGTGCTGGCACGGGGCCTGTCTTCATGATGGTCAGTTCCCAGCCTAGCCTGCGTGAGGTGCTGGAGCACCACACTCGCGACGCAGCGCAGGTCTTGTCGGAGCCACCCTTTGCGATAGAGGGACGTATTGAAAAAGTGGCGGAGGAGGACTGGTACCGTTTTCGTCTGCCCAAAGATAAGTCTTGGCGCGTGGATGTTTTCGCCCGCCGTCTGCGTTCGCCGTTGGACTCCAAGCTCACCGTGTTCTTAGCCGATAAGTCTGTGGCTCCCTTGGAGAACGACGACCGGTCGCCGTACGACATGGATTCTACGCTCATCGTAAAAGGAACCGGCGAAGAGGTTCATGTCCGTGTTACCGATACTCGGGGACAAGGCGGAACAGATTTTGGCTACCGACTGGTGGTGGAGGAAGCGCTCCCACAGGTCAATTTGACGACGGCTTCCGTGGAAGTGATGACGCTTCTGCCGCTCTTCAAAACAGGTCATAGCATCAGCGTTCCGCGCGGAGGCTATGGCTTGCTGTTGCTGGAAAAGCAGGGAGACGCGACGCTTCCGCCGGAACCCTTGGACATTCGCCTCACCGGGTTGCCTCCCGGCGTAAAGGCGGACGTGGCGAAGTTGCCGGTTGCGAGCGGCTATTATCCCGTAGTGCTGAGTGCCGAGAGTGATGCCGCGCTCTCAGGCAGCTTCGCAAAACCCGCCGGCAAAGCTCCCGGCCATGACGGGACGGAGGTGCCTTTCGAGCAGCGCCTTGGCATGGTTTATAGTCACCCGGCCTACACCGCTTGGCACACGGAGAGATTTTCCTCCGTGCCCGTGGCTGTGGTGGAGAAATTGCCGTACGCCATAAAAGTTGCCGCTAACTCGCAGACCGTCGAAGCGGGAAAAAAAGTCGCGTTGACCCTCACTGTAACGCGCAGTCCCAATTCACCTCCGCAGGCTTTGACGGCCATGTTTCCCACGCTGCCACCCGGCGTGGTGCACGGCAGGGTCGAAATTCCCGGCGACGCCAGTGAGGTTTCCTTCGAGCTTGAAATCCCGGGTACTTGCCCGCCCGGCGAATGGCCCCTTGCAGTGGTGGTGTGCGACTCGGACGCAGCCCATCTGCGCAAAGAAGGCTGGCCGTACTATCAGTATGCCGCTGTGCAAGGGCACCACTGGACCTGTGCCCCGCTGACGTACTTGCGGATACTGCCCGTTGCGAAGCTCTGATCTTTCCCTCAAACATGACGGCCTGCTCGCGAATCCTTCGTTTACTCCCTCTGATTTCGGTACTTACGCTGAGCCACGTTGCGTGCGCAGACATGCTGCGTATTTTCCCTGAGCAGATTGACATGCATCCACTTGCGGCCAGCCAACGGGTCGTTGTGACGCTTACGGATGCGCGTGGCCTGACACGCGATGTGACGAGCGAGGCGGACGTCACCTTGGAGGATCCACGCTTTGCCAGGTGGCAGGATGGTGTGCTCCATCCTTTAGCCTCGGGCGAGACGCGTATGCTGGTCCAGCACGAGGGACTCCGCGTGAAGGCGGACGTCAGGGTTAACCGCTCTGCAGAGCCCAGTGGGCCTTCGTTTAGAAATGAAGTAGTCCCGGTGCTCATGCGTTACGGCTGCAGTTCTGGGGGATGCCACGGCGCAACCCGGGGCAAGGATGGATTCCGCCTATCGCTTTTTGGTTATGACCCCGATGCCGACCACTTTCGACTCACCCGCGAATTCGTGAATCGCCGTGTGAACGTGGCCCTCCCAGAGGACAGTCTGCTGCTTAAAAAAGGCGCCGGCACAGTGCCGCACGGGGGCGGTAAAAAGCTCACGCCTGCTGATCCGAACTTCGCCCTTTTGCAGGAATGGATCGCAACTGGCGCTCCGAAAAGCCCAGCCGATGAGGCGCACATGAGCAGCGTAAGTGTGTATCCTGCCAATCTAGCCTTGGATGCAGAAGGCCAGAACCATCGGGTTGTCGTGATGGGCAGCTTCACCGATGGCTCGCAGCGCGAGGTCACGCACCTTAGCATTTTAGAAAGTTCCGATGACTCCGTTGTCAGCGTTACGAGGGACGGCGTCGTCCGCAGTCACCGGCGGGGCGAGGCTTTTATCTCGGTGCGCCTGCCATCGTTTATCAGCGGCGTGCGCGTGGATGTCGTGCCGGGCAAGCAAGTGCCCACGCCGCTTGCGCAGGGTTGGAACTTCATTGATGAAGCGGTGTATGCACGGCTATCCAAGTTGCGCATGACACCCGCAGAGGTGTGCAGCGATGACGAGTTCGTGCGCCGGGTGTTCATCGACACGATCGGCCTGCTGCCGACCCTTCAAGAGTACGCGTTCTTTAAGAACGACACTCGCACCGACAAACGTGCGCAACTCGTTGATCGCCTGCTTGCACGCCCCGAATTTACGGACCTCTGGACCATGAAGTGGGGCGAGCGACTTCAGGCACGGAGTGTCGTCTCCGCCTCCGCTTCTCATCAAAAAGCCACGGTGCGCTACACGGAGTGGCTGCGGCGACAAATCGAAAGCGAGACGCCGATGAACGCAGTCATCCACCGTCTTGTGGCGGCGAAAGGCACGTGGATTGAAAACCCGGAGAGCAACTTCTACCGCGAGCGCGACCCGAAAGTGCTCATGGAAAACATGGCGCAACTCTTCCTCGGAGCACGCATCCAGTGCGCGCAGTGTCATAATCATCCGTTCGATCGCTGGACCCAGAACGACTACTACGGCATGGTCGCCTTTTTTGCGCGAACGCAGAAGAAACAGTGCGAAGACATGATGGACGTGCTCGTCTACGAGGCCCCCAACGGCGAGACGATCCATCCTGTGACCCAGAAGCAGGTTGCGCCGAAATTTCTTGGTGGTGACCAAGCCACCACTGCCGAGCGTGAACGCCGCACTGTCCTTGCTGACTGGCTCACCTCGCCGGACAACCGCCTAGTCGCGCGTAACCTCGCCAACATTTATTGGCAGCATTTCTTTGGCGTTGGAGTCATCGACCCAGTCGACGACGCCCGCGTTTCAAACCCTCCTTCAAACCCGGAACTGCTCGATGCCCTCGCCGCTCGCCTTGTCGCCGTCGACTTTAAGCCGCGCGCGCTGATCCGAGACATCTTGCTCTCCCGCACCTATCAACATTCCTCCGTGGATAACGAGACCAACCGTGCTGATACGCGTAATTTTTCACACGCCTACCCACGCCGTATGCTCGCGGAAGTGTTGTGGGACTGCCTCACGCAAGCCACGGGATACTATGATGACGGTTTTTACTTTGAGCGTCCCGGCACCCGAGCGGTGCAGATAGGCGATGGCGGCATCAGCACAACGTTCCTGTCCACCTTTGGCCGCTCCAAGCGCGAGACGCCGTGCACCTGTGAGGTCAAAGCGCAGCCCACGCTTTCTCAAGCGCTCAGTCTTATCAACGGAAGCAACATCACCCGTTGTATTGAGCGCGGCAAGAGCCTAAAGACGTGGGAAGCTGAGGATAAAGACCCTGCGAAAGTCATCCGCAGTCTCTATCTCACCAGTCTTTCACGGTTGCCCTCTGACTTAGAAAACGCCGCCTTCGCCGAAACGCTCCGGACGCACGCCGGCGGTCCCGGGGTGGCGCTACAGGACATCTTTTGGGCCGTGTTGAATTCAAACGAATTCCTCTTCAACCACTGAGCACGCATGAGACTAGTCGCCACCTTTTTCAGCCTTGCTTCGCTCTGCATGGTCCCCGCGTTTGCCGCCGAACCACGCAATTTTGAAGACCACATTCTGCCGCTCTTGCGGGAGCATTGCGCGAACTGCCATCGCCCCGGGAAAACCCGTGGCGGGCTGGATGTCACGACTTTGGAGGCACTGGAGAAAGGCGGCTCTGCAGGTCCTTCCGTCACTTCTGGTCTTGCGGAAAATAGCCCTTTATTCCGTGCGATCGCCCACATCGGCAGCGAAGAGGCAATGCCTCCCGAGCAGGACAAGCTCCCACCGCACATCCTTGCTTCGTTCAAGCTGTGGATCGAGGGTGGACTCAAGCCCAATGCCAGCGGGCGCGCTAGGGAGACCCGTGCCGTGGTGCAACTCACCGTGGATACGGCCACACTAGGCGCACCGACCACACCGCCCGCATTCATTCGGAGTTTGCCTCCGCGAACCGATGCGCCTCAGCTCCTACGAGCCCTTCCAGTGATGGCTCTCGCCGCAAATCCTTGGGCACCCATCATCGCCGTGGGTGGCCAAGGCGAAACTGTGCTCCACGACCTCTCCGACGGACATCGCATCGGCGCACTGCCCTTCGCCGCCGGCGAAGTTCGCGTGTTGCGATTTAGTCGCAATGGACAAGTGCTTCTCATAGGCGGTGGACGGCCTACCTCTTCAGGCAAAGTGCAGCTCATCGAACTCAAGACGGGAAAGCCGCTTACAACGGTTGGGGACGACTTCGATGTCGTGCTCGCCGCGGATCTGAGCCCCGATCAAAGCCTCGTTGCCACCGCTGGTCCCGAAAAGCTCGTGCGCGTTTATCGAGTGGCTGATGGCGCCCTCGTCTGGACCATGAAGAAACATGCCGACTTCATTACGAGCCTCGAATTTTCGCCTGATGGCAAACACCTCGCCAGTGCAGACCGCGCAGGCGGGATTTTTATCACGGACGCCGCCACCGGAGAAAATCCACGTCTTCTAGCGGGTGCGACGGATGCGGTGAATCAACTAGCGTGGCGTAGCGATGCCCGCTCCCTTGCAGCGGCCTGTGGCGACGGTCAGGCGCTTCTCTACGACCCCGAAAGTGTCCGTCTCGTGGGTAAGTGGGCAGCGCATGAGGGCGGTTGCCTCAGCATCGCTTACAGTCGCGAAGGCAGTGTGCTCACCGGCGGGCAGGATGCCACTGCAAGCCTCTGGGAGGAAGGAGGTAAGAGGATTGCTAAGTTCAAGAATTGCGATACCGCAGCCTTTCGCGTCGGATTCACGAGCGCCCAAAACCCTCTGGTTGGCGACTGGTCCGGCGACGTGCGTGAGTGGACACCGACGGGCGAAGAGGTGCGTGTGCTCTCCGCGCGGGTGCGCAGTTTTTGAACGGAGCGCGGGTTTCCCAACCCGCGTCTTGTCCAGACAGGCGGACTGGAAAGTCCGCCCTCCTGTTGAATGCCTCCATCTTGTTCTTGAAGAAAACCTTTAGTCTAAAAACGGCAATAGAAGAAAGGTCAGCAGGTCGGTACTGGCCATGCGGATGTGAGCTGGTCGACAGGAAAATTGAACTCACCCACCGGGTGAGCCTGAAGCGACGGCTTCTCAAGCTATAGGCCGCTTTATAGTAAGGCATTGTGTCCAATCTAGCATGCATTCATCGTCGTATTTAGGTTAACTGATGCCGTGGTATGAGCGGATTAGCCCGACTGTGTTTGGAATCACGATGCCCAGACGAGGGCATCGTGCCTGAATCCGTCGCTGGCACCCCTGCCGGGGTGCGGCCCTTGTAGGCGTGTGTTCCGGTGGTGTCGCTTCGCTCAACCACCGGCTACCCGCCGGGAACCCTTCGGGTTCAAGGAGATCTGTCTATTCTATCAGGCGCGAACCCGGAGGGTTCATAGCAGGTGGCCGGTGTTCGAGCGTCAGCGATACCACCGGATCAATGCATGCGCACCGACGCACTCCGTCAATGCGTGCCGCTAGTGTCCCTTTGTCCCTTTGAGCTGCCGCTGCCTTGGGAAAAATAGACGAAGCTCTCAGAAGGAACTCGGAGTGGAGTTCCTTCTGAGCTTAGTGGTCGGCTTACGATGGGGCTCTACGCCTCAGTCGGGATCTTTGTCCACGCCGCGTTGTGTTTGCTCGAAGCAACCACCGCTTCAATGAACGCCATGCCGCGCACTCCGTCTTCGATCTTGGGGTAATCTAACACCAAAGGCTCAGGCTCTACCCCAGCGAGTTTGGCACGGATGTGACCGGCAAAATTGCGGTAGATGTTTGCAAATGCTTCCAGATAACCCTCGGGATGCGCCGCCGGGGTGCGCGAATTCGCCGCCGCCGCTGCGCCTAGATAGCCGTTAGCCGTGCGCAAGACTTGCGTGGGCTTGTCCAGAGACTTCACCAGAAGCGTGTTGGGTTCATTCTGGTGCCATTCGAGGCCGCCCTTTTCACCGTACACGCGGATGTTGAGGTTGTTTTCCTCGCCCACACTGATTTGGGAGCAATGGAGCACGCCCTTTGCGCCGCCTTCAAAACGCAGAAGAATGTTGGCGTCATCATCAAGCTGACGTCCTTCCACGAAGGCCGTGAGATCTGCGGCGAGTTCGTGGATTTTGAGGCCGGTGATGTATTCGGCGAGGTTTTCGGCATGTGTACCGATGTCGCCCACGCAACCTGCTGCACCAGAGCGTGCTGGGTCGGTACGCCAGGCTGCCTGTTGTTGGCCGCTTGCTTCGAGTCGGGTTGCTAGCCAGCCCTGAGGATACTCCACGACTACCTTCCTGATCTTGCCTAGCAGACCTTCGTGCACCATTTCACGGGCCTGCTTCACCAAGGGGTAGCCTGTGTAGTTATGAGTGAGTCCGTACAGTTGGCCTGTGCGATGGACGATCCCCGAGAGTTCACGGGCCTCGGCCAGGTTGAAGGTGGCGGGTTTGTCGGACAACACGTGGAACCCGTTTTCCAAAGCGAGCTTCGCGGGTGCGAAGTGCATGTGGTTGGGAGTCACGATGGAGAGGAAGTCCATCCGTTTGTCTGCGGGAAGGGCCTTCTCTGCGTGGATCATTTCTTCAAACGATCCATAGCAACGCGCCGGATCCAGGAAGAAGTCGGCACCTGAAGCCTTGGACTTTTCGGGGTCCGAGGAGAATGCGCCGCAGACCAGTTCGATTTGGCCATCAATGTTTGCTGCAATTCGGTGGACCGCGCCAATGAAGGCACCGCGGCCACCGCCAACCATTCCGTAACGGATTTTTCGACTCATAAAGGGGTGCAGGATGAAGAGTGTGGAAGCAATGTTGAAGCAGGAAAGGGGCGGCGTTCCTGCCGTTGAGTAGCTGAGCAGAGGGCCCCACCACTGGCGAAGGTCGCCCTTTGTGCGGGGCTACGGCTTTGGGTTGAGGTCCGTATCGAAGACGCTCACGGGGCCGATCGTTTCCAGGGCAGCCTGGATCTCTTTTGCCTCGCCCACGACTACGATGCAGACGTTGTCCGCGTTCAGATGGGTTTGGGCCGTGGCCTGCATAAGAGCTGGAGTCACGCCGCCCATACGCGACGCGTAGGTTTTATAGAAGTCAGCAGGCAACCCGTACAGATCAATGTCCTGGACGCGCTGAACTGTGCGTTCGCTCTTCTCGAGGCTGAGGAAATAGTTGCCTACGTTGTACTCCCGTTGCAGGGCGAGTTCTTTTTCAGGCACTGGCTCTTTGCAGATCCGACTGATCTCATTGAGAATCTCGGTGACTGCGGGGGCGGTGACTTCATTGCGTGTGGCCGCGGAAGCCTCAAAGGAGCCTGCGTCCCGGCGCGGATCGAAGGCGGAGTAGGCGCCGTAAGTCCAGCCGTGGGCTTCGCGCAAGTTCTGGAAGAGTCGTCCTGAGAAGCCACCGCCTAGGGTGGAGTTGAGCACGAGTACCTCGGGCAAATCGGGTGTGTTCCGGCGAGGTCCACGGCTGCACACGGCGATGTTGCTCTGGACGGAACCTGGGCGGTCCACAAGGTAGACTTTGCGTCCCTTGATTTCGGGAAGCGGGTCCTCGTGCATTTCTGGCACGGCATCCTTTTCCCAAGAGCCAAACGCCTGTTCAATCAGCGGCAGTGCTTGTTCGAAGGTAATGTCGCCGACCACGGCCAGCGTGGCATTGCGGGGGCGGAAATGATCTTCGTGAAACTTCACGAGATCTTCTCTGTCAATGGCTTGCACGCTCTCAGGAGTAACGGTCCTGCCGTATGGATGGGTGCCGTACACCACCTTGGAGACCATCTTCGCGAGCAGCGCCTCGGGCTGTTGCTTTTGTGCTTCGAGGTTCGAGAGCGTGATCTTGCGCGCCTTGTTGAGTTGATCTTCAGAAAACACGGGGTTGCGCGCTGCGTCGGACATGAGGTCCAAGAGCTGGCCTGTGTACTTGTTAAGCGAACTGGCAATGAGGGAGATGGAGTCAGGACCGGCGGCCGCCTCAACGCGGGAGCCGAGGTAATCAGCTTCCTTGGCGAAGGCTTCAGCAGAGCGGGAGTTCGTGCCCCGGTTGAGCAAGTTAGCGGTAAGGGCGGCGGTTCCGGGTTTGGCGTTATCGGCGGAGGCACCGGATTTTACCACGAGCCGAAAGGTCACCATGGGGCGCCGCTCGTCGGGAATGAAGAAGACGCGGAGCCCGTTGGGAAGGGTGAAGTCCTTGAACTCGGGGAAGGAGGCGGCTGGGGCTGGGCCGGGTTCTGGTTTCTGAGAGCGATCCACAGCAGCGTTCATGGTGGGATTAAGGCAGGCGAGCAGGGCGGCGCACAGGCCGGCCTGGGAGAGGAATGCGTTGGTGCGGGAAAGGGAAGGGGAGCGCATAAACAGGGCGTTTACCGAGTGAAACAGGAGTGCCGGGTTGGGAGGGCGGTAAGCCTTACTTGGACTCCGGCGTAGGATAGCGAAGCACGAATTTGCCCTTGGGCGTGAAGTACTTTTGAGCCACGCGCTGGAGATCTTCCCGCTTTACGGCTAGGTAGCGCTCTAGCTCGGTATTGATGAGGCTCGTGTCTCCGAAGAACATGGAATAGTGCGCTAGCGACCTAGCTCGGTCAGACATCGTCCCGCCCGATTGTGCGAATTGGCTTTCCATGGCGTTTCGTGCCTTTTGAAACTCCTCTTCGGTAACGCCGTTAGCGACAACGCCTTGAATTTCCTCGGTCAAGGCTTGGTCCAATTCCTCCAGCGTTGAGCCAGACTGGCCGGTGACCGAAATGGCCAGCATCCCCGTTTTTTCCAAGAGATAGCAGTAAGGGCTCACACTCATGGCGACCCCTTTCTTCTCCACAAGGCTTTGGTACAGCCGGGAGGAACGGCCTTCGCCCAAGATGTGGGAAAGCATTTCTAGCGGATAAGCGTCCGAATCAGTCTCCGCTGGCGCGCGCCATGCCTGGACGAGGGCGGGCAGCGGCGTGTTCTTCTTGAGCACATCCTTGGATTTGCCCTGCACATCTAGATTCCACTCAAAGGTCGGCCTTGGAATGGGTTCCCCATTTGGGATGGAGCCAAAATAGTCTTCAACGAGCTTTCTCGTATCAGATCCTTGGAAATCACCTGCAACGACGAGTGTGGCGTTTTCTGGTCGGTAAAAGGTTTGGTGAAAAGCCCGGAACTCTTCGATCTTGGCCTGATCGATGTACTGGAACGAGCCAATGGGAACCCACTGGTAAGGAGTGCCTTCAAAGACAAGAGAGGACAATTCCTCGAACAGGCTGCCGTAGGGCTGGTTGTCGTAAGAGCGCCGTCTTTCTTCCTTCACCACGGCCCGCTGGGTTTCTACTCCAGCCTCATCAATGCGCGGATGGAGCATGCGCTCGCTTTCAATCCAAAGCGCTAGTGGCAACTGATGGGCAGGCAGGTTGA
>CAIWVL010000260.1 GCA_903916085.1 uncultured Spartobacteria bacterium
AAGCTCGTTTAACTCGCTATCATCAGTGTTTGCACTGTTATATTCAAAGCCGGAAATTTCGCCTTGGACATTGCAAGAAAGAAAACCAGTGTGTAACTCTACATCGAAATCTGGATAAAGTTTAACAGGGAAGCCTGCCTCAGTGATCGCCGTCTCCCATTTTTTGGAGGAGGGCATGTTTGCTCGTTTCAGAAACATAATTACTTCGTAGGACATGGACTGTAATAGTTTTTTGTGTCCCCAGAAGTGTTTTCTAGGTTTCCAAACACGATTTCTAGAGTAATCTATAACGCTAGTTGGGGGTGGCTATTTAGTGGAGATAATCGAACATCGGGTTTCAGACAATTTTCCTTTCGATCACTCGCCTTATTCCACGGGCATAGAAAAAAGCACGAACCTTACGGTTCATCGATACAACACAATTTGAGCCGCCCTAGTCCTGCGGCTCGCGCTCGATGTCTTGGCGCAGTGGGCACTAGATTGAAGGAAATTAGTGTGTATCGAGGTGGAACTTCCCGAAACGAATGTGCGTGCGGTGGCGGGTTTGAGTTCCACTATCCCATACTGCCCGAAATTCACCGGGCGCAACTTCGATCAGAGTCGGATAGGAGTTGTGAGTGCCTGCATCAAAAAAGGTCCGCTCTTCACCCCATGCGCCACCTGCTTGCTGAATTTTATACCGAAGTGCCATGCGACTCCACGCAGGACCATCGTTGTACACGTAAACGTGCGTTCCATGTGATGCTGATCCGAAAAAACCTTTTGCCACGCTGTTCCAGAGATCTGGTTCCTCTTTTGCGATGCTCCAAGTGCGGCCACCATCTTTACTCACGCTAGAAAATGCACGTGGTGGATCTATGGGAAGGCCATCTTTAACATCGTCTTGACGAGCGGTACGCATGACAATCTTTAGTTCGTTCTCTGAGTCGCCAAAAGCTAGATTGCCTTCATGCAGAAAGATGCGGTTGCTTTCTTCCTGAGGAATGTATGCGGCAAGTTTCCAGTCTAATAAGCTTGTGCTGCTAAGCACAAATTGTTCCCGAATCCCTCGCGGATCGTTGCGACGCGTATTTCGTTGTGCTGGTAATAAGAACCTTTGCTGACCATTTTCCTCGATGCGTTGAATTCCAGCAACAATGACAAGCGGCTGCGTATAATGCATTGCCAACTCCACTGGTATCCAAGAGCGGCCCCCATCACCTGTGTAGGCTGCCACCAACTGCGAGTCTTCGCTGTGCTGATAATTCATGGGACATCGCATCGCGAAGCACCACATAATGTCCTGTCCCGGTGCCTTATAGAGCACCGCATTTGCGTACGCAAATTGCAACGCGCCTTGGCGCTGGTTGTGGTCGAATACGGGTACAGGCTCGCTCCACTTGTCGCCGTCATCTGTTGAAACGCAGGCGAAAATGTCGCCCATGTCTGTTTTCCCAGGAATACCCGCCCCAAACGCGACTACCAGATGCTTTTCCTTCCACTGGGCAATGTAAGGTTCCCACAGCAATGATGCACCGGAGTGCTGCTCAACCCGACGAATGACTCGTACGTCAGAGACATCACCGCTTTCTGGTATGGTTTGTGCCAGCGCGAATGTGCTGGTGAAAATGAGTCCGAGGTAGAAAAGAGCTTTCATTGGGTGATATGTTGACTGGGCTGAAAGTTATCTATGTCGATTCAGTGACGGTGGAGGGGAAGTCTGCTTATTTCCCAAGGGCTTTCTTGATTTCCGCAGCCACCTGCGTCGCGAGAACTTGGTAGCCTTCGTCGCTAAAGTGAACGTTGTTTTTCTGCTGCAATTCCGGTCGGGCGGCGACGATCGCGTGCAGGTTGTCCACGCTGACATGGCTCTCGTTCATCACGCGCACCGCAGCTTCATTGTAGGCTAGTTCGTCTCTGGCGATGCGGCCGGCACTGCCCTCCGGGACGGGCGTTGTGGTGGCGAAGATGAGTTTTGCTCCTGTGGCTTTCAGCTTAATGATAATCTCGCGCAGATTCTTTTCGTACTCTGGAAGCGGGTTTACCTGGGCTCCTTCGAGGTCGAGTTTGTTGTCCTGCCAATGCTTGAGGTCGTGCAGACCCCAATTGAAATGAATCACATCCCACTTTTTGCCCGAATCGTCCGGGGCAAGCCAGCGCTCTAGATTCTGCACGGCTGCATCAGTGGAGCTGCCATTCGCCGGAATGCGGTGGACGTTTGCGATGCCTTCGAGCGCTTTGCGGGTGGGAAGCGTGTAACCGATGGAGATTGAGTCTCCAATAAGGAGCACGCGCGGCAGGCCTGCGACGTCCTCGATTGGGGCGAGAGCCAGGTCTTTTTTGCGCTCGCCACCATGTTCAGGACTCGGGGCTTGTGCGAAGGCGAGACTTGCGAAGGCCAACAGGCAGACTAAAACGCGACGGATCATAAGCTGAGAAATAAGCTTAGAGAAGGATCGGATTCCGGCGAGGAGGGAATGTCCAATAACGCACGGAAGCGTAAGCTCCCTGCGAGTCAATCTGGCGTCGAGGGCGGGAATCGACCCACATTTCGCCTCCTTTGGCGTTCACGCTCGTACACTGAAGTCTCATTCCGTCAAACTTAGAAAATACAGGTTCATACCGGTCAACGGTTAACCGTACGGCAGTGGTTCCTTCCAGAGTGCTTTTACAAAATAAACGCCAAAAAGTGAAAAACGTTGTGGGACAGATGTTTTGTGATGTAGCAGAGCTGGGTTGGTTACGACGAGCCATGGCAGGTTCCTTTCTCCAGGAATGCCCGGGATTACCTGCGTGAAAAATCAGGAGTCAGCGCGTAGGCAACGCAATCCTCGGGCCTGGGGCAGTGGGGTGAGCGCTTCGGCAGAAAAGTGGGCTAGCCCGCTAATTTCAACCCGGGACAACCTCCGTCAACCGGTTGAACAGTCTCCAGTAATTGCGGTTAGGACGCATTGACTGTCACAGATCGCATCCCGCCAAACGCCGTGGTTTACCGATAACCGCGAGGCTTACTAGCCCCGATGGAGGTGGGTCACATTATTTCTGCCCCCTCCATCCCGATGATGCTACAAGAGCGCATGGAGCACTTTGATCTTCTGTTGGCACTTGCGAAACGGGCAGGGGTATCCCCCGCGTCACTTCTGTATTCCCTGATTGATGACCAGTTTGTTGAGTTGTCCGATGACGATGAGTTTCAGGAAGACTGGATCGAAGTGGCTCAGGAAATGGGAGAAAATCCCAAGGCAGTTGCGTTCTTCGAGCGTTTGTTGGCAGCGTCAACCCAGCCCAAGTCCTAGCGGTGTTTGCGGTTCCTGATTATTACCGGATCAAAAGGGTGAGCAGCTTTGAGGAGCTGGTGAGTGTTCGTTTTGAGGACGGAGTGAACGCGGCCTGTTGGACGCGAAGCCTTCCTGGTGACTTCGCAGCGGTGGCGCGGCTTCTTGCGACAGGGCCTGGCATTACGACGATTGAGGACGAACAACTCAGGAGCCTCAAAAGCACCGAGGCAGGGCGGGTTGCAATTGAGGTGTTGCTTGCGGACCAACAGCTTCTGCGTGAAATGGATCTTGCGCCACTGCTCGACTGCATCAACGGGTATGAGCGGGAATCCGGGGACGGCCCCGTTGCTACGGACGTGTATTCATTCCACGCGGATAGCGCGACCGAACAGATGGACACTTACCTGTGCACCTACCTTGGTCCTTCGAGCGAAGGCCTTCGCAATGAAGATGCTGTGCGCCGGGTAGACATTCCCGAAATACGCGCTCAGTTGCTTGCTCTTCATGGGGGCCTTGACGATGCCAATTTCGAAGAGTTTCTCAACGAGAACTGTTTTGACCTGCACTACGCTCCAGTGGTCGGCGCTCGTCCCTACTATTCGTTTGGATTGTATAATTTGTGGCGCATTGGAGTGGAGTATCCGGGGAGTCCGGTGCCACCGTGCATTCACCGTGCGCCTGAGACGCGTCCTGGGGATCCTCCTCGATTGTTGCTGATTAGTTGAGTCGGGTTTGAGGGCGTTGGCAGTCTTTGCGGGGGGAAGGTCACTGCTTCATGATCATCGCCGCCACATTTCGGAGACTCCTTAGAGCGCCTAAAAAAAGCGACCTCACGCGGAGATGCAGAGAAGGCGGAACTTTTATAAAACCAGATTTAGAAGGTTATTCCGTAATTTCCCCGCGACCTCTGCGCCTCCGCGTGAGCCCCCTTTTTTAAGTTAATTTAGGCGTTCTTAACAAGGAAGTTGATGTGCTCTATTTTGGAATGGGCTAATTTTCGATGGGATTTGTTGACACTAGAACCCACCCCAAAAGAACCCACCCCAAAACTTTGGCGCAGTCCCGTACTCTTTTCTCAGAGAATCAATCCCAAGCCTCGCCCGAATTTTCAGGTGATCGCATAAGCTCTTCCAAACTAATCTGGAGGCGGGGGCGGGAATCGAACCCGCGGTAGAGGTTTTGCAGACCTCGGCCTTACCACTTGGCGACCCCGCCGTTGCCAGAGCAGAAGACTAAAGCGGGGCACGACCTGGGAGTCAATGGGAAGTTTTTACGCTGCCATCCGGTTGGGCAAAATTCGACATACGCAGACCGACCGGCTATGTTGTTCCCCTCATGGCTAGATTGCGCGTCACTTTTTTGGGCACTGGCACCTCACAAGGGGTGCCTCGCCTCGGCTGCGATTGTGAGGTTTGTACGTCCCCAGACATCCGCGATACGCGTACCCGCTGTTCGCTCTACATCCAAACCCCGGATTTGTGCTGGGTAGTGGATACGGGCGCTGATTTTCGAACCCAGTGCTTGCGCGAAAAGGTGCGCCAAGTCGATGCCGTTCTCATTACGCACGCCCACGCCGATCACATTATGGGGTTTGATGACCTCCGTCCTTTCTGTCGCCACGGCAACACGTTGCCCGTGTACGGCTCTGCGGACACCCTGGAGCAATTGGCTCAAGTGTTTTCCTTCGCTTTCCATCCCCCAAAGCGTTCCCCCGGTTACCTGCACCCCGAGCCGATCGTGGTACGCGGCGAGTTTAAGCTCGGGAATGTTTCGATCACTCCGCTGGAATTGCCCCATGGGCGGACGATTTCCCTGGGTTACCTCATGAAGGTCGATGGGCAGCCTTGGTTTGCTTATTTGACCGATTGTAAGACCGTTCCCCTGGATGTGGAGCGGCAGGTGGCAGGCGTGCGGCATTTGGTAATTGACGCACTTCGAGAGCGTCCGCATCCCACGCACTTAAGTGTGGGAGAGGCACTTGAATCCATTGCACGGATTGAGCCGGGGGAGGCTTGGCTGACGCATCTTTGTCACGATCATTTGCACTCAGACTTGGAGGCACGCCTGCCTCGGGGCGTGCGGGTGGCCCATGACGGGCTGGTTTTGGAGATGGACTGAGGTGAATACGAAACGAAGGGGTGACATCTTTTGACTTCTGGGGCGGAGGTTGCTTAGATCCTTTCGTGGTTTATCTCCTGAGAATTCGGCAGTGCGCTCAGGGGAATGCGCGGGTTTTGCTAGGACGCGCAGTCTTCGCGGCGTTTGGACGTCGTAGGCACACTTTCCCTCCACTTAACTCCCCAGAACCGGTCACGTGAGCGTCAATCAGGAATTTATTCTCGAGATCCTGCTGGATAGCGGGCTTGTCACGCACAGCCAGGCGGCAGAGGCGCGGGCTGCTCACCCTTACGGAGGGGTAGTCGATAGCCTCATTGAGGAGGGTAAGCTCAGTGAAGAGGACTACATGCGCGCGTTGGCGGCGCATTCTTCCATGGAGTTTGTGGACGTGAGTAGCCTCCAGGTTTCAGAGGGCGTGATCGCCGAATTGCCTCGCGAACTTGCCGAGCGCTTCAAGGTGGTGCCCGTAGCGCACACGGAAGGCGGTCTGGTCGTCGCGGTGTCCAACCCCTTGGACTTCGATACTTTCGACAGTCTCTCGCACATGCTGGGCAGCTCGCCTGAGTTTGTGTGCGGAACACCGGGTGCGATCCGGGAGGCGCTCTTCAAGTGGTATGGGGTGGGGAACGATCCTGCCGGCCCTGCAGTGGCGAATCCTTACGAGATCGAGGCAGGGGAAGGCGAGACCGGCGACGGGCCGATCATTCGCATGGTGACTTCGCTCCTGATGGAGGCGTATACGATGCGGGCCAGCGACATTCATTTGGAGCCGATGGATCGGACGTTTCGGGTGCGGTTCCGTGTGGATGGTGTGTTGCAGGAAATGCAGAGCCCGCCCAAGCGGTTGCAGTCCGCGATTGTTTCCCGTTTGAAGATTATGTCGGGGACCATGTCGATTGCGGAGAAGCGCATGCCGCAGGATGGTCGTATTCAGGTCACGGTGGGGAATCGGCAGGTGGATTTGCGTGTATCGACGGTGCCCACGACGCATGGGGAGAGTGTGGTTATGCGTATTTTGGATAAGTCGGCACTGCAATTGGGGTTGCCACAGTTGGGCTTTTTGTCGGATGACCAAGCGATTTTTGAAAAGCTGATCACATTGCCCGACGGGATCTTGCTGGTAACGGGGCCGACGGGTTCGGGCAAAACAACGACGCTGTACGCGTGTCTGAATTACATCAACCGACCCGATAAAAAGCTGATCACGGTGGAGGATCCCGTGGAGTATCAGATGGCTGGGATCAATCAGGTGCAGGTGAATAACGAAATCGGGATGACGTTCCCGGCCGCCCTGCGTTCGATGCTGCGTCAGGCTCCGAACATTATCATGGTGGGGGAAATTCGTGATGCGGACACGGCCAACATTGCGATCAACGCCTCGCTCACGGGGCATTTGGTGTTTTCCACGCTTCACACCAACGACGCGCCCGGAGCGGTGGCGCGACTCGTGGATATCGGCGTACAACCGTTTCTTGTGTCTTCAGCCGTGCGCGCCGTGGTGGCGCAGCGGCTCGTGCGGAAAATTTGTGTGAAATGTAAGGAACCCGCAGAGCTTCTGCCTTCAGACATGCGAGCTCTGGGTATTGACCCGATGCAGCTAGCCAGTGCGAGTGTCGCTCATGGCAAGGGGTGCGAGGTTTGTCGCAACGGCGGCTACAAAGGCCGAGCCGGTATTTTCGAGTTTTTCCTAGTGGACGACGAGGTGCGCCGGATGATCAACGAACGCAGTACCACGCTTCAACTTCGCAAGCGTGCGCGGGAGATGGGGATGCGCACCTTACGCGAAGATGGCATTCGTAAGGTGCTCTCGGGAATGACGACGGCTGAGGAGGTGATTAGTGTCACCATGGGGGACAAAGAGTAGGGGGGGTAGTTAAGCGCAATTTACAAACACGGCGATGAACATTTCTCTCGTACTACAGATGTTGGTTGAGCAGGGGTTGATTCCTGAGGAAACAGTTGATGATGTGGCGTTTGAGGTGAGTCAAACGGGCTTGTCTCTGGCTCGCGTTCTGGAGAAAAATGGACTCATGTCCTGCGACGAGTTTCACGTGACCCTCGCGCAGATGTTGGGAACTGAGGCGGTGAATCTGGCTGGATTGTCGGCCGCATCGAACGCCATCGTGATGTCGAACACCGTGCCGACGACGGTTGCAGCACCCACTGCCACCT
Source organism: uncultured Spartobacteria bacterium (assembly GCA_903916085.1). Taxonomy (GTDB): domain Bacteria; phylum Verrucomicrobiota; class Verrucomicrobiia; order Chthoniobacterales; family Chthoniobacteraceae; genus Chth-196. Next base: position 7,548 of record CAIWVL010000260.1, read on the forward strand.
ATGCCAGCCCGACTTCGACCACAGTGTCCTGGACGCAAGCGACGGTGGCTGCCAATGCACCGGCCATCACCGGCTACAACGTGTACAACGGCACGACGCTGTTGAACGCCACGCCGATGGCTGCAACAGCGAGCAGCTACGCGGCGACAACGGCGGTCGGTAGCAGCTACGCGTTCAACGTCAAGGCGGTCAATCTGGCCGGTCTGTCGGCTGCTGGCACCAGCACCACGGTGGTCAACACCGTGCCAACGGCGCCCAGCACGCTGACCGCAGTAGCAACTTCCGCGACCACGGCCAACCTCACCTGGACTGCAGCCACGGTGACCGCAGGTGCACCGGCCATCACGGGCTACCAGGTGTACAACAATGGCACATTGGTCGCAACGGTCACAGGTACGACTTACGCTGCAAGCACGGTGGCAGGCACCAGCTACAGCTTCACGGTCAAAGCGGTGAATGCGGTAGGTAGCTCGGTGGCCAGCACGGCAGTTGCCCTCAGCGACACGGTGCCAACCGCGCCGACCGCTGTATCGGTCACAGCCAGCAGCGCGACAGTGGCCAGCGTCAAGTGGACGGCTGCGACTTTGGCAGGTAATGCTCCCGCAATCACCGGCTACAACGTGTACAAC
>CAIWVL010000261.1 GCA_903916085.1 uncultured Spartobacteria bacterium
CGGCATTTTTCATTTTCTCCTCGTTCATGTCGGCTGTCATCTGTCCGTCAAAAATAAGTTTTCCTTTCCCTGAAAATCCCCAGTGTATTCCCCAAGAGTTACGCACAATGAACCGTTGCGCTTGATCGTCATAACCCACCGCCAGCACGGCATGGCCCCCCAACACTTTTTCTTTCGGGCCAGGCAAATTCAGGATTCCCGAGGTGGAAACCGCTTTGCTCTCGAAGGCCGTGTACACCGTGAACCCTAGGATAAATGGAAAACCGGCCGCTAAGCAGCCCCGCATTTGAGATAGGCTCCGACTGACTCGCTGGTAGGTCAGTGCCTGATTGTTGAGGGCGTCTGTATACACTTTAGTCGGTGGCTTTATCGCAAATTTAGTAATGTCATAAGGCCAATCTGCTTCCGAACAAACCCCCTGTTTTGCGACACTTTTAATCCCATCTCTAATCTGTGCGCCCGAGTCGGACGCGGTGGTATGTTCGATCGCGCGTTCATTGTAGTAAATAAAGAGTCGCGAGGGAGTGAATTCTGGGAGATTTTGTTTAAGAAGATCAAACTCTAGCGCGGCACCAATCGCATTGGCGGTGCAACTTCCAAGATCACCTTGGTCGTAAACCGCTGGGCACTCGCTCCGAAGATCTACTTTGTCGGGAAGTTTCGTAAGCTCGGCGAGGGCGGCACCAAAAATGTGATCTCGGTGATCGGGTAGATCAGGGAGCCATCCGTAGCGAGGAGTGACTGCGGCGCCGTTTTTGGGTGTTATTTTCTTGGTTGGCATAAACAAGAGCACACAAGAAGTATACGAAAGACGGACGTCAATACGGTAATGATGCGAGATGATTACTATTTATAAAATTCGATGCATCCAAAAGCAAGTGCACCAACGAACGCGGGACACGAGCCGCTTCTCGGAACTCCGTCCCGATGCTTGTCGATGTGATCCCTAAAAAGCCGCATTTGCGTGTTTTGCAGTCCCAAGGCTTCTTGCTAGATAATGGGGCATGAAAGTTGCGCTTATTACCGGTATCACCGGCCAGGACGGGTCTTACCTCGCAGAACAGTTGATCGAGAAGGGCTACACCATCCACGGCATGATCCGCCGCAGTTCCTCCTTTAACACAGGGCGTATTGATCATCTGTACAATGACCCCGCCATCCACGGGTCCCGACTCTTCTTGCACTACGGCGATTTGACGGATTCCAGCAATCTGAATCGCATTCTAGAGCGAACCGCTCCCGACGAAGTGTATAATCTTGCGGCCCAGAGCCATGTGAAGGTTTCCTTCGATGTGCCAGAGTATACTTCGGAAGTGGATGCCCTAGGCACGCTGCGGTTTTTGGACGCGATTAAGGAGGTGGGGCTGCGGGATAAGACGCGCTTTTACCAGGCGTCTACCAGCGAGCTGTACGGGAAAGTACAGGCCGTGCCCCAGGACGAGAATACCCCGTTTTATCCGCGTTCGCCCTATGGAGTCGCGAAGATCTACGGCTACTGGATGGTTGTAAACTACCGGGAAGCGTACGGCATCCATGCTTCCAATGGGATTCTGTTCAACCACGAGTCGCCCCGGCGTGGTGCGACGTTTGTGACACGCAAAATCACGATCGCAGCGGCTCGGATCAAGCACGGGTTACAGGACCAGTTGCTGCTCGGGAACATGAATGCCAAGCGGGACTGGGGTTATGCCCCTGAATACACGGAGGGTATGTGGCGGATGCTGCAGCAGGAAGTTCCAGACGATTACGTGCTGGCGACAAATGAGATGCATACGGTACGCGAATTCGTGGAGTGGACGTTTGCGCACATTGGAATGCCGCTTCGCTTTGAAGGCGAGGGTGAGCGCGAGGTGGGCATCGACGTCAGCACGGGGCGGGTCGTGGTGGCGATTGACCCCAGATATTATCGTCCCACGGAAGTGGAGCTTCTGATTGGAAATCCGGCCAAGGCGGAGGCCAAGCTGGGATGGAAACCGAAGACGAAGTTCAGCGAGCTTGTGAAGATCATGGCGGAGGCGGATTTGAAGGAGGTCGCTGGGCACTGATGTGCACCGATGTGACATGGGCCTCTGGGTAGATTGAGGAGGCATGGGGAGCGCGCACCTGACCCTCGAATGTGGCGGTTCCCATTTGCTATCCCGTCCTTGTGGACTACATTAAACCCACGGCCATGCTCGACGCAGCATCCTTTCAATACGCCATCGAAAACACCCAGGTGATCCATGCTCCCGAGCGGCGCATTGATACGTTTGGGACTACTACGTTCCGCTTTTATCTGGTCACCGAGTTAATGGACTCGGTGGGTCAGGTCAGGGTGAGGGACGGTCGGTTGCACGCGGAGCGACCGCAGATCATCGCTCCGGGGCATCTGCAACGTCTGATGTTGGAGGGGTTTGGAGAGCGAGCGGAGCGTTTTATGAGCTGGCTCCAAGACAACGCCAGCCATTTGGCCGTACTTAAATACGGGTTCCAGTTCCGCAAAACGGACGTCGTCGATTATGTGGTGCACAACTCCGTAGAGGAAGTCGTGCAGCGGCTCAAGGATCAGATTGATTATGCCGAGGATCCCCTAAGCGCTATTATCCAAGGGGTGGACGAGGGCTGGGAGGTGAGCCTCTTGAAATTTGCTTCCGACATGATCCAGGAGTCTTCCGGCGGGAACATGGGCGACTTTCGAAGACGCGGCCTGATCTAGGTTGCGCAAGGATCTGACGCGGCTGTGACTGGATTTCTCAAAGGCCTGTTTGTCCTGCTGTTAACCGCTGTAGTATTCGGTGGCGGCGGGTACTACACGTACTTGTTGTACATTCACCCCGAGATCGAGCTTCAGCAGGACCAAAGCTCTCCCGCACCGGCGCTTCCTGCATTTACGGATCCAACCGTCGCGGAGTACCAAAAGTGCCTTCAAGTCGAGAGCGTGGGCGATCCGCTCGCGGCGCGCCGTTCTTACACAGAATTCTTAGAGGCCTACCCTGATTCTTCCAAAGCAGAAGAGGCTCGGATGCGACTGGGCGCGATCCAGTCCGCCTTACTGTTGTGCCCCAAAGCGACGCCAGACAAACAGGTCGTCATCGTAAAACCTGGGGACGTGCTCAATAAACTGAGCCACAAACTGCTGACCTCTCCCGAACTGCTCGCCGAAATTAACCGACTTGAAAACGCCAATCTACGCGTTGGGCAGAGGCTCTTTTCAGTCCCAGCCAACTTTACAGCTGTCATCGATCGAACCGCCGCCAAGGTTGTGGTCCTGCGGGGAGGCGAATTTTTTACGCAGTACCCCATTGTGGCGACGCAGGGGAATGCTCGGATTGGCCCGCCAAAAAAAGGAGTGGCGGCGCCCATCACAGCGAAGGTGCAGGATAAGCCTGGTTGGAAAGATGGACAGCGTATCAGCTTTGGCGAGAGAGGTTTTCGGGAATCTGCCAGGTGGGTGGTAATGGTCCCTTCGGGGCACACTCTGTACGGTGTTGCTCAGGAAACTGGAGAGGCATTGCCCAAACCGCCCTCGGGATACGGCGTTTCTCCGGAAGCGGTTCGCGAACTGTCTGCATTGCTCCGCAAGAACGACGCTGTCACCATTAAATGACTTTATGAAGATGCAGCCCCTCGAGTTTGAAAAACCTGTTCTCGATCTGGAAGCGAAACTGGCTGATCTCAGAAGCAGTTCCGCTGCGAGTGACATCAACATTGATGCTGAAGTGCGCCGGTTGGAGGAGAAACTCGAACAGACGCGGCAGTCTATCTATTCCCGGCTCACGCCGTGGCAAAGGGTGCAAATCGCCCGTCACCCCGCCCGCCCTTTTGCGTTGGATTACATGCAGCTGTCTTTTACAGACTTCGTGGAACTCCATGGAGACCGGCTATTTGGGGATGACTCCGCGATGCCCGGCGGACTCGCTACCCTCGGAAAACACCGGTGCACCGTGATCGGTCATCAGAAGGGGCGTGATACCAAGGAGAACCTGAAACGCAATTTTGGCAGCGCGCATCCTGAGGGTTATCGCAAGGCATTGCGCTTTATGCGGTTGGGAGAGAAGTTTGGGCTGCCTTTTGTCTCGCTCATTGATACCCCCGGAGCTTACCCGGGGGTGGGCGCTGAGGAACGCCACATTTCAGAGGCGATCGCCTTGAACTTAAGAGAGATGATGAGCCTGCGCACGCCCACCGTCGCAGTGGTCATCGGAGAGGGGGGATCCGGTGGTGCCCTAGGCATCGGAGTCGCTGATCGGGTATTGATGCTCGAGAATTCCTACTATTCCGTAATCAGCCCGGAAGGCTGTGCCGCTATTTTGTGGAAACACCGGAAGCACGCGCCTGAAGCTGCCGCCGCTCTTAAATTAACAGGCTCAGATTTGCTGGAGCTAGGTCTCATTGATGAGGTCATTCCCGAGCCTCTGGGCGGGGCCCATCAAGATCAGACCGCCGCAGTTCACAATCTGCGCAAAGCGATCAGCCGTCATTTGGACGAACTGACTGCATTGCCGATGGATGTTCTCTTGGAAAATCGGTACGCCAAGTTCCGTAAAGTCGGTGAGTTCGCGGTCGTCGCCTGACGCGCTCTCCTTTCGCTCGCTCAATGCCCGCGTTCCCGAAGTGCGTTGAACGCGGTGCCCAGAGCGTCGGCGACGTCCGAGGCGAGCAACGACTCTTGACTGCGGCTGCCTTCTGTCACTAGTGCTTCCGCCGCCCTGCCACAAAGCCAGGCGCCTAAGACTGCCGCCTCGTGGCATCCGAGCCCCTGCGCTAATAAGGCTGCGCATACGCCAGTGAGCACATCGCCCATGCCGCCTGAGGCCATCCCCGGGTTCCCCGTCGTGTTGTACGTTAGAGCGCGCCCCTGCGTTCCCACAAGCGTGCGCGCTCCTTTCAAAAGCAAGGTCACCGGCCAGCGCAAGGTCGCACGTTCCACACAGACGCGCCTCGCCAGTCCAATACCCGCCGGATCCATGCGCGCCATTTCCCCCGGATGAGGCGTACACAAACGGGGACCCGCGCATCTCAGCAGTGCATCCATGCGCCCAGCGGCCAGTACGTTTAATGCGTCCGCATCGATTACGGCGGGTCCCCTGAACGCTCCAATGACCTCAAGGGTGCTCTCGGGATGTTCGACGCCCAGTCCGGGGCCAATTCCCAGTGCATCCGCACGCAATGCAAGAGCCTCGCGCAAGTCCCTAACGGGAAGTACCATACATTCCGCAGGTACCATGGTCGCCGCGAGAGCGTAAATGGACTCTGGCACGCACAGCGTCACTAGGCCTGCACCAGCCCGTAAAGCGCCCCGGGCGGCGAGAGCGGCGGCACCGATAGTGCCTCTGGCTCCAGCGACCAGTGTTACGCGCCCACAATCGCCCTTGTGCATGTCGGCCGTACGCCGCTTCCACACCGGTGCTAGCGTGGCGGGCGTCGCAATTTCAAGGGGCGCAATCTCGTCGACCTGTGTCGTGAGCGCCTCCAACGGCAAGAGCGCCAAACGGCCCACCCAACGTTCGGCGCCATCAGCGAGCAGGCCGCTCTTTGCGAACCCGACTGTGAGTGTCACATCAGCGATGATGGTGTCCGGTTGCGCCTCACCGGTGCTGCCATTGAGTCCGGTGGGTACATCTAACGCAAATACCTGCGCTGAAGTGCATGCGCGCAATTTATTGATGTAGCGGCACTGGCTCAAAATAGGTTTTTTCAGATTTCCCGTGGCCCCAATTCCCAGCAGGCCGTCGAGTACGATCAGGGGTTCTCCAGGGGTAGGGCGCCAACGCTCAAGTTCAGCGCCGCTCCAAGTTTCACAAAGCCCCGCCTGTCTGTGCTTGAGTGTCGTCAAAGGGGCCCAGTCCGTCTCAGGAAAGGCCGGAATCAAAACGACTTTCCAGCCCATTTGAGTCAGATGGCGGCCCACCACCAAGGCGTCGCCGCCATTGTGCCCTTTACCAAAAAAGGCAAGGCAGGTGCCGGGCCTCTTGCAAAATTGGCGCACAACCTCAGTCATGAGCCCTCCCGCCTCATCCATCAGGGCTTCCGGCTTCGCCCCAGAGGCAAAGGCGCGTTTCTCCACGGTGTACATGGCTTCCGGACTTAAAATCATCGTACGTTTTCCAGTTGAAGACCCGACTTTGCACGCACTTATTTGCCTTTGGAAAGTAAGCTCGATGCAATGCCTCTTTGCGCTCTTCCCCTGCGATTCCTTGGGGGATGGATCCATTGCACCCTCCGGCGCGCACGCAACTCGCCCCACTGCTCACCGCCGCTTTTTGCGCCGCCGCAGGTGTGCTCCTAGCGGATTGGGGCGAGCCTTCGCTCCCCCTGGTTCTCGGGTGTCTTACCGCCACCGCGGTTTATTGTGCTTTCCGTCCGATTCGCCTGTCTGCTCTGCTGCTCGTGTTTACCTTTGCGGGGACGGCTCACACCTGGAGACACAACCTCTCTCCTTCTCGCGCCATTGCCCTGCGACTGGATGCCGACCAGACCGTGTCCGTGGCTCTCATCGGGAAAGTGCTCGATGTTCCTCAGGTTTCGGCCCAGCCCTCCTCCGTCCAGCACTGTAAATTCCGCCTCAAAGTCGACGCTGTTGCTCCGCTTGAGTCCGCCCAACCGGGGAGCGAACTGCTCGTGTTCTGGAAAGGCCCGCCGCCGCTGTGTGGGGACGTGGTTTCGTTGCGGGCTGTGCTTCGACGGATTTCGCCCGCGCGCAACCCTGGGCAATTCGATGATGCAGCGTTTTATCAAAGACAGGATTTATGGGCGGAGGCAGTGGTCATGAACGCCGCTGAGGCACGGGTGACGCGCCCTGCCACGGGTTGGGAGCTGCAAACTTGGGCAAACAAGGGTAGGGAGGCGATTGCTGCCCAACTTTTGCGAGGGATTGAATCTCGCCCACAGACGCATGCTCTGATTTCGAGCATGGTTTTAGGGTTGCACGGCGATGCACTTCAGCAAACACGGCTATGGTTCCGTGACACGGGCACGCTGCATTTGTTCGCCGTAAGTGGGTTAAATCTCTCGATGTTGGCCGGTTTTCTGGCGGTGCTTTTACGGTTGGCGTGGATGCGGCCGCGTCTTGCTTCCTTCCTGGCGCTTCCTGTGCTGGCGGCTTACGGCGTCGTCACAGGGCTGGGGCCGAGTTGTTTGCGGGCGCTGGTAATGAGCGGCATGCTACTCGCCTCCGAATGGATTGAACGCCCTGCGATCGCCTTGAATAGTCTTGGGGCAGCGGCGCTTTTGCTGCTTTTAACAGATGGGAACACTTTTTTTCAAGGCGGCTTCCAGCTGTCCTTCGGGCTAGTGCTTATGCTGTTGCTAGGGGTTCGGCCCTTAGCTGCACGCTTTCGTAGAGCCCTGGAGCCGGATCCATTGCTGCCAAAAAAACTATGGAGTACCAAGCGGCGGCGCGTTTTGTGGGGGTGGCGTCATGTAGCAGAAGCGGTTGCAGTGTCGCTTGTGGCATGGGTGGCTGGGTTGCCCTGGAGCGTCGTTTTGTTTCACCAAATCGTACCCGTCGCGATACTCGCAAATCTAGTGGCGGTGCCAATCGCGTTTGTGAATCTATCGCTGGGTTTCCTGGCTCTGTTGTGTGCGCCTCTCGGCCCCGTCACCCCAACCTTAAATAAAATAAATGCAACTTTCGCCGAGGCACTTCTGACTTTTATCGAATGGGCTGATGCCCTCCCGGGCGGGCACCGAAGTATCGCTCCGCCGTTTAGTGCGCTCCCTGAACTCGTTGTTTTTGACATGGGCGAGGGGGGGGCTGTTTTGCTGCGACAGGGCGGTCAAACTTGGCTACTGGACTGTGGAACTGAGTTTCAGGTTCGCAGTATCCTACTACCGGCGTTTCAGCGTTATGGGATCAATCGTTTAGATGGTCTTGTACTTTCGCATGGGGATTCCGCGCACATTGGCGGAACTCTGACCTTAAGGGAGGCACTTCCCATCGGCTGCATCTTTGATACATCGCTCAAAGATCGCTCGATTTGCCGACGCCACATCCTCCAATGGCTGGAGGCATCCCACGCTAATCTCCGGCGCGTCAGTGCTGGTGAAACTTGGAAAGTTGCGCCTCAGGTGTGTTGTGAAGTGCTCCACCCGCCGCCTGATTTGGACGCGGCTGTGGCGGATGACAAAGTGCTCGTCTTGCGCTGGAGCACCCCAAATTGGAGCCTGTTATATACAGCCGATGCTGGGTTTCCCACGGAACGCTGGCTTCTTGAGCACGCCCACGAGCAACTCCATGCCGATGTGTGGGTGCGGGGTACGCACGCCAGAGAAGCCACTGGAACCGATGCATTTGTGGAAGCAATTGGAGCGAAAATTGTGGTTGTGGCCGGGGCGCGCGCTCATGGGGAACAGGCTGCCACAAGGGCGTGGGCGGAGCATTGGCGCTCACAGGGCACTGCGGTGTGGTTGCAGGAGGAGTGCGGCGCTGTCGAAGGCTGGTCGAAAGGGGGAGGGCGGTTTCGCGGTTACCTCGACGCCCGCGAACTGAGGCCCACCGAGACCGCGCACTCCCATTAGGGCGATCGGAGGGCGCAATCCAGCGAGTGCCTTTGTTTTTTATTGAGCCTCATTCATCTCGGCGTGCCCTATGCCAAAATCTCTTTCACGATGTTCCCAAAAACATCCGTCAGGCGGAAGTCGCGTCCTGCGTACCGGTAGGTGAGTTCTTCGTGGTTGAAGCCCAGGAGGTGGAGGATCGTTGCGTGGAGGTCGTGCACGTGCACCTTGCCCTCGGCGACGCCCAGCCCGATTTCGTCGGTTGCTCCATGGACATGGCCGGCACGTACGCCCCCGCCCGCCATCCAGATGCTGAAGCCGTCTGAGTGATGATCCCGCCCCACTTTCGGTGTAAGGGGCATCTGCGCCGTGGGAGTCCGACCAAACTCGCCACCCCAAATAACCAGTGTCTCTTCGAGCATACCGCGGCTTTTGAGATCCTGAAGCAGCGCACCGATGGCTTGGTCGCATTCTCCAGCAAGTCGTTTATGACTCTCTTCAATGCTGTTATGGCTGTCCCAAGGTTGCCCGGCACCGTGCCAGACCTGAACGTAACGCACCCCGCGTTCGGCAAGGCGTCGGGCCATCAGCATTTGTCGTCCTTGGAGTGTGTCGCCGTACATTTGCCGGATGTTTTCCGGTTCTTTGCTCACGTCGAAGGCATCGGTCGCCTCAGTTTGCATCCGGAAGGCCAGTTCCATGGACTGGATGCGTGCCTCAAGCTGGGGATCGCCTAAACGCTGTTCACGGTGCATTTCGTTGAGGCGCTGGATGTAGCTAAGCTGCTTGCGTTGTTGATCTGGGAGAACAAATGCGTTGTGCAGGTTTGCAATCAGTTGGTCAGGGCTGGTCGCCTTTTTGGCGTCCACATGCGTTCCTTGATAGATCCCCGGAAGAAAAGCGCTGCGCCAGTTGGCGCTTTGAGAAACGGGGAGGCCACCCGGGCACATTACCACGAAGCCCGGTAGACTCTGATTTTCGCTTCCCAACCCGTACAGCACCCACGAACCCACGCTTGGGCGGGGCAAGGTCAAATTCCCAGTGTTCATCATCATGAGTGCCGACTCGTGGTTAGGCACATCGCTGAACATGGAGCGGATCACACAAAGGTCATCGGCGTGACGGGCCACATTGGGGAACAATTCGCTAATCTCAATCCCGCTCTGGCCATGTTTTTTGAACTCAAATTTCGACCCGAGTGCCGCCCCGCTTAGGCGCTTGTCCTTGCCGAGATCAGCCTTTCCCGGAATCGACTTACCGTGAAATTCATTGAGTTTCGGCTTCGGATCAAACGTGTCCATCTGGGACGGACCGCCATTCATAAACAAGTGAATGACACGCTTTGCTTTTCCCGGCAGAAGCGGGGGGCGCGGCGCAAGCGGCGAGAGGCTCGCAGAGGCCTGTGCGTGATGGGGTCCCATTTCACTGAACACACCCGCAAGTGCCAGACTGCCAAGGCCAAAGCCCGCCTGTGAAAGGGCTTCCCGACGCGAGACACGTGGGCTGGAGAGGAGGCCATGGAGAAGTTGGGGGTTCATGCGAAAGTACTGGGGGAAAAGGGCTGCTTTGAAGGGGATGTCTCTGGCGCGTCAGTCCAAGAACAAGAATTCGTTCGTCATCAAAAGCGCGTGAGCCACCTGTTCCAGCGGCTGAAGTTTAGGAGGCGGCGGAGCTTTGAAATCTGCTTGAGCGTCCCACACGGTTTGCAGGTTTTTTGGTGCCTTCTCGGCTTGTACCACGAGGCGGATGGTTGGAATCCAACGGAACCCATCAGCCGTGGTGGTTTCGCGACAGTCCACCGTAAAGTCTACAATTTCGCCTGCTGTAAACCTCACGTTTTTAAGTTCTGTACGGGGCGTTGACTGGTCGGCAATCCATTCGCCCAGAAGGTTTTTCTTTGAGGAAATCACCCGCGCCCGCACGCCATCTCCCGTCCCCTGTCGGCCTACGCTCAACTCGCCACTGATGTCAAAAGTACCATCGTACGGGGCAACCCAACGCCGGACAGCTGCGTGCGCCAAACCCGCACCGGGATGGCCACCGGTTGCGCTTAGGCTGGTGAACGTAAACTGTGGATCAGGGAACACCCGTCCTCCCTGATAGCGCTTTGCCTGAGGATCAAAATAGGGCAACTCTTGGAACGCTCCGGCCCGTGGCACCGACGGATCCGCGTTGCCCACTCCAAACTGCCACGATCCGTTCGGTGTTTTGGAGCGGAGCGCAGCAGTATCCGTTAAAAATTCGCGGGCAAGTTGTGCCTCTGACTTCTCAGGATTGCGCTGATATACCTGCCGGTAAAGCCAAGCGATGGAGGCCATTGGATCGACGTTCTTTTCCGATGCCTCTTGTGCTTGTTTTGCCAAGGCGCGTGCTTGGCTAACGATGAAGCTGTCATTAAGGGCAAATAACGCTTGTTGCGGCACAAGCGTTTGCGTGCGCTCAGTGCTGGCAAGGTCAGGGGACGGAAAGTCGAAGGTCGTGAAGAGCGGGTCCAGGTTTACGCGGTCGACGAACCCGTAAATCGTTCGGCGGCCGCTGAAGGGCTCGGTCGAGAGACTCACTGCGCGACCAGCTGTGGCCAGGTCCAGCTGGCCACTGGTGAAAAGCATAGCGTCGCGCATGGCTTCAAAGTCCATGCGTCGCCGGTTGGCGCGCCATAGAAGTTGGTTGTCCACGTCCAGCGTCGCTGCTTCGGCGCGCTCCGCGCTGCTTTGCTGGTAAGTCGCCGAGAGTACGATGTCCCGCACAAGTTGTTTAGTGGACCAACCGCGCTGGATCAGTGCGGAGGCCAGCCAGTCGAGGAGCTCGGGATGCGTAGGTGGCTCTGCTTGCAACCCAAAGTCGCCACAGGTTTTTACAAGAGGCCGTCCTAGGAGATGTTGCCAAACATGGTTAGCCCAAACCCGAGGGGTGAGCGGGTTGTCGGCACTCGCGATTTTCTCGGCGAGTTCAAGCCGTCCGCTGTGGTCGGCTGTAAACGGCGTTTTTGCGGGATCCAATACCTGAAGAAAACGCCGCTCCACTGGGTCGCCCCGTCGGGCTGCGTCTCCTCGGATGAAGATAGCGGGCGTCACCGGCTTGGGTTTGTCCTTCACCGCCATCGCACGCGCCGGCGCGCCGGGATGAGTGGCCTCTAGTTCGGAGATTATCGCTTCGAATTTTTCGAGGTCTTTGCGTCCCCCTGCCTGTAAGCGGTGCGCGTTTTCCACATCTTTGAGTGTTAAATCCAGCCAACCATCCTCACCAAAAAACGCATTGGTGAGCTGGTTAAGTTCGTAGTCGGTGGCGTCCTTTGCCGTAGCCAGCAATCCACCGTATAACCGTACCACAGCTTCCTCGTCCTGAGGCCGCGTCTCGCGCAAGGCCGTTAGCACTGTGGGCTGGATGTCGACTTTCCCGTTCGGTACCCGGCCTGTCTGGAGCACCGTTTGAATCACAGAAAACTTATTCTCCGGCGTGGCTGCCGCGGCAATCCCCGCAAGTGGGGCGAGCACCGGGTTGTCCGCCCATTTTCCGCCGCGCTTCAACGTCGCCCATTGCTGACCGAGTGGTGTCAGGGCGGTTTCCATCATCTTGTTGCTGCTGATTAATTTACGGACATCCGCTGTTTTCTTGAGCTCCATCTGGCATAGTGCGTCGAAATAGAGTTCTGGCTTCGCTGCAATGTCCGCCACGGCCTTGTTCTTGAGGTTCAATACGAAATCCGAGAGCGCCTTTTTACCCTTAGCTCGAGCGTCCTCGTATGCCGCGCGGATCTTGGGATCCGTTTTCACGTTAAGCCGTGAAATTTCCGGCAGCGTCGTGAGATCCTCGGTACTCGTAAAAACCCCGTACAATGCGTAGAAGTCGGCGGTCGGGATGGGGTCGTACTTGTGGTCATGACAGCGCGCGCAGGCGACCGTCATGCCCATCAAACCCCGAGTGATCAGGTCGATGCGGTCGTTGATGATTTCATCTGTGCGCTTGAGAAAACGAGGGCCGACGGTCAGGTACCCGAGCGCGGCGAGGGTGGGATCGTTGTCTTTTAATCCCAACTGATCCGCTGCGATTTGTTCCCGAATAAATGCGTCGTAAGGTTTGTCGGCGTTAAATGCGTCGATTACGTAGTCCCGGTAAGTCCACGCAAAGGGATAACGCAGGTCGGGTTGCGGAAAGAAATCTTGGGTATCTGCGTAACGAGCGAGATCCAGCCAAAAGCGGCCCCAACGTTCGCCGAAGCGGGGGGAAGCGAGGAGCTCATCTACTTTCGCGGCAACGGCCGCGTGCGGATCCTGGGCAAAAGTCTGCGCGAACTGTTCTGTTTCCTCGGGACTGGGAGGTAGCCCGGTCAGATCAAAGTGAAGCCGCTTGAGCAAAGTACGGGCATCGGCAGCTTGGGAGCGTTGTAGGCCTCTGGTTTGGAGTCTTGTAGAGACGAAGCCATCAATAGTCTCGGCTCCCGCTTCAAGGGAACTGGAGGTTGCCTTGGGCACCGGCTGGAAAGCCCAGTGCGTGGCGGCTTTTTTGAAAATGGCAGTCTGATCTCCCAACGCCACGCCACCTGTGGAGGCGACTGCCGGGCCCATCGAAGGCCACTTCGCGCCTTCGTCGATCCAGGTCCTGAGGACGGCGATGGTTTGCTCGGAAAGCATGGGCTTTTCCGGGGGCATCTCCATGTCGGGCTCTAGATGAGCCATGAAAATAATAAGCGGACTTTCGGCACTGCGTCCCGGCACGATCGCAGGTCCGTAAGTGCTTCCTCCCGTGAGCGCTGCTTCGAGTGAGTCAAGGCGAAGCCCGCCTTTTTGCTTTTTCGGACCGTGACACGACACGCAATGTTCCACGAGCACCGGATGCACGTCGCCGAAGTATTTGACGGGCCGATTCACCGGTTCCGGGAGCGCGGACATGTCTAGGCCGGGGCGCATTTTCACAGGCGCTGCCGACGCAGAAATCGCGACTGTAAAGAGGGTGAAAGCGCAGAGCAGTGAATGAAAGGGGGCAAACATGGTGGTCGCGTCGGAACCGGCGCAATTGACAGCCCGGTGCGCCTACCAAGACAAGCACAACGGGGCCGCCTTATTAGAGAGACAAGAGATGGCGATTATTCGCTTTCTGATCGATGTTTCGGTCCCTTCGATCATTTTTTCAGCCTCCGCTCGATGCCTCTCACTAAAGCGGCAAAGAAACAGGCCCTCACGAATCGCTCAATTTTCTCCTCACTGCAACCCCCTCGTCCTAATCACTCCAAAGGATTGCGGGGGAACTTCACGTAGGGCAGGCGGGCACCACGGTACGTAAACTTGTCGGCACGAATTGCGTCGGGGGGCAGGAAGTTGGCGCAACCACTCGCGCTGACAAGATCGTCCTGGTCCACCCCATCACCCGAGACGCCAATGGCACCGATCAATTCTCCGTTGCGGTATAGAGGCAGGCCACCCGGGAAAATGGTCATCCCATTGGGCAAATTTGTGTTGCCTGGGAAGGTTGCGGTGCCCGGGGCCGTTTTTAGCGTCACTGCATCTTGAAATCCAAAAAGCGGTCCCCAAGGCCGACCGTCTAAACCCGGTGGAAAGAATCGTTGGGCAAGAAAACCCACGGCCCGTGTGCTCATCGCCATTTGCTTGTTAGAGAAAAACACTGCGGTTCGGGCCTTTTGCACACTGACATCCCAACTGAACATCGTGGCCTCACCCACGCGAAATACCCCGAGCACTTCAGGGGGCACCCCTTGGCTGTTGGGATTGTTCACCACAGAAATAAATGTCTTCGCGCGCGTGCCCACAGGAAGCCGGATTCCTGCCCGCACCGTGCTGCACTTTTGTGCCGCTAGTGTGATAATATCTCGCACTTCAGCTTGGGTGAGGCGCTCCGCATTGCCGATGTTGCGGATGAGCGGATCTGCGTTAGTTCGCAGCGGATCGTCTCGCAGCGTCTCCCGAATCTCGCCCGGCACGCCACCGAGGCTCGTCGCCGTGTAGGGGGATGCGGGTGAAGCCTGAATGGCGTACGTGTACGTGATCGCAGGTGGGTTTGCACTGTTGTACTCACTCACGACACTGCCTGCGGTTACATTCCCAGCTCCACTCAGGGGCAGGGGCGTGGTCGGTGTGGGCAGCCGTGATAGGTTTCCATTCACATACGGAATCCTGAAGCCTCCAAGAATGACATTTGAGGCCACGATTTGCGAGGCTGGCCGAAATCCGTTCTGCGCTGCAAGCGCCACATTCTCATCGGTATCCGCTCCAATCTTGTACCCAGCAGTCGAGGTTGCAGGAGGGGTGCTGCGGAGTAAAAACGCAGCTGGACTAAGATCAGAGGGACTGGAATCGCCGGTGACACCGACGCCACCGACCAGTTCGCCGTTCTTATAGAGAGGGACGCCACCGGGTGAGTCTGCGAGGGAGGTGAGGGTCACTGCGCTTGGGCTCGCTCCTCCGACAGGGATTTGTTTGAAGCGGTTTGTGTCGGAGAAGAAGAGGTTAGAAAACCCCACTCCCACAAGGGGCCCGGGGGGGGTGTTTCGCATGCCCACGGGGAAATGTTGCTGAATGATGTAGCCGGCGGTCCGCGAGGTGAATGCGTTTTCGTTACTACTTAAAAAGGCGGCAGTGCCTGCCCTTGAAATGGCGCCAGCGATCAGGCCGGTATCCAAGGGAACCGCACGATTGCCCATGTCCAAGACGCCGAGCACAAACCCCTCGCGATCCACCACGGCTAGGACGGAGGGAGTGCCAATGGAGGAGGCGTAAGCGGCACCCTGTGCGAAAATCGTATTTACTTCAGCACTCGTGAGTGACTGGAGGGCGAGCGCGTTTGGCACCAGTGTGCAGGCCACGAAAAAACTGGATAATAGTTTCAATCTGTGGCCGCTGCCAGACCTGTTCATCTTTGCACTGGGCATGCGTGCTTTTTGACTAATTTTCCTTCTGCTTCAAGAACCAAACCGCTAATGCAAGTCTTCGTCGGATTGGGTTGCTCATTCGACTGCGCAGTCCCATGAGACCATCCACCCATCCGAATCTATTTTCTGCGAAACACCTCCTGGTGCTTTTCGGTGTCGCGTGGATGGCAGTTTCAGTGTCTGAACGTTTGCTAGGTGCCGATGCTCCCAAGCCGCCCGTGGTCTTCAACCCCGACCCTGGGTCTTGGGACGCGCCCTCTGCACAAACCCTCGCTGATACCGTTGCCGCTCCCCCGCTCCCTGAGTTGATTGAAAAAATGGGGCATCTCACCCCTGTGGATTTGCAAAGAGAACCCCTCGTGGGACGCGACCGACCCCCCGGCGAATTTACGCTCAGGGACTATCCTCTATCCAAAGAGGGTAAAGGCCTTCTCCTGAATAGTACCCCTGTTCTCAATCGGTGGGCAGTTCCTCTACCCCATTGGCAGCGCTATCAAGACCCGAGCTTCGAAACACCTTACGTTCAGGAAAAGCCCCGGCTGTGGCATCCGTACCAGCAGAGCAGACTCAAGGGCGATTTGCCACTCTTTGGGCAGGACATTTTCGTTAATCTCACAGCCAAAAGTTTCACGTTAAGTGAATTCCGAAAACTCCCTGTACCCAGTGGTGTCAGTACGGCTAATTCAAACAGCACGGAGTTTTTCGGCAAAGGTGAACAATCCTTAATCTCCCAAGACACCTCGGTTTCGATCGACATTTTCAAAGGAGAAACCTCCTTTAAGCCCGTGTCCTGGTTGCTGCGTATTAACGTAGTCGACAACCAAAACTGGACGCGTACCCGCGAAAATAACTTGCTCAACCCGGATCCGCGCGGGAGCAACTACAACGACTCGGGTGGCCAGCCGAACACCACAAGCATCGGGGCTGTTCCTGGAAACACGGGCAACGTCAATCCGGTGACACCCAACCCGAGTGGATCGCCCTCGTCGTTCACGAACACGATCAATCCGGGCGACATTTTTGGTTATCTCAGCAATCAGGGCGTGGCTTCGACTACTTCCTCTGGCACCGCTTCTACCGCTTCCACCGCGAGTCAGCCTCGCTACACCTACCGACACAGGGACGTCCTCTCTTTGCAAGAGGCTTTTCTCGAAGTCCATCTGCGCAACCTCTCTGATAACTACGATTTCATCAGCAGCAAGGTGGGTATCCAGCCCTTTACCTCGGATTTTCGAGGGTTCATTTTCTCAGATAGCAACCTCGGGGCGCGCATTTTTGGGAACGCCCAAAACAACCGGTTACAGTACAATGTGTTGGCCTTCAACATGCGGGAGAAGGACACCTACTCCGAGCTCAACACTTTCGACTCCCGCCATCAGCAGGTCTTCATCGCCAATGTTTATCGCCAAGACTTTCTGACAAAAGGGTACACCGCTCAGTTCAGTTTTCATGCAAATGTGGATGGCGATAGCATCAAGTACGACCGCAACGACACGCTTGTTCGCCCGACTCCTCTAGGCACCGTTCTGCAGAATCCGGATGGTTCGCTTGCAGGTCATAGTCTCCAGTCCTACTACCTCGGCTGGGCAGGGGATGGCCACATTGGGAAACTAAACATCAATCACGCCTTCTATCAGGTCGTGGGGCGCGACGAGTTCAATCCGCTCGCTGGTCAAAGCGTCAACATTAACGCTCAGATGGCAGCCCTTGAGCTCAGCCTCGATCGGGACTGGATTCGCTGGAAAATCTCAGGCTTTTACGCAAGCGGCGACTCCAATCCCACGGACGGCACGGCCCGGGGGTTCGACTCCATCTTAGACAATCCCTTCTTCTTTGGTGGCCCCTTTAGCTGGTATGTGCGCGAGGGCATCGGTCTTGCAGGCACAGGCGTTAACCTCAAAGAGCGTAACTCCCTCGTCCCCAGCTTGCGTTCCAGTAAAACACAGGGACAATCCAACTTTGTAAACCCCGGCGTGATGATCGTCGGGTTGGGAACGGACGTCGATGTCACCCCCAAAACCAAGGCTTTCGCCAATCTTAACTACGTGCAGTTCGCGGAAACCGCTCCCATCAAGTACGCGCTCCAAACCGATCGCACGCGCTCCGACCTTGGCGTAGATGCCAGTGTTGGGGTCAAATACCGGCCATTCCTGACTGAAAACGTCATCATTTCCGCCGGGGTTGGCTTCTTTTTCCCCGGGGGCGGGTACAAGGACATTTATCGCCAAAACACCGTCAGGGTGCCGGGCTTTGATACCCAAGATAAGGCGGGTAAGACAGATTCCTATCTGTACAATGCCTTGCTCACTCTGACGCTTAACTACTGATCTTGATGAGCCATTTTCGTTCGATTTTTAGAAAAAATGCGCTGCGTCTCGCTTCGCCTTTAGTTGTGCTCCTCATCGGTGCGTGGTGCGCCCTTGCCCAAGCCCCCTCTAAACCAGGAGAAGGCCCCGCCACTGCTGCCGCGCAATTCTCTGCCCCAACTCCCGCTCGCGGAGCGGAAGCCACTGCCGCTCCCTCGCGAGTCTACTACACTCCCGCCGGTTCCGCGTTAGGTCCAGAGACCGCCCCCGCAGAGCACCCCGCCCCCGCAGCTGCCCTCGACAAATCAGCCGGTCCACGCGTGTTCCACTCTCCCGCAGGTGGGACTTCTCCCTTCGGTCCTGCCATCGCAGGCAAGGCCCCAGCGGTACATGCCGGGCCGCGTCCGCCCAAGAACTGGATCGACCAAAGCCCCGAGGACGCCAAACGCAAGAGCGCGGGCTGCTTCGAGTGCCATACCCAGACGGACTCCCACACCATGCACGCCTCCCCCAACGTGGTGCTCGGTTGTGTGGATTGTCACGGCGGCGACCCGTCCAAAGGGCTGCCCATCGAAAAGGCACACGTCCTCCCCTTGCACCCCGAGTTCTGGAAAGGGTCCGCAAATCCACCCAACTCGTCTGTCGCTCTCAACCATGAATCTCCCGAGTTCATCCGTTTCATGAACCCCGGCGATCTGCGCGTCGCTAAAACCGCCTGCGGCCTCTGCCACGGCGATATCGTCGACCGCGTCTCGAACTCCATGATGAACCACGGCGGTATGCTCTGGAACGCTGCCGCTTACAATAACGGTGCCATCCCCATCAAGGACGCCGTCGTCGGCCAAGCCTACGGTGCCGACGGCGCCCCGCTCGCCCTCAAAAACCCTTTCGTCCCCACAGAGGAAGAAACGCGGACCCTGGGCATTCTCCCTTCCCTGAGCGCGCTTCCCCGTTTTAATATCACTCAGCCCGGCAACCTGTTCCGTATTTTTGAAAAAGGCGGAAGCGAACAACTCGCCCTCGGTGTCCCCACGCCTGATGAAGCGCCGGGTAAACCCGAAAGGCGCCTCTCCCCACGCGGGCTCGGCACACTCAACCGCATTGACCCCGTTTTTCTAAGCGCCCAGAAAACGCGCCTTCATGACCCCTTGCTCGGCTTCCTCGGATCTAATGATCGTCCCGGCGATTACCGTTCCAGCGGCTGTACCGCGTGCCACGTCGTTTACGCCAATGACCGTTCTCCCAGCAATTCAGGGTGGTGGAGTCAGTACGGCAATCAAGGACTCAGCTTTTCCAAAGATCCGACTATCCCCAAGAATGAGCGGGGCCATCCGATTGTGCATCAATTCACGCGAGCGGTGCCGTCTAGTCAGTGCATGAATTGTCACATGCATCAGGGCAACGCATTCGTGAACCCTTATCTAGGCTACATCTGGTGGGATCAAGAAACGGACGCTGAGTTCATGTATCCCAAAACACAGCACGATCCCACGGATGAAGAAGTCGTGCGTGCGAATGTGAAGACGCCTGAAGCCGCCTCAGCGCGCGGTTTGTGGGGGGATTTGGGCTTTCTCGAAAAGGTGGCGGAACTCAACCCCAAGCTTAAGCACACACAGTTCGCGGATTATCACGGCCACGGCTGGATCTTTAGGGCGATCTTCAAGCAGGACCGCAAAGGCAACCGTCTCGATCTCGATGACAACATTGTTGCGCATTCCGACTTCAAACGCGCCGTGCATCTGAAGGACATCCATCTCGCCAAAGGCATGCAGTGCGTGGATTGCCATTTCAATGTCGATGTGCACGGGAACGGTAATCTGTACGGAGAAGTCCGTAATGCAGAGACCATCGAGTGCATCGACTGTCACGGCACCGTTTCCGAGCGACCGCGCAGAATAGTCGATGGGCAAATCACCATGCCCACTTCCGGTGCCAGTGGCGAGACCACTCCGAAGGATCGGCGCACGATCAAGCCTGTGGATTTGATGACCACGAAGACTTCGTGGAGACCGCGTTTCGAGTGGGAGGGCGATCGCCTTTTCCAGAACTCCACCATGTCGCCCGATGTCCGCTGGGAAGTTCCCCAAACAGTGGACGTCATCGATCCCGCTTCACCGCGCTATAACGCCAAGGCGCGTTACGCTAAAACAATCGAGCGCGACGGGACCACTTGGGGAGCCGTACCGAGTTCGGACCCGGCCGCGTGCGATCGCATGGCGCATTCCAATAAGGCGATGGACTGTCAGATTTGCCATACCTCGTGGGCCACAAGTTGTTTCGGCTGTCATTTGCCCATGAAGGCCAACACGCGCACCACTCAAAACAAGTATGAAGGGGCGTTGGACCGCAATTTCACCACCTATAATCCCCAGGTTGTCCGCGACGATGTGTTCATGCTGGGACTCGATGGAACCGTCAAAAAGAATCGCCTAGCGGTGATCCGCTCCTCCAGCGCGATCTTGGTGAGTTCCCAGAATAGCAACCGAGAATGGGTGTATTCTCAGCAGCAGACCGTCAGCGCCGAGGGTTACAGCGGGCAGGCGTTCAATCCGCACTTTGCCCATACCACAAGCGGGAAGGGCACCACCAAGAACTGCACAGACTGCCATCTCTCCAAAGCAGGCGACAACAACGCTTGGATGACTCAGCTGCTCGGGTTTGGCACCGGGACCGTGAATTTCTTTGGCCGCTACGCCTATGTGGGTGGAGAAAAAGCCCTGCATGGAGTAGTCTGGACCGAGGCTGAGGAACCGCAGAGCGCGATTGGAAGCTCCTTCCAGAAAATCGCTTATCCGCGTAACTTTGCGGAGCACCTCGCCCGCAATCGGCGTTTGAATGAGGCGTACGAACACCACGCGCATACGATCAACGACCTGACCTTGCGTGGAGAGTATCTCTATACTGCGAACGGTCCCGGTGGCTTGGAAGTCTTTGATGTCGCTAACATCGACAATAAGGGCTTTAGCGAACGCATTACGAGTTCCCCCGTTTCGCCCTTAGGCGGTCAGCGCACTGTTGTAAAATCCAAGTTTGCCACCTCCGTCGCCTTACCAAGCACGCTGCTCATAGACCCAGAACGCAAACGGCTTCCGCGCAACGAGGAGACTCCCATCCATCCGTCCTATAGCTTCGTGTATGTGACCGACCGCGAGGAGGGCCTCCTTGTGGTCCGGGCAAGTTCTTTGTTTGATGGAGATCCACAAAATAACTTCCTCTCTCGCAGTCAACTCAAGGATGTGTCAGGCAAAGCGATCGGCGATCACTTCAATCCGGGCGGTGTCTTGAACGGTGCCGAGTACGCCGTTTGTGCAGGTTATCGCCTGTATGTGTGCACCAAGCGCGGTCTGGCCGTGGTCGATCTCAATGAACCCGAACGCCCTCTGCTGCTTGGCGAACTCGCGGATGGTTCCCTGCGCAACCCAAAGTCGATTGCCATTCAGTTTCAGTATGCCTTTGTGACCGACGACGACGGGCTCAAGGTCATTAGCCTGGAGGATCCAAAGCATCCCAAGCTAGTGGCTGGTGCCACCGTTCCTCTAAAGCACGCTCACAAACTCTACGTTGCACGTACTTATGTTTATGTGGCCAACGGTCCCGAGGGATTGGCGATTGTGAACATTGAAAAACCAACGCATCCCAGCTTGGTGAGCATGTTCAATGCAGATGGCGCGCTGAACGATACTCACGCTGTTCAAATCGGCTCCATCGCGGCCTCCATGTACGCTCTCGTTGCCGATGGTAAAAACGGACTGCGCGTCCTTCAGATGATTTCCCCAGATACCGTGGAGGGTGCTGCCGGATTTAGTCCAGCGCCCGCGCCGCGCCTGATCGCCACCTATCCCACCGAGACTCCTATGCTAGCCGTTTCCCGTGGCCTGGATCGTGACCGCGTGGTGGACGAAACTGGCAAACAGACAGTCGTTTTCAGTCGTCGCGGTTCAAAGCCGTTCACGTTGGAAGACATGTCGCGTTTCCTCAAGCACGCTAATGGCACTCCCTTCAGGGTGGAAGATGTGACGGGTTCCGGTGCCGAAGTGCGCACAAAGTCAGGTAAGCCGTTGTCCGCCCCGGTTGAAAAGCGGTGAAGTGGACGGCACTCCACGGAAGAAATGGCTGGCGGAACGACGTAGCCTCAACCACTTAACGGGCGCGGCAGAAGGTCCGCGCATGCAACATTTGCTACCTTGAAAAAACGGACAACTCTCTCACTCGACCACTTCCACGTTGACGCCTTCCGTCAGTGAATCAGGTGGGTTGAGAATCACTCGCGAAGCAGGGTTTACTCCTTCAACAATCTCTACAGAACTTCCAAAGTCCCGCCCAAGCGTCACCTTGAGTAGACGCACCACCCCAGCCTCCACGGTTGCTACTTGGGCACCATCAGAGCGGAAAATCAGTGCGTTGGCGGAGACTGTGATCGGAGCCTCCGCCTTTGCCGCCGGAAGAAGCACCTGAGCGTAACTCCCTGCCAATAAATTGCCGCTGGAGTTGTCCACTTCTAACTCCGTGAGAAGTGTGCGTGAAGCCGGGTCTATCGCACCAGCCGTGCGCACGATTTTGGCGACAAACGTTTGTCCCTGTAACTCGGGAAGCGCGACGGCAGCAGCCTGGCCAGATTTCACGCTGCGGGCGTACCCCTGAGGCACTCGCACAAACACCCGCAGGCGCGCTGTATCCGCGAGACGGAACAACTCTTTACTGCCGCCAATCTCCACCAACTGCCCCAAATCCACATGCCGCGCCGTGATCGTTCCCCCAAACGGCGCTGTGATGGTCGCAAACTTGCCGATTTGTTGGAGGCGTTGGACCTCCGCGCGTGCCGCCTCAACGGCGGCGGTTTTTAATTCAAAGTCGGCCTGCTTTTCGTCTGCCTCCTGAGTGGAGGCCGTGCGTGCAGCGAGGAGTTCCTTCCAGCGCATCGCCGTGGTTTGTGCTAAGCGGCAGCCCGCTTCAGCAAGTGCCAGTTGCGCTTCCGCACGCGCGGTTTCCCTCTGTAATTCCGGGGTATCTAACTCCGCTAAAACCTGCCCGGCCTCCACCTTGTCCCCCATGTCTGCGTTCCACTTCCGGACGTAGCCAGGCACACGGGCCAGAATAGACGCTTCCGTCGCAGGCTTGAGCTCCCCCGAAAGCGAAAGCGCCGCTCCCGCAGGCCCAGGAGCAGGCAGGGCAACACGTACCCTCACAAGTGCCAAATCACGTGTGTCTAACACAGCTTGTTCGTGTTGCTTCAGCTTGGGCAGAAGTCCCCAGTAGAATGCGGCACCTGCCGAAATCAGCACCAAACTCATCAGGCCATAGAAGCCAGCCCCAGACGTTTCAGGAAGCTCAGTGGATGTAGGTTCTTCGGTAGTCGCTTGCACGGTGGTCAGTATTAAGAGAACCACCAAGGCCGGTATAAATTGCGAATTTTAAAGGAAATCACCTCTAAAACGCTCGCTGAAGCCTGGGAAAGCTCTGTCAACGTTGACGCTATGCCCCGCTACTGGTTGGATCAAGGCACATGCTTCGTCTTGCACTCAAAATGCTATTCGGCGACCGGGCGAAGTACGCGATGCTAGTGTGCGGTTTAAGCTTCTGCGCGCTGCTCATGTCCCAGCAGACCTCTGTCTTCTGTGGCCTCCTCCTTTGGACAACGGCCACAGTCCGCAACATCCGTGTTCCTATCTGGGTCGCTGATTCCAAAGTGGAGCAGGCGAACGAGGTGGTGCCCCTGCGTGAAATCGAGGTGCAAAGGGTCCGCTCTGTTCCCGGGGTGGAATGGGCCGTCCCCCTTTTTTGGACGATCCTTCAAGCCCGTCTACCCGATGGCACTTTTCAGGGCGTTCAGCTCACCGGCCTGGACGGTGCCACCCTCGTCGGGCGCCCTTCAAAAATGAAGGAAGGTCGCATCGAAGACTTGCGTCTGCCCAATGCGGTGATCGTGGATCAGGTCGCTATCGCGAAGTTTGCGAAGCGTGGCATTCGCCTGAAAGTCGGTGCCGTTTTCGAAATCAACGACAAGGAAGCGCGTGTCGTTGGCATTTGCGAAACTGAACGCTCCTTCCTTGGGCAACCCTACGTCTTTACCACCTATTCCCGCGCTCTCGAATACGCGCCTCCGCAGCGAAAGCTCCTTTCCTTTGTCCTCGTCCAACCCAAGACAGGCGTTCCCGTAGGGGACCTGCTGCGCCGTATCTCAGCCCTCGGCGGCGTGCGCGCGTTTACTTCGGATCAATTCGCCTGGGATACGCTCATCTGGTATTTTCGCAATACAGGCATTCCCATCTCCTTCGGCACGGTCGTGATTCTCGGAATGGTCGTCGGCATCGCGATCGCAGGGCAAACGTTTTATCTGTTCGTACATGAAAATATGCGCTTCCTCGCAGCCCTCAAAGCCATGGGGGCCGGGTTGGGGGTGCTCACACGAATGGTATTTCTCCAAGCCTTCACCGTGGGTTTTATTGGCTACGGACTTGGCGTCGGTCTAGCCGCCCTTTTCGGAAACATTGTTCTCCGCAAGGGCGAGCCGCCCTTTTACATGCCTTGGCAAATCCTCGCCTTTACCGGTGCCGTGATCGTCTTGATCTGCCTGTTTTCCGCCCTTGTGGGACTCCTCAAAGTGGCCCGTACAGAGGCCGCTATGGTTTTCAAATGAGCGATCTCATCACTCAAGAATTAGCGGTCCGCACCATTGGCCTCGGCAAATCCTACGGCAAGGGCGACAGCATCGTGCATGCTCTCAAGGGCGTTGACTTCGACGCGCGCTGTGGCGAACTCCTGATGATTGTAGGCCCCTCTGGCTGCGGTAAAACCACTCTCCTCAGCGTCATCTGCGGCACACTCCGCTGCGACAGCGGCACTGTCACCGTTTTTGGTGAGGATCTCTCTCAAATGCGCTCCGGAAAACTGACCGCGTTCCGGGGTAAAAACGTGGGATTCGTTTTTCAGCAGTTCAACCTGATCCCCACTTGGTCGGCACTCGAAAACGTGTCTGTCCCATTGCTTCTTAACGGCTCCACTCAGGCGCAAGCCGAAAAGGCTGCCGCAGAACTCCTAAAAGAAGTGGGTATCGGCGAAAAACTGCGCGCCTTGCCAACGCAACTCTCCGGTGGCCAGCAACAACGTGTTGCCATTGCAAGAGCGCTCGTGCATGAGCCCCGACTCCTCATCTGCGACGAACCCACAGCCGCCCTCGATGCCGCTTCCGGACGCCGCGTCCTTGAGCTCCTTAAAGAACGCGCCTGTCGTCCCGATCGCGCTGTCATCGTTGTCACTCACGATAGCCGCATTTTTCCTTTCGCCGACCGTATCGCAGAAATGGAAGATGGCCGCATGAAGGCCGTTCATGGCCCCGGAGAATGCCAATCGCTTTATGTTTAAACGCATTTCCTTCGCACTCGCCTTCGGTGGCATCGCGCTCGCAGCCAATCTAGTGCGAAAACAAAACATCCAGGAGCCACCCGTCCCTCCCCTCACAGAACCGGCTTCCGCTCCGTTCGCAGACTCTATCGGCGCACGTGGAATTGTCGAAGGCGTCGAGGAAAATGTACGCATCGCCCCCGCTGCGGCCGGATTGGTCGCAGCCGTCCAAGTCAAAGTCGGTGATGAGGTCACCGCCGGACAGGTCCTCTTCGAGCAGGACGCCCGCGATGCAGATGCTCAAATCGCTGTGCAAGAGGCTAATGTCGCTTCGATCCAAAGTGGTATTAAAGAAGCTGAGGTCGCTCTGGCAGACCGTCAAGATCAGTGGAGCCGAGTCGTGCAGTTAGGCGAAAATCGGGTGGTCAGTGTGGATGAAAAGCAACGTACCTTGTTTGCTCTGCGCGCCGCTGCGACGCGGGTGGATTCGCGTAAAAGCGAGCTCGCAGCCGCTGTCGCGCAACTCGGGCGTGCTCAAGTCCAACGCGAGCTCTTAGTGGTACGCGCCCCTCGATTAGGGACCGTTCTTCAGGTCAACGTTCGTACAGGCGAATACGTCGTACCAAGTGCACTCGAAACCGCGCTCCTCCTCGGACGCACCGACGCCTTTCAACTCCGAGCGGATGTCGATGAGGATAATGCCCCAAGGGTCAAGTCCGGATGCGAGGCCGTTGCCTTCATCAAAGGCTCGCGCCATGACCCAGTGCCGCTACGGTTTGTACGGATCGAGCCTTACATTTTACCGAAACGCTCGCTCACCGGGGAAAGTGGCGAACGCGTAGATACGCGCGTTTTGCAGGTCATTTTCCAGTTCGATCGTACCGGTGTCCCTGTATACGTCGGCCAACAAATGGATGTCTTTTTGAGTGCACAATAGATTTCTGAGAAGAAGCAAGCGGTCTTGTGCCAAAAAAGTTTGGCAAATGGTATCGGTCTGCTAAGGTAATGCTCCGGTGCAAATGGTGGCCGTAGCTCAATGGTAGAGCTCCAGATTGTGATTCTGGCTGTTGCGGGTTCGAGTCCCGTCGGTCACCCCACCTTTTGTCATGTCTGAGTGTCAGAGCGTCACTGTCTCCCCAAGGGGCACTGGGTCCAGGTAACGCCCGCGACTGATACACCTTTCTCACTTGTCCCACTTGTCTGAAAGGCCTGAAAGGTCTGATCTAGCCATTCTTCAGGGCCGTTTCGGACGAGGGAATGAAAAATGACAACAAACGCGCTTCAATCTAAAACGTTAGGGTTTGAGTTGAGATCCCGAGCGCACCTTCATTCCACCGCAAATAAACGCATCTCTCTAAACCCAAGGGCTTAAGGGTGCTCTGATCCCGAGGGGTTCAAGCAAGCCTGTGGTTGAGCGCAAACAATTCCACCAGAACACATGCAAAAACCGAACGCACCCCGATGGGTGCGCGTAGCGGGTCAAGGCGCCTCGTGAGGGCCGCGCTTGAGGGCTGCGCCCGAAATGCATCGTTTTTATCTGCGTAATATACTCCTTGGGCATTTGCGCATGGGCAGCTTGTGTGCGAAGTTGTGCCTCAATGAGTTGCCTGAAATTTGCAGCTGCCAGGAGTCTTCGAAGGACGGATTTTCGAAGGATCGGTTGACCCAGGGCAAGGAATGAATGCCCCGTTGTTCGTGTGAATTGGGGTAAATGGGGTAAATGGGGTAAATGGGGTAAATGGGGTAAATGGGGTAAATGGGGTAAATGGGGTAAATGGGGTTCAATGAGATGGGTAGCATCTCTTTCCAAAGTTGGCTTCAAA
>CAIWVL010000262.1 GCA_903916085.1 uncultured Spartobacteria bacterium
ATACTCGCCCAATAAAAAGGTGGTTGCCTGCCATGTCGTCAGAAACTGAGCGAGGCGTTGGATAAAGCCCTGAAGTTCCAGAGTTGTAGCGAATGCAGAACTCCCGCGCATCATCGCACGAAACGAATCGACTACGACTATCCCCGGGGTTAGCGCTTTTACTTGAGTGATGATTTCTTGCAGAACCGCTTCCAGATCGCCTTTTTGAATGGACTCAGTAAGGTTAATGAAATGAACACTGTGCCCTAGTTTTTCTGATTCAAAAAAATGATACTGCTGCTGATGTCGCAGCATTTTGAGTGGTGGTTCCCCAAATACGGAGAAATAAAGTGCAGGACTCTCTTGGGTGGCATTGCTAAAAGCGATTTGATGAGCCAGTGTTGTCTTTCCACATCCAGGCGTCCCTGCAAGGATATTGAATGAAAATTCAGGAATGCCACCTCCTAAGATTTCATCTAGACCACGCACTCCGCTTGGCAGCTTATTAATGGTGACTTTGGCGAAAGCGCTCATGGGTTGATGTGTGTGTGGGCCTTATTTTCATATTCCCGGGAGTCTTCAAGATTACGTAATTCTAATTTTGGCCATACTCCATTCAGTAGCTGTACTGTTAATCGGTCCCCAATGAGCGTGATCAGTAATCCCAGAAATTGCGCTGGCAATGCAATAACTTCAGCTGAGAAAGCCTCCTCGATCTGCTTTGCATTCAACTCCTCAAATCCTTTCAGGATTCCTTCCTCTGTAACTTTGACAGAAGGCAGCCAGTCTGCGTCTTCGCTTGATAAGGCCAAGGCCCGCAAAAGAAGCGCACAGAAACCAGAAGTTCCAATGAGCGGAATTAATTCCAAACGCAGCTTTTCGCACACCAAAAACGTGGCTCGCAATTTGGCAGTGAATGAATGATCATCCCCTGCTTCATACGACACTATTCTTGTTGCGAACTCTTGTATTTTTGGGGATACCGCGCCCATCGAAAAAATAGCGGGAGCACTTATTTTGCAGACGGGAAAGATTTGGATGTGTCTGCAATGGGTTGCCTGCGAAGGTTAAGTAAGACGCGTTCATAAATACGCGGCTGGCTCCCTCGGGTTCTGAATCGTAACTGCGATACATTTGGCCGTGCGCAGGTTGAATTTTCTGGGAGCGCCCTCTCAGTCGTCCACCCGCGCAGGCGGTATGATGCCGTATCGCACCTTGGGCGCTCCGGGGCTTGCAGGTTCAAGCCAGGCTAGTTACAGGTACCGTTGGAATTTTTACACTGCCGCCTTTTTATGGGTCACATCTACAACAACATCATTGAAACCGTCGGTCGCACGCCGTTGGTGAAACTCAACCACGTCACCGCAGGGCTTGAGGCCACGATTGCCCTCAAATGCGAGTACTTCAACCCGCTGGGAAGTGTGAAAGATCGCATCGGAGCGGCCATGATTGAGGCGGCTGAGTTGGAGGGGAAGGTAACCAAAGATACGGTTATCGTGGAGCCCACCAGCGGCAATACCGGTATTGCGTTGGCATTTGTTTGCGCTGCAAAGGGTTACAAGCTGATCTTGACCATGCCAGAAACGATGTCTCTGGAGCGGCGTACGCTCCTGGCCATGCTCGGGGCAACCCTCGTACTCACTCCAGGCAGTGAGGGTATGAAGGGCGCCATCGCGCGCGCCGAGGAACTTGTGCGTACCACGCCCAACGCCTGGATGCCCCAGCAGTTCAACAACCCCGCCAACCCAGAGATCCATCGCAAGACCACGGCTGAGGAAATCTGGTCCGATACCGATGGCAAAATCGACATCTTCGTGGCGGCAGTGGGCACGGGCGGCAGCATTACCGGCTGCGCCGAAGTGCTTAAAGCGCGCAATCCCTCGCTCAAGGCGATTGCGGTGGAACCTCAGGATTCGCCCGTCATCACCCAAACGATGCATGGCGACCCCGTCAAACCCGGGCCACACAAGATCCAGGGCACAGGCGCGGGTTTTGTGCCCAACAACCTGCACGTCTCCATTTTAGACGAAGTGATCACTGTCTCTAACGACGACGCATTTGCGATGGCTCGGCGTTTGGCAAAGGAAGAGGGGATTCTCGCAGGAATTTCCTCCGGCGCGAACGTCCATGCCGCTATCCAGGTGGCCAAGCGTCCCGAAAATAAGGGTAAGTTGATTGTGACAATCGCCTGTTCGACCGGGGAACGCTACCTGTCCACCGCATTAGCGGCGGAAGCCCGCGCTCTGGTTGGGGCGTAGTTTTCTGATCTGGGAGTGCGCGAGTCTCCTACCCAGGAGACTCCGTGCTTAGAGCGCCTAAATTAACTCAAAAAAGAAGAGTCACGCGGAGGCGCAGAGAGCGCGGAGAAACTACGGAATAACCTTCGAAATAAGTTTTTATAAAAGCTCCTCGTTCTCCGCATCTCCGCGTGAGGTTGCGTTTTTTTAGGCGCTCTTAATGACTTAAAAAAGGGATTACAACCGCCATTTTGGGTGTTCATTGCCCTGTGTGGTTCGAGCCCCTTGGCATTTGGTGAATCCACGTTTATTCAACCTAGGTAACTCTATGTCTCTGCGTCGCTCATTCGAGTTGTTCGTTGTCTGCTTGGGAGTCGGTGCTTGCGCGAAAGACAGAGCGCATGTGCTCAAGGTGAGCGTGGCGGATCAGCGCATGGTGGTGTATGAGCGAGGCGTTGAAATTGCGCGTTACCCTATTTCGACTTCCAAGTTTGGCCTCGGAAACCAGGAGGGAAGCAATTGCACGCCCTTGGGTACGTTTGAAATCGCCAAGAAAATCGGGGAGGGCGAGCCGGCAGGGATGAAGTTTAAGAACCGCGAGCCTACCGGAGAGATTGTTGCAGTGAACGCACCGGGCCGGGATCCTATTGTCACACGTATTCTCTGGTTACGCGGTTTAGAGAGAGAGAATGCGAACGCTTTTGAGCGTCTGATTTACATTCATGGTACGCCAGAGGAGGCGAAACTGGGAGCGCCTGCCAGTTATGGATGCGTGCGTATGCGTTCCCAAGATGTGATCGCGCTCTACGACACAGTGGGAAATGGGGCGCGCGTTGTGGTGACTAAAGATTCTCTGCCCGAACCGACGCGAGTCGCTTCCGCTACGGTATCGGCGACCGCAACGGTGACGATGGGCACGCGGGCGGCGAAATAAACACCGGCGATAAACATCAGCGATTGTAGTCGGCTGGCGACACTGGAGATTGGGGTCGTTGTTTCTCGCCCACCCCCGACGTGCCTGCATTTGTGTCGGCTACTTCAACGCGTGTTCCCTGGCATACTCGGGATAACGACTCTGTAGCCTGTTCAACACGGACATCGATTCCTTTAATTTCCCAGCCTGCCGGTAGGCGGTGTACGCCTTTTCCATGGCCACGGGAGCCAACTGGTCATCATCGAAAGCAATAGAGACACTCTCGTACAATTTTGCCGCTGCCTCAGGATTCTTTTGGGCCGCTTGAATGTCCGCCGCCACTAGACGAGCTTCGCCGTTAAGAATGCCGTCAGGTTGTAGGCGAATGGCCTCGTCCACTGTCTTCTGAGCCGCGTTCGTGTCGGATTGACCGAGCTCCGCTTTGGCCCGCAGCAAAAGTCCGCGCGCCTTGGCTGCCGGATGGCTTACGAGAGGCAAATAAGCTTTCACTGCCTCGATTACACCCGGGAAATTGTGGACTGGGAGACGCACCGTAGCGAGTTGGAGCCAGTCGTTATCCGTTACCTCTTCGCCTGTGCAGAGCAGGGATAAGACGGGTTCCGCCTTTGCCAACTGTTTGCTATCAAGGTAATTCTGGGCACACCAACGCAGAACGTCTTGCGCCACGCGGGCCTTCCCTTTCACCTGATACTCCTGGACGCGAGTCCAAAACTCATCGGGATTGTTTAGGTTGTATGCACAATATACGAGCCGCAGACTATCGGATTCAAAGTACTCTTCAGAGTTGAGTGTACGTGCTTGCGCGAGGTGCGTGGCGGCCTTCTTGTAATCCTTAGACTCAAACGCTGCACGTCCTATCCAGTGATGGGCTTCAGCCTGAGATGCGCTTTCCGGGTATTCCTTGAGTAACTGCTCAAAGTGTCCCGCCATCCCCGCATTGTCGTTTTGCTCGCCCCGTAGAAGCGCGAGTTGCTTGAGCGCCATCTCTTTGTCCGTGAAGCTTGGAAAACGCCGGATCAACTCTTGGTAATCTTTTTCCGCCGGGGCGTATTGTTTGAGTCGTCGTTGCGTCTCCGCTCTCCAAAACAAGGCAGTCGCCGCAAGCGGGTAATTAGGGGCTGCATTCAGTAACTCGTTTGTGGCGAATAAAGTAGCCTGATTGTCCCCTGTACGTACTGCGCACTCGGCCCAGCGCATGAGCGCGTCGTGCCGTCGCTCTGCCTTGAGTTCCTTGGACTTTGCAACCTGCCCGTAGGCGGCTGCCGCGCCCGTATAATCTTCGCGAAGCCGCAGCACCTCAGCCTTCATCAGTAGCGCATTATCACGCTCAGCGGACTTTGGTTTGGTGGCTAGAAAAGACTCAATTTGCTGAGGCAAATCCTTGCGTTCCAGGTTGTAAAGGCAGATGAGGCGCTCATAGCGCGCAGTCGCTGCGGCGGGAACATCGGGCGTGGCCTCGATGAGCTTGGAGTAAAGGGCAGCGGCTTCTGTGTAATGCTTTAACTGACGATGCGCGTTTGCGACCAGGATCTGCACCTCCGGAAGTTGTGCGGGCTCAATCACGGCTTCGGCCGCCGTAAATGCCGTAATGACACGCTCATGATCTCCCAAGGCAAAGCAGGCCTTCAGAACGCCCAAACGCAGAACGCCGCGCCATTCTTGAGTCCCTTCCATTGCCAGCGCTTTCTCCAGAGCTGGAAGCGCTTTTTTGGGGTCGTTCTCCAAAACAAGCAAGGCCACGTTTGCCGTCGCCTCGGCTTTGATTTTTGGTGCAGTTGCCTCGGCGGCTAGTTTTTCAAACCGTGGCAAAGCCTCGTTCCCTCGCTTCGCTTCATTCAAGAGGAGCGCTAGGTACAGCTGGCTAGCTTCTCGGAACGGGTGCTTTTCTGGCATGTCCGCCAGCGTTTGATAAAGCGCCCGAGCTTCTTGTTTACGTCCCAACTCGTGTAGAGACCGAGCGGCAAAGTACTGCGCACTTAACTTTGCCTTCTGTTCGGGCAATTGCTGGGCTGCAAGTTTGTAATGCGCCACCGCATTGGTGAAGTCCTTTTCCTTAAACTCGTACTCCGCCAGTTTGAAGGCGGCGGCTCCCCCGAAAGTGCCTGATTGGGGCAATGCGACCAACTTCAAGAAATACAGACGAGCAGAATTGTGATTCCCAATGTTGATGTACGACTCTGCCAGGCGGTACAGAGCGGCTGGGGTCTGGTTGGCTCGGGGATATTCGTTGAGATAATGTTGATACTCCGCGATCGCTGCGTCCCATTGTTGGCGGCCGAACAGGGCGTCGGCCAGTGCAAGTTGGGATTGCTCCGTGCTCACCACCACGGTACCTGCGGCTGGACTGCCCGTTGCGCCAACCGTTGCGCCAACGGCCGGTCCCGTAGCGGGTTCGGTGGTTTGCGCAGGTAAGGCAGACGCGGGAGCGGACGCGCTGCCGGGGAGCTCCATGCGGCCACCGGGTTCCGTGCGGAACCCCGAGTGGTCCTCCGTTTGTGCGGGCATTGGAGGCTTCGGCGCAGGCGGAAGCGCGCTCGTTGGAGTGGGGACTGGAGGGGGTGTTTGCGACGGTGTCGCCGTTGCAGGCGCTGAGGGTACTGGGGGTACTGGGGGAACGGGACGAACTGGAATCGCCTTCAGCACGGGCCCCTCCTCAGATTGCTGCGACGGCACCACGGGTAGCACCGGCACCACGCGGGGTGGGGGAGCTTCCGCCAAGGTCTGCGCTCCGAGCGGAAGCGCTACCATTGCAACAAGTCCAGCTGCCGCGCGCTTTTTCATTCAGATTTGGAGGTCGCAAATGCCACATTCCAAATGCCTGCCATGCGGCATGTGTCTAGCACCTGAACAATGTGGTCGTAGTCCGTTTTCACATCTCCCCGGAGAATGATGGCGTAATCGGGATACAGAGCGGCGAGACTGCGGAGTTTTTCTAAAAGGACGTCCTTTTGGATCGGTTTGCGATCCCACACGATGGAGCCGTCGGCTTTGACATTAAGCACCGTCTGGTTGACCACCGGGTTGCTTTCTTGAGCGGCCGAGGCTGCGGGAACGCGTACGTCCAACTCGTTTTCCTTCCGAGCCATGCTCCACGTGATTACAAAGAAGCACAACAGCACGAGGAGGATGTCTACCATCGGTGCGATTTGAAAAGCGACCGTGACTGGCTCGCTGCGGCTACGGAATTTCATAAGAGGAAAGTCTGGCTATCAATGCTCAAGCCCAAAGGGAAAAACCCCACTTTGGAAGTGCAGTGAGCCCTATTAGGTCGCTTTACAGGGGTGGGCTTGCTGAGGCGCGCAAGGGTTCCGGGCGATCCCAGGCTTGCCGCAGCGTAGGCGTTTCTTAGAACTCGTCTTCGACGCGTCCCGGTTCGCGGCGCTT
Organism: uncultured Spartobacteria bacterium; assembly: GCA_903916085.1. Taxonomy (GTDB): domain Bacteria; phylum Verrucomicrobiota; class Verrucomicrobiia; order Chthoniobacterales; family Chthoniobacteraceae; genus Chth-196. The sequence goes on from CAIWVL010000262.1 coordinate 6,535, forward strand.
CTGGTAGCTCGCGGCAAGCAGTCCCATCACATGGCTCGAAGCACCTTCGAGTTCAGAAATAAGCGACTGCACTCGATTGCGGAAAATGGCGTAAAAACCGGCTGAAATGACCGCCAAGACCAGCCCGGCTGCCGTCGCCACAAGAGCCTCGGACACGCCACTCGCCAGGAGAATGTCCCGCGAAAGCGAGGCGTTCCCTTTGCCAATCGCCGCAAAGGAGCGAATGATCCCCAGCACCGTTCCAAAGAGCCCCACCATCGGTGCTAAAATCCCGATGTCTGCCAAGTAAGCAACCCGGTGTTGAAGTGCGGACGCCTGGGCGCTGCCCTCCGCTTCCGCCACTTCCTTGAGGCTCTCGAAGGGCACGCCAGGGTTCTTGGTCGCAAAGTCCAAGGCCCGTTGCACGACTCGCGCCAATGCTTCTCCGTGCCGGTTGGAGACTGCGAGGACACCGAGATAGTCTTTCTTGCGGATCAACACTTCCACCGTGCCTAGATACTGTCTGGAGGCAATGGTGCCCCGCCGGATCGTGATCGTATACCCGACGACGAGCATTCCTGCGACCACGGACAATGCCCCCAGCGGAATCATCGCCCAGCCGCCTTTTTGGAGGACTTCCCAAAGGTTGACATTCGTTTCGCCGGAGTCCGCCCCAGGGCCGGCATCGAGTTGAGTCACGGCCCCTGGAGGGGTCAAGCGCGCCGGGTTGGCAGACTTGCCGGGACCCTCCTGAGCGAAGGTGAATACGACGCTGCAAAGCAGTGCCGCCAGAGTTGCGATGGCTTTCATGGGCAGGGTGTGAATCCCTCAGTGTACCCGCCCCAAGCGCGGATGCAACCCCACTTGGCATCGCTTTATTCAAACGATCCCTCATAGACGCTGGAGTCGCTGTGCAGGTAACTCCTTCAATAATGGTGTAAATGTCTCTAAAAAAGTGGTTTGTGATGTATTTTTACGCACACGCTGGGTCGCCGCCCTCCACTCCGATCGGCCGACGGTTACCCGCCGTCTCTCCGTGCTTTCGCCCGCGCCGCCCGCGTAGGCGGCATCGCGTGGACTCAAAATAGTTAAAAGCTAAAACTTTACAGCTTCCAGGTAGGGCTTCCGGACAAAACTTGCGCCACTCTACGCCCGAACAAGTTTCTATCTGTACGGACATCTGCTACAGGTCACACCCATGCATCGGGAAAAGGAACGACTCGCTGAAGATCTGGTGGGCGGAAAGCGGTGGCGGCGTTGGGGCCCCTTCCTAAGCGAACGCCAGTGGGGCACCGTGCGCGAGGACTACTCCGAGCACGGGGATTGCTGGTACAGCTTCCCGCACGACCACGCTCGCCGCCGCGCCTACCGCTGGGGCGAGGACGGTCTCCAGGGCTGGTCCGACCGGCAGTGCCGCATGTGTTTTGCGCCCGCGCTCTGGAACGGTCAGGATACCATTCTCAAGGAACGGCTATTTGGCCTCGATGGCAATGAGGGCAACCACGGCGAGGATGTTAAAGAGTGTTACTACTACCTAGATTCCACCCCGACCCATTCCTACACCAAGGCTCTCTATAAGTATCCGCACGGTCGGTTCCCGTACACCGAGCTGCGTTTGGAAAACCAAAGGCTCGGACGCACTGGCCCTGAGCTAGAACTCGCGGACATGGGCATGTTTCAGGATGGGCGCTACTTTGACGTGCTACAGGAGGTCGCCAAGCGCACCCCCGAGGACATCCTTTGGCGCATCACGGTCACTAATCACGGCCCCGAGACCGCTCCCATCCATGTGCTGCCTACGCTTTGGTTTCGCAACATTTGGAGCTGGGAAAACAACCGGGAAAGTCCCGTTGAAAAACCTCGGATGAGTGCCGGCACCCACGGCGTGACCGCCCGGCATGAGGCCTTGGGCGAATACGTTTTCCTCGTGGATTCTCCAGATTTCCCCGGGCAACCGTCTTGGCTTTTCACTGAAAACGAGACCAACGAGCACAGTTTCTCAGGGAACGCTAATCCTTCCCCTTACGTCAAAGACGGCTTTCATCGGTACCTCATTCACGGTGAGAAAAACGCCGTGTCTCCAGATGGCTCGGGCACCAAAGCCGCCGCTCACTTGATGTTTATGGTGCCGCCTGGCGCATCGGTCACGGTGCGCTGCCGACTCCATTTGACGCGCGAAACCAATGGCGTTTCAGGCTTTGAGCACTTTGAACAAACTTTCGCGCACCGTATTGCTGAGTGTGACGCCTTTTACGACGCCCTTATTCCAAGCGGCATCTCTAAGGAGGAACGTCTGATTTGCCGGCAGGGGTATGCTGGACTGCTTTGGACGAAGCAGTTCTTCTATTACGTCGTCGAAGACTGGCTCAAGTGTGACAAGAACGAGCCACCCTCAGAGGCGAGGCTCAAAAAGCGTAACGGCGATTGGCAGAATCTCTACGCCCGCGACATTCTTTCGATGCCAGACAAGTGGGAGTACCCCTGGTTTGCCGCTTGGGACACGGCCTTCCACATGATCCCCTTCGCCGCAGTGGATCCGGATTTTGCCAAGGATCAACTCCTGCTGCTGCTGCGCGAATGGTACATGCATCCCAATGGGCAACTCCCCGCCTACGAATGGAATTTCTCCGACGTCAATCCGCCCGTGCACGCCTGGGCGGTTTGGAGTGTCTACAAAATTGCGGACAAAAAGGGCCAGCGGGATCTGTTTTTCTTGGAGCGCGCCTTTCAAAAGCTGCTGCTGAATTTCACTTGGTGGGTGAATCGCAAGGACGTCGAGGGCCGGCATGTCTTTGGCGGCGGCTTCTTGGGGCTCGACAACATCGGGGTTTTCGATCGCTCCCGGCCTCTCCCAGGCGGAGGCAGGCTCAACCAGGCGGACGGCACGGCGTGGATGGCTTCCTACTGCCTGACAATGCTTTCGATCTCGCTCGAACTCGCTCTCTCAAACCCTGTGTACGAGGACATTGCGTCGAAGTTTTTTGAGCATTTCGTCAACATTTGTGACGCCATTAACTCTCTGGGCGGGACTGGTCTTTGGGATGAGGAGGACGGGTTCTACTACGACCAACTGATCATCAATCACAAAGAACCCATCCCTCTCCGGATCCGCTCGTTGGTCGGTCTTTTGCCCATGTGCGCAGTGACTGTTCTTAAACAAAAAACCATAGATGCGCTTCCCAACTTCCGGAAGCGCATGGACTGGTTTCTGGTGAACCGCCCCGATTTGCTCAAGTACATCACTGTCCGGCGCGCTTCGGGCAAAAATCCAGGCCGGTGTTTATTAGCCATTCCCTCGAAGGCGCGCTTGCAAAAGAGCCTCGAGTACATGCTCGACCCAGCAGAGTTTCTGTCGAGTTTTGGGATCCGTTCCCTGAGCAAGGCACACGAACAAAAACCGTTCACCTTCGAACACGAGGGGCAACGGCATGAGGTTGCCTACACTCCAGGCGAATCCACCACGGAAATGTTCGGGGGCAACTCCAACTGGCGCGGACCCATCTGGTTCCCCATTAACTTTCTGATCATCGAAGCGCTGGAAAGATACTCCTATTTTTACGGAGACACCTTCACCATCGAGTATCCAACGGGCTCAGGCAAACTCGTGACGCTTAGAGAAATTGCCGTCGATCTCTGCGAACGACTCATCTCGCTCTTCCTGCCGAATGAAAAGGGCTACCGTCCCTGCTTCGGCAATGCGGAGCGTTACTCAGACGTTTCTCACTGGCAGGATCTCCTGTTGTTCCATGAGTATTTCCACGCCGAAACCGGCGAAGGCATCGGCGCTTCCCATCAAACGGGATGGACCTCACTCGTAGTCAGTCTCGTGCGCGACCGCCGGGAAAGTCTCAAACAAGCGGAGCCCGCTCAGAAGGAGTAGTACATTTGGGCCGGGAACGATAATTTTTTCGGAAAAATATAGACGCATCTCCCTGAACCCAAAAGGTTAAACGCGGTCGGTCGGTGGTTGAGCGAGGCGACACCACCGGAATAAATCCGTCCATTGCAGCGCAACTCGGCGGGGGGCAAGGCGATGCACCGACGCCGATTTACGCAAAACGACGAAAATCTGTACCCCTCCCTTTTCCAAATAGGCCAATCCTCCGGTCGGCACTAGGTCCTTGCCAATGCGCCCTTAGTCTGTAGAGCTAGGGACTCGATACACCCTGCCTACCATGAGTTCCAATTCCTCAAACAACGCCCTAGGTGAATTTCTCCGTGCTATTTTCACCGAATCCGGCACGCAGGTGCGCTTTTTCTGGCAGGTCCTTCAGGCCATTCTGATTGTTGTTTCGTGTGGTTCCATGCTACTCGAAAACTATGAGCCCTATCGTCTTGGTTATGTAAATTTTATTACAAATTTAGAACTTTTTGCCATTGGGTTTCTAACCATCGACTACGCTGGGGCGCTTTATTTCGCAGAAGATAAGATGCGCTACACCTTCAGTTTTTGGGGCTTGGTGGACATGGGGTCTATCTTGCCCTTTTACCTGTTGATCTTAAATCCGGCTTCGGCAGTGATGGTGAAGTCCCTGAAGGCCTTGCGTTTCTTCCGGTTGCTTGTGCTTTGGCGTCTAGCCCGGGGACGGTAGTAGGCGCCCAGGGGCGAGTAGCGGCTTCTGGCGGATTTAGGGAAATCCGTCACTTGCGGCCGTTGATGCCTGCCTTGAACCCCTGCTGGGGGGGGCGTCTGTTTAGCGGCGTGCCTACCGGTG
>CAIWVL010000263.1 GCA_903916085.1 uncultured Spartobacteria bacterium
AACGCCTTCTACGCGAGCCTCCAATCGACCCCAACTTGTAAAAAAACAAACACTTGCTCCATGTTCCCAACAGAGCCGCATAGCCGAGGGAGACACATAAATGTCTGCTCCAAAAACAAAAACAGACTCCACATTGTGAATTGGGAGCGACAATTTGAGTTTCTTTTCATGTTCGACACGAAGCGCCAACCCTTCCCGTCGCAGCGACAGACCCGGCGTCAGTAGATACAAGACATTTTGCAGCGTTTGGGCCATAGGTCAGACGTATTCACGGGGTTCAAAAAGCCGATTCAGATTGGCTGGTTTTGCGGCGGCTTCAGGCAAGCAAACGCCACGCAGCGAACATCCATCACACTGAGGTTTTAATTCGGCGACTGGCGCTGCGGGCCGTCCCAACGAAACGCGAACGGCATGCACTGTTGAGATGGTCAGATTCCGTAGCGGTGTATCAAATGCAATCTCTGTTCGTTTGGCTGAGGCAACGTGATAGATGAAGCCCGATCCGATTTTCGGCAACCCAAGCATTTCCTCCAAACAGAGGGCTTGAGCACAAAGTTGCACCTGATCGTTTCCCCATCGGCGAGCGGGGCCTTTTTTCGTTTCCACAGGGCGCGCTTCTGAAATCCGGTTCGAGGCATCTCGACGTACCTCTACAATGTCAGCCTTTCCGGAAAGACCGAGCACATCCGAGAACAGTGGGAGCGCGCGCAACAATTCCCATCCGGACCGGTGTTCATACCCAGGGGTATCAACTGCGGCATGGGCAAGGTCGCCGAGAACCGTATGCTCATTCGCAACAAAAACGCCTTCAGCATGAATCAAGTACGCACGCCTCGCGCAGTACAAATGCTGGTTGAGCGCCGAAAGAGGAATCCTTTCGGGCTCAGAACCAGTCTTGGCGGACGGATGCACCGCGGAATCCATCAATTACGCTTGGCTAGCGCTAAGGATGGATGCGGGACCTTCGTGGCGAAGATGCAGTCGCACGCCTTTAGGCAAGTTATCAACCGTCCAAGTGTTCTCTACGGAGTAATCCGCAAACGATTCGGGGAAGGTTTTCCCAGCAGCTTGAGCTGTCCTACTGAGTTCCACTTTGATGCCTTCAAACAATTTGTGAGCGTGTGCACAGCCAAGGCGAGCTTCGCGTTTGTTTTGTTCGGCGTTATTGGGATGCTGCGTGCCGACATGCTCAAAATCGAACAGCCCACGGACGATCATTTCGCCCCGAGCGGCAGAACGGTCGTGCTCAAACATGCAAAGGAGCGATTCAAAAAGAACATCGAGATCTACATTGGTGAAGCCAGTTTTTTCTGCAAAAGCGGGTGAGATGTATCCCTTCGCTACATAGAGGCCATAGGGCACAATGTGTTTGTTGCCCATAGTGCGCTCTTTTTTTTCATCCTCTAATGTAGTGGCAACGCAACGCGTCACTGATACTTCCAACGGCGTAATTGAATGGACACTCTGGGCAAACGTGAACTGGACTGGCCCACGTAACTGCCCGAAGGCCGATCCCTTCATGACTTCGTGCCCAACACTAAGAACACCCCCAAAAGTGCGGATGTCGTAAAACTCGCGAGCTAACCAGCGAACTGCAGCTTCTGGGTTTTTGTTATTTTCTTCGACGGCCTTGTTGATAGTCCGTTCGAGTGCCGGCCCCTGTTTTATGAAAATACCATAGCCGTTTTCGTCCCCTTCACGACTAGGTGGAAACAGTTCGATGAAGTTGCGAACTTTGCGTTTTAGGCAAACGTCCGTCACAAGGCCGCGGTTGGTATTCGGATCGATGCGCGGCATGTTACCGGCATCTGGATCGCCGTTTGGATTGCCATTAGTAACCTCGAAAAGGAGAAGAAAATCGTGGCGATTAGTGAGGATGTCGTTGCTCATAAAATGGGATGAATGAAGAGGTGAGTCTGAATTAAAGGAGAGTTGGTTGTGCAACTTGAGCGGAAGCGTCTTTCTTTGACTGCCGCGCAGCCGCTTCAGCAGCGTTTTGCTGATAAAATCCGAGAGCAAAACGGCCTTGCCCCTGAAGATCTAGAGTGCGAGGAAAAGCTGGCGGTAAGCCCGGCTGGGCTGACTTAAACAGAACAAGAACCGATTCTATCTGCTCCTGAATGAATCTTTCATGTCCGCGATAACGCTCGGACTTACGGATTTTGTTAAGATGATGTCTATTTAGACGGATAATGAGAGGTAGAACGCTGGATGGAGAAACGCTTGCAGTTCCAAAATAACGTTCAGCGACCCCTGCTCCTTCAAGTTTGAAGTCGTGGGCTTTTGCCTGTGTTGCTGCGAGGATTGCGAACAACCGGCCGCAATTGTATGCGGCGTCTTCGGTGTCAGCGGTAAGAGAAGGTTGGATTTCCATGGTGGACGGCTGGCGATTGCGGTTGAGGATGAGTTTAAGCAGGGCAAATCGGGATTTGTCGTAAAGCAGACGAT
>CAIWVL010000264.1 GCA_903916085.1 uncultured Spartobacteria bacterium
AAAGAGGGGGAAAGAGGAGTGCTCGCTTTCATGAGGCTTCGGGGGGAGGGGGAGAAAGTACCAACTATTCAGACTGAGCGGGGCGGATTTCGACCAGTTTGCCGTCCGCGTTCTTAAGCGTCGCACCGGCTGGGGTTGAGTCAATCACTGTGTAGGGTTCTGAGGCACCAAGGGTTACTGTCTGACCGGGTTTCGTTGTCATCTCCCGGTTTTCTTTCGAGTAATTCAAGTGCAGTGTGATGGTTTTGTCCACAAAGTCAGCCGCGCGCCCCTTGATTTCCGCGTCCGATGTACCCCCAGTCTTTGCATCCGCTAGATTCACAAGGGAGCCGTCCACGGTGATGCTCGTTCCATCTGCTTTGGTGCCCTTGACGCCAACGTCGTCCTTGCGCCGTTGAACAAACCCGACAAGCTTGATTTCAGTGCCTGGAATCGTGTCGCCAATCTTGACCTCGGCCTGAGGTTTCTTTGCGACATCATCCAAGCGCACCGTGATTTTGAGTGTCTCGGGCTTGCTAGGTTCCCCCAGATACTGCAGGAAGGAAACTCTGTTGTGTACTTCTACTTGGCGCACAAAAAACAGCTTCGTCACTAATGGCGGATGTGAATCTGGATTGGTTGGATCTGTTCCCGCCAACCATTCCTCCTCGTTGGTGAAGCCGTCACCGTCGGAGTCTTCCATCGAAATGTTATTGGTGCGCAGAGGCAGTTTGAACTGCAAAAACCAAGAGTTCGGAATGGCCTGCCCCGTTTTGCTATGCCGGTGAATACTCCCTTCCTTGGGTCGCTTGGGCCCCTCAGGCTCCATTAAATAAGGCTCAGAAACAAACAGCAGCGTCGAATGCGCCGTCGTCCATTGACCCGGGCTCGCAACCAGTTTCGTCGCCGTTTCAAGCTGCGACAAATCCAGGGCCGCCGGTTTTTTAGGAGTGACCTGACGCGGATAAAGCTTTTCCAGAGCGTCGGGGAAATCCTTGACGTCCTTCAGTAAAAGGACTGTGGCGGAGACCGATGCAGCGGCAATTGCTGTGAGCGCAAGCCAGTGGGCGTTCGTCTTAAAGAAGTTCATGGCCGTTTGGGGGCTTCTGTGGCGGAGGCCTCCGCTTGAGGGGGGATGGACAGCATTTCAATGGTCATTTCCACTTCCACGTACTCGTCACCCAGCACGTAACGGCCGACACTGTCGCCGCCCGCATTGGGGGCAGATTGTCCGCCCAAAACCGCATTTGGATTCACCGCAGTCTCGCCCTTCTTTAAGGGTTCTTTTTCCTTGCTGTTGGTCACCTTCAGATTTCGCGTAACGAAAAACGCCCTGTTCTCATGGGTCAGCGCATTCAAAAATTCACGTAAACTTTCTGCGCGCGCACTGAACTGGACGTCAAAGCCCTGCGCCGCGAGTGCCGGGGCAGGGGGAACTACGGCAGTGGCCTTGGGATCAGGCTTGCCACCTGGCTTCGTGGGGGACGTAGGCGGTGGAAGTGGTTCGGGCTCAAATAACCGCACTTTGCGAATCGCCATGGGATGGCTATCCAACAGCAGATTCAGGAGCAACTCCGACGCCTGCAACTGACGGTTCAGCGCGGGCGCCTTCTCAGGCGCAGGCGGCTTGGTTTTGTAGTCTTTGAACCCCAGATAGAAAAACGAATCGGAGTTTCCTTCCGTCTCATTGAGAGGCAACTTTACATCTTCTTTTTCCGCCTTCTTTAAAAGCGCTTGAGCCTTCTCGTTGAGCGATTTCTGGAACTCTTGCGGAGAGATGGTTTGAAGGGGGAACTTATCCACTTCGGAGATCGCCGTGCGCAGACCCCTGTAGGTTGCCTCTGCGGCGTCCAACTGCGTCTGTAACTGTTTGGCGTGGTCCTTAGTAGGCGGCGGTGTCGCGTTACGGAAGCGATTGATCTCCTCGCTGCGCTTTTGCAAGAGCTGCGTGGCCGCTTCGCGCTCTTGGGTGGCGTTCCACACAAAAGCGGCGCTCCCAGATACGCAAATGACTGCGATAGTGGCCGTTCCAATGAGGGAACGGGTTTCCTTGGGGAAAAATTTCATGGGGTGGGCTGGGGAAAGGTCACCGGAGGTGCCAGCAAGTCTAGGGGAATGGCAAACTCTTGGGCCCAATCCGTTGAACTCGGGGTGTTAGGGCGTACCCAATCTTGAATGGGGGCGACCTGAAAGGCCACAGGGGGTTCAGGGAATTGCAATTCCTTGAGGCGTTCACGGAACTGATCAATAGCCTCGTCACTCCATCTGGATTTCTGGCATTCCGCTTGGATCTTTTTGATTTCAACGGACTTCAGCTCGTCTTTTTCAGCCTCGGTATGGGCGCGTCCTGCTAGGGCGTTTTCCAAAGAGGCCTTGTAGGTCATCGCCAATCCAAACTCGTCCACCACCTCAACACCCTTCGGGTTTTCTAAGTAAAATCCGCGCAGCATCAGACGCAGCGTACCCGGTTTCTGGGGAGGCGATTGGGGGGCGGAAATCGGCATGCCTGGTTGATTTGGAAGAGCCGGTTTGAGGAGCTCCAAGCTCGTGAGCCAAACGAGTTCCTTTGGCAAGCAATGGTGGATCGAGTCCAAAAGCGTCACCCAATAGCGCCTGTCCACAACCGCCTTCTCCAAAGGTGCCGCCAGCTTGAGTGTGCCCTGCACCTTCTCCCGCACTGTCTTGATTTCCTTATCCCATTTCTTGGCGTCCTCAATCTCTTTGATAAGGCCGTTAGCCTTCTCAGAGGCTAGTTGGGCACCGCGCTTGAGGTGCAGGCCCCATGCAAGGAGGGGCGCGCAGGTACACACCGCCGCAAGTCCCACAACCAAAGCGTACTGGCCAAATACCTTTTTGCGTTTAACCGCAGGGGGAAGAAGGTTAATGGAGACCGGACAAACAAGCGCAGATTGGAGCGCCAGTCCCACGTGCTCTCCCAGCAGCGGCGCGACTCTAGCCATTTCCTCAGCCTTCGCCGGGCTCGTCACCGCAACGCACCGCAGGGGGTTGAAGAGCTCCACCTCAATCCCCAGCTTTTCTTCCCAAAATTCCCGCATCAATTCCACCGAAGAGCCGCCTCCGCACAGATACACGCATTGGGGGGCCGCGCCGCCCTGTTGGGAGCGGTAAAAGGAGACAGAACGGGCCACTTCTGCGTGAAGCCGCGTTGCCGCGTTGCGCAGCACCTTCGCGAGCTTCGCCTGATCAGGGTCCTCCGCCTCGGCATAGTTTGCACCCTGCCCAATAAACCCAGTCTTCACCTTCCGGCTTTCCGCCATGAAAAACGATTCTCCAAACTCCTTGGCAACCGACGCCGTGAGTGTGCTGCCGCCTGAGGAAATCGTCCTTAGAAAGAACTTTCCTGCCTCAATAAACAGTAGGTTTGTAGTGCGCGCCCCGAGGTCGATCAACAGTGAACACCCCTCGGGTTCTCCGTAGTTATACCGGAAAGCATTCAGGAGCGCGACGTTGGACAGTTCGATACCGCCGGGCCTCAGGCCGGTGGCATTTACCGTCGCCGTCCAGTCTTCGAGCACATCCGTCTTGGCGGCGACGATGAGCACCTCGGGATCGTGGGTTTCGCTCTCAAAAACGATCCTGTAGTCCCACACCACTTCCTCCATGGGGTAGGGGATGTTCTGCTTGGCCTCGTGCGTGACCGTTTGGGCGAGCTCTGTGCCTCCCATCGAAGGCACCTTCACCATCCGACTAAACGTAGATTGCGAGGGAAGCGTGATCCGTACCGCCTGCTCTTTGGCCTTCATCACGCCCACCATTTCCCCGAGCAAAAGGGAGGCTTGGGATACCCTTGTCCCGTCCGCTTGCGGGTCGGCCATCAATTCCCGGCTCTCAAACGCGTGCAGACTCAGCGTCCCCCGCTTCTTTCCGGGGCGGAACTCGGCGAGTGAGACGGTTTGTGAGCCAACGCTTAAAGTGAAGATCCGTTTGGGGGTGGACATGAGTTGGGCGCGACTGAGTTCAGGTGAAGCGGCGCAAGAGGGCGCGGGGGATTGTTCTCGGGGGAGTGTTAGGATCAGCGAGAAGAGGGCTTTACGGCCTCGTAGTAGTCCCAAAAGAGAGGCGCAAAAGGCGTTTGACCTTTGTTGAGAAAAACATCGGTCACTTTCTCCAACTTGTCCTCCTCTTTGGCGAACTGCTCGTACGTAATCCCGTGAGAAGATTTGAATTGCACCACGATTGGCTCGCCTTGAGCGCTCACCGTCACCATTTGTGCCATCACATTCGCCATCGCAAACGGTTTCCCATCCGAAAGACGGTTGAGCGCCTTGGGCCCGATGTAGACTACCGAATGACGGTCCTTCCCACGCGCCACATCCACGTGGGTGACTTCGCCCTGTAGTAGCTTGAGACCCTGGGCGGTTTTAAGCAAAATCCCGTACTTAAAAACGAGCTCCGGAAACTCGTCTGCCGAGTCAAAGTCAGACTCAAACTCGAGCCAAACGGGGGCCGGTTCGCCTGGTCCTGGAATGCGCGCTTTTTTGGGCGAGCCGCCTCTGATCTGAGCCATGATTTCAGGCGAACCAATCAGGGTCACCTTGGGCTGTACGTTGTCCACGCGGCGGCCGGCCGCGAAACCTGTTTGAAGTCCGACCGTGCACAAAAGAAGCGCGGCCATACGAAGGGTGGTTTTCATTGTTCTGGGAGTGTGGGGTGAGAGGGAGGGAAGCGAGGGAATTTTTACAAAAGAGGAAAGGAGAGAAAGAGGGAAAATGGGGAGGTAACCTCGCAGCGGCGCGGTGCTTCAGTGTCCACCTGGGCGTACGCGACTGCGGAAGAAGTCGATTGTGTGACGGATTCCTTCCTCAAAGTCCACCCTTGGCTCCCAGTTTAGCACATGTTTGGCTCGGGTGATGTCAGGTTGGCGCACCTTGGGGTCGTCCACGGGCAGGGGACGGTACTCAATCTGGGACTTGGATTCGGTGAGGCGCAGAATATGTTCCCCAAACTGCTTGATGGTCATCTCGCGCGGGTTGCCAATGTTTACTGGCTCGTGGAAGTCACTCAGTGCGAGGCGGTAAATGCCATCAATCAGATCGCTCACGTAACAAAATGAGCGCGTTTGCGAGCCGTCACCGAACACCGTCAACGGTTCCCCTGTCAGGGCCTGTCCGATGAATGCCGGCACGACGCGTCCGTCCCGCAACCGCATGCGAGGGCCGTAGGTGTTAAAAATGCGCACGATCTTGGTGTCGACGTGGTGAAACCGATGGTAGGCCATCGTCATGGCCTCGGCAAAACGCTTGGCTTCGTCGTACACGCCCCTAGGCCCGATCGGGTTGACATTGCCCCAGTAGTCCTCCGTCTGTGGATGTACCAGGGGATCGCCGTAGCATTCGCTCGTGGAGGCGATAAGAAATTTTGCTTGTTTCGCCTTCGCCAGCCCCAACGTGTTGTGCGTCCCCAACGCCCCCACCTTCATCGTAGGTATCGGGTGCTCCAAGTAATCAATCGGACTCGCCGGCGATGCAAAATGGAACACAAAGTCCACATCATCAGGTAAAAAAATGTAATTCGAAACGTCCTGACGAATAAACCGGTAGTTCTCGTTCCCCGCCAAGTGCCCGATGTTTTCAGTGTTTCCCGTCAGAAAATTGTCCAAACCGATGACGCGATGGCCTTCCGCCAAAAGCCTGTCACTCAGATGGGAACCCAAAAATCCAGCACCTCCAGTGACCACCGAGATAGGACTGCCTGAGGAACGTGAGAACATCAGGCGAGGCTAGGCGGGAAATGCCTCAATGGGCAATCGGGAACGCTCCATTTTCTTCTAAGGAAAAGCCTCTCCCGGGGTAAGCCGCCTCCCTAGCCTACCGGCGTCTCTCTCGCCGCTCACACCCCCAGCGCTTCCGCCGGATTTCGAGCGTACTGCGCCCCTGAAATTTTGCGGTCCACCTCCTTTGATAGACATAACACCTTAAACTGAAAGCCCATAAGCTGAGGATGCGAAAGAGTTCTAAAGGCCAGCAGTTCGTGCTGTTGCGCGGGAGAAATGGGGGCAGTGGCGTCCTCAAAGTGGAGCGGAGCGAGGCCCGTAAAAAAACGGTGCTGGTCCGTGAATGTGGCGAGGGAGAGGCCGAGTTTGAGCGCTGTTCGGACGACAGCCGTGAAGTTGACGTGGGCGGTGAGGTCCTGGTCGCCGGGCTCTGCGAGCAGGTCAAGCGCACGCTGATGCGCGCGGTAGGCTGCCGCCGTGCCTTCTTTGCGGTGTGCGGCGGTGAGTTCGGGGGACGACATGCCATAGTCGAAGGTGAGTATCCAACCGCGTTGCAGCCTGTTTGCGAGCGCTTCCAGCCAAGGTCGGTGTGTGAGGTTGATTTCTGTCAAAAACGGTTCTTCGGGCACTTGAATTTCGGTGACTGCCGCCTTTAGAGCACCGTCATTGATGGGCGCGCTCTGCCACTGCAAACTGCCTTCTTTGGAGGTGACTCGCATTTCTTCCCAGCCCTCGGGCCCTCGCCGAACTCGGTGCACGGGAAAAGCGTCAAGAAGTTCGTTTGAAAAATGCACCCCACAAAATAGTGGAAGCGCATTCACGTCGCGGTGCCAAATGACCTGCGAGGAAAAGGGCCGCAAGGTTGCCGCCTGGCGACTTTGGAACAGCGAGAAAGGCTCCACGATGCGGAGGATCGTCGCGGCCAGACATTCGGGAGAGAAGTCGCGGAGCGCCTCTAAGATGTCTGCGGAGAGGCGTCCATCAAAGGCCCCTTGTTCGACAAGGGTCCACTGGGCCGGGCGATTCAGCAGCTCCCACATTTGAATGAATTGTCGGGCGAGCAGTCGACCAAACAGGGGGCCGGAACTTACCGCAGTGTAAAAGTCCCCAGAGCGCCCGATCCGCGCTTTTCCGGAGGCATAGTAGCCGTGGAATGGATCGTAAAGGGCAGCCGCCATAAAGTCGGCGAAGGAGAGGGAGCCGGTGGCACTGATGCGGTCGAGAAGTTGGCGCTTGAGGGACATGGACGCGGGGGAGGTGGCTTCGTGGGCTTTGAGGTGCGCTTTGAGGTGCACTTTAAGGTGGGTGCAAGCTACACTAACGGGATGCTCCCTTGGTTCCACAACCGGTTTCCTCTCTTCCTCGCGCCCATGGCTGGGGTGACCGACTCGTTATTTCGCGGCTACTGCAAAGAGTTTGGTGCGGATGTCGTCGTCACTGAGTTTGTAGCGGCAGAAGGGATTTTCAGACGCAACACACGCACCCTCGAGTACTTGGATTTTAAAGAAGAAGAGAGGCCTCTCGGAGTGCAACTTTTTGGCGCAGATCCAGAGCATCTCGGGCGGGCAGCGCAGATGGTCTTGGAATGGAAACAGCCGGATTTCATTGACTTAAATTTTGGGTGTCCAGTGAACAAAGTAGTGGCAAAAAACGGAGGTTCAGCCCTGTTGCGAGACTGTCCCTTGCTAAGGCGCGTGGCGCTGGCTGTGGTGCATGCGGTCGCTCCACATCCTGTCACGGCCAAAATCCGGATCGGTTGGGATCAAAACTCGGTGAATGCCGTAGAAACGGCTCGGATTTTGGAGGATTGCGGCGTGCAGGCGCTCGCGGTGCATGGGCGCACCAAGGAGCAGGGTTATGGAGGGGAGGCAAACTGGGACGTGATCGCTTCAGTGGCGCAGGCCGTGCACATTCCGGTCATTGGAAATGGCGACCTCACTAGCGCCCAAGACGTTGCCAAGCGACGCCAAACCGGAGTGGCAGGTGTGATGCTCGGTCGCGCCGCCATGAGTGCACCATGGGTGTTTGGTGAAATTCAGCACTACCTCAAGACCGGCGAACTGCTCCCAGAACCCGCCCTTGAAAAGCAGTGGAGCCACATCGTGCGCCACTGCCGCGAGGCCGCCCTCCGTACTGGTGCTGAGGGCGTTACCATGCAATTCATGCGCTCGCGACTCATGGCCTATTCTCGCGGAATGAGCCAAGCCCGTGAATTGCGCCTGCGTTTTTCGCACATCGGTTCCCTCGCAGAACTTGAAGACATTGCAGCCTGCCACATGGCAGGGGCGAGTGTGAGTTGCTAAATCCCTCTGGAATAACGGGCTAATTCTACTGTATCTCTCATTTTCGAACCACCCAATGGGGCACCGCCACCCAGACCGTAGCACACGCCGCCCTCTCTCTATCGAGAGCGGAAAATGTCGCTCGTGAGACAGGTCACAAGCAGAGTCCGCAGGCCGAGCCCCTCTTTTTTTACACGCTCAAGGATGTCGTCGATTCGGAATTCGTCGCCGGGTTCCATCAGGCGCCCAGTTCCATAACTCAAAAACGCGCTGATCAGGTGGCGGGTAAAAAGATCTTCTCTCGTTTCCAGAATGATCTTTTTGAACCCGGTGACTTCCCTGAATGTTTCCCCCGAAAGAAACTCGCCCGAAGCATCCACGATCGGCGCTTGCACTCCTTTCTTCTTTGGTTCGGGATACTTGTCGCGCCACTGGCCGATTGGATCAAAGTTTTCCAAGCTAAAGCCCAGCGGGTCAATTTTGCGATGGCACTCCGCGCAGATTTTATCCGCCCTGTGCTTTTCCAGACGGTTGCGCAGGGAGGTCGCCCCAGTGATGTCAGCTTCAATGGCAGGAACGTCCTCGGGCGGCGGCGGCGGTTGGACGCCCAGGATGTTTTCGCTCACCCACACGCCTCGGGTCACTGGAGAGGTCTCGACCCCGTTGGCGCTCACAGTGAGTACGCCCGCCATACCGAAAAGGCCGCCGCGATGGCTGTTGCCCTGAAAACTCACTTTCTTAAAGCCATCTGCGAGGCGGAGCGTTTTCTGCTCCGGCAAATCGTAGAGTTTAGCTAACTTCTTATCTACAAAAGTGTAATCTGCATCTAAGAAGCGCGTCACAGCACCATTTTCTCTCAGCAAGTTTTGAAAAAAGAGGCGCGCCTCCGTCTTCATTGAGGAGGGAAGATCCTCGGCATAAAAAGCTCTATGCGTCTCCCTTGGGGGGGGCTGGCTACCGAGGTCGCGTAAGTTTAGCCAGGAGTCCAGAAAGCCGTTCACAAAGCCGTTGACGCGCTCATCGCCCAGCATTCGTTGAATCTGTGTGTTCAGCTCCTCCTTCTGTCCAAGTCGTCCGGTTTGCGCAGCCTGAAGCAGCGCTCCATCCGGAGGCGCCGCCCACAGCGCGTAGGAAAGACGTGAAGCAAAATCATAAGGTCTCAGCGTCTTAGCGTCTTCCTCCGTGTTCTCGCTAAGATACAGAAAATTAGGGGAGCATAAGATGAGCTTCACGGCATCCAGCGACGCTTGGCGCGGAGTGACTTTTTCCTCCACTCGCTTCTGATATAGCACTCGGACAGGCTCGAAATCCGCCTCGGACAGCGGATGGCGCCATGCTTTCTCCGCAAACACCCGAAGCTGCTCTATCGCGCGCCCAGCTTGGAACCCGTCTTTACCGAAAACCGCCACCTCCTCCACACTACCGCTCTGCTCTGGAAGCGGTCCCTGAATTTTGATGCTGCTAATGCGAATGTGTGGCAGCTTTCCTTCGCGTAAAATGTGAGCGCGACCCACGTCGGATTTAGGAGCAATGGTCTTAAACTCGTCTTTGTAGCGTTTATTAATTGTGACTACCGCGGCCCGTGATTCATAAGGACCATTAGGGAAAATAAAGCGCGGCGTTTGCCCCGCTTCTAGCCAAACTCGGAACCTGACACTGGTTAGTTTGTCGTCGGGAACGGTCGTGCTTGCGAGTAGAGGCTCTATCGCTTGCGGATAATGAATGTGGCCCTTAGTCACATCGCCCGGAACGACCCCCAGAATGAAGGGCTCAGAGAGGTCAATACCGAAAATGGCAGGATCGTAATGTGTGTCACGATGCATCGCCTGCGCCTCCACTTCCAAATCGTAGACTCCGGACACGGGGACGCCTTGAAGAAAGTCCTCGATGTGCCCGTACCCGCCTTGGCGCGTGTCGGTATTCGGCTGTTCGTAAATGTTCAGAAAACCAAAGTTGAAGGCGTCCTTGTGAGAGCCTTGAAGCTCTTCGTACTGGACGAAATGACCATTAAATCGCCATTGCTGAGACTGTGTCGCAGGTTTCCCCAGCCGTGTTTCCACAAGTCGATTCGCGGACTGAAAATACTGGTCCACAAGGAAGCCTGAAGTCACAAGCGTTTGACCAATCGTATCAATGTGTTGACTCGTCTTTTCCTTCGGAAAATCCGCACTCAGTCCTAACGTATCCACTCGTCGACCGAATAATACGGCTAATGTGTTTTCGTACTCGCGGTTTGAGAGACGGCGCATGGCCGCCTGCGAAGGTCGGTTTTCGACCTGACGCCGCACCGCCCCCAAGCCCTCCTTCAACGTGCGTACGATCGCGACGCGTTGCTCATCCGTAGGCTGCTCCGCATTTTTAGGCGGCATCTCCTTAAGCATGATCTGGTTGATCATTTGCCGTGTAGACACCGCGTCTGAAACGGACTTCAACGGCAACGTGAACGATTCAAACTCGCGTTTGCCCTTCCGCGTGGCTGAGTCGTGGCAATCCAAGCAGTATTGCTCGAGAAACTGCCGAGCTGCCTTCGCGGACGGAGCAGGCTCTTCTGCATGCGAAACGGTCGACCACGCCGACGCAGTGACGACGGCGAGGTAAAACAAACGTTTAATTCTCATTAGGGGTAATCCCAAAACTGCCTACGCGAACCGGCCGGTGCTGTTTCCGAAGCGATCCTTCTCGATCCCCATCTTCTGTATAATATCAACAAAGAGATTGCACAGCGGCGTCTTGCGTTTGTTGTCCGAGGGCAACTCGTGGAACGCGCCGTGCTGATACTTTCCGCCAGCTAAAATAATCGGCAGGTCGGAATTCTTATGAGAGTTCGCATCCCCCATACCGCTGCCGAAAAGCACCATCGTGGAATCAAGTAATCTGCGTTCACCGTCATTCATCTGCGAAAGTCGGGTAAGAAACTTTCCGAAATGCGTGATTTGATACTTCTCCAACGTAATGAGGTTCGCGATCGCTTCAGGGTCGTTTCCGTGATGCGAAAGGCCATGGTAATCCTTCTTAATGCCTAGGTTTTGGGGCATAAAGTCACCTCCAATTTCTAGTGTCGCTATACGGGTCGAGTCTGTCTGCAATGCGAGCGCAATCAGCTCATACATGAGTGGCAAATCTTCGACCAAGCCTCGGTTCGACGGCCGCTCAAATGGTGCCTCCGGCTTCGCCTGAACGGCCCAGCGTTGACGTAGTTCCAAGCGCCTTTCGACGTCCCGTACGGAACTCAAGTATTCGTCCAGCTTACCCTGGTCTTCCTTGTTCATTCTGCGGGAAAGGCGGTTGGCTTCTTCCTTCACGGAATCCAGGATCGACCCTTGCAAGTGATTCTCCTGCACCCGGCGGTTTTGACGCTCGGGCGAGTCGCTGATGAACAACTTTTCAAAAAGTTGCGCCGGGCCCGTGACAGGCGGCACGCGTACCCCCGATTTCGTCCACGCTATCTGGCACCCCCCGTGGATGCCCCCTTCCGAACCTACGGTGAGTGACGGAAATCGCGTTTGGAAGCCCACCGCGTCGGCCATGTACTGATCGATGCTCACATTGCCATCGGGGCGGTTTTGCGCCTCTGAATTCAGAATGCCGGACAGAAAAGAATGCACAGCAAAGTGCCCTCCCTTTACGCCGTGATCTAGCCCACGATACAGAGTGAACTGGTCCCGATTCTCCCACAAAGGCTCCAAAAGCGGAGTCTTTTCGTACTCCCGTCCCGCTTTCGT
>CAIWVL010000265.1 GCA_903916085.1 uncultured Spartobacteria bacterium
AACAGACGCACCCCGGCAGGGGTGCAAGCGCAGGCATCAACGGACCAATCAGGACTGTTGCCCAAGGAACCACCCGAAAAAAAGACTGATTTGAGGTACTAGGCTGACATAACTCGCCCCGTTGGGGCTTCAGGGTGCGATAAACGTGCGATCCCAAGGGGGCAAACCGCCCAAGTGGATACGCTTTTCTCTAATCAATCGATTGGCTCGACGTCTACGGCGACGCTGACCGTGTGTTCGCCACCACCGGTGAGGATGCCGCACAGGGGGCTGACGTCACTGTAATCCCGGCCAACTGCCACCGTGATGTGACCGTCGGAGGGAATCAAGTTGTTGGTGGGGTCAAAGTCGACCCAGCCGTTTTGGGGACAAAACACCGAGAACCAGGCGTGCGAGGCGTCAGCTCCCTGCATGCGCTCCTTGCCCTGAGGCGGCACTGTACGCAAGTAACCGCTCACGTAACGTGCGGGCAATCCGAGAGAACGCAAACACGCAAGCGCGACATGGGCGAAGTCTTGGCAAACGCCTTTGCGTTGTTCCCACACTTCCTCCAAGGGCGTGGCGACTTCAGTGGCTACCGGATCGAACTCAAACTCGGCGTGCAACCGAGCCATCAACTCTGAGACACCCACTAAAATTGGGGTGTTTGATTGAAAACTGCGGCGAGCCCATTGAGCGAAAGTGGGCGCCAGGCGAACCATGGGAGAGTCTAAGCAAAACTCGTAGGGCCCGGTATCTTGAGGCGAAACAGGGTCGCGGAAACGCTTGGAGACTTCGCTCCAGAGAGGTGAAAGCGTGAGAATCGGGTTGGTGAGAGATGCCACGGAAACACGGCTGCGAGCCTCCACCGTGAGTTCGCGGTGCAATTCGCGGATACCAAACACGGTGACGCGGTTCCCGAAATAGTCGGTGCGAATGCTGAGCACATCGGGTGCCGGCGTAATGCCAAGGGAGAAGCCGGCGGCCTGCTGACGTTGGTTCAGAGTGGGCTCCAAACGGGCGGCGTGTTGGGAAACCGAAACGGGCTCACTGTAGCGATAAACCGTTTTATGAGTGAGCTGATAGTCCATTAGTTCTACGATGTGAGGAAGTGTGGGTGTCTACGCTTTAGACTACGCCAACGGCGTGGAGGGTGACCTTTACCAAATTTAACACGGTAGAATTAGGCGTTCGTTCGCGAAATGTTGGAATGCTCGAAATAAGTCACCGCCAAGACTTCTGAGAGACGCGGGATAGCCTCGATGACAAGTTTAAGCAGGCGGGCAGTATCTGTTTCGGCAAGAGGCGTATTTGGAACCCCAAGTTCATGAGGATCAAGCAGCTTAGCCGCGTTCAGCATTTGCACAAGCAAGCGCTGATCTGGGGCGGCTATGGAGAAACCAGCCTTGCGTGGGAGACAGTCGAGATGTTTTTCAAGCTGAAGCAGTTGAAACAAAAGCGAGCGCGGGTTGGTATGATCAAGCAACACCAAATCATAAACCGCCATTAGATTGGGCAGTAAATTGTAGCGGGATCGATACGTGATCGTGCTGTCAGCTACCTCAAGGATGGATTCGAGGAGACTTGAACTATCTGCCTGAGCGGCTGCGAGCGTTTCATTCAGGAATGTGCACAAGCTCAAGGCGCGTTCCATGCGCTGACCCATGTCGAGAAAACGCCAGCCTTGAGCGCGAGTCATGTTTTCACGAACAATTCCCTTGAAGGACGCCGAGAGCATGAGTACGCGGTTGAGCAACCCAATCGCCTCCCCCGCTGACCAAGAGGCCATTTCCGTGGCCACGCTCTCCTCCAACTGACTCAGCGCGCGCCACAGGTCGTTTGAAGTGCGGTCGCGCACCAACATTGCGAGTCGTACCACCTTGGTGGACAGGTTGCGGAGACTTCCGGGTCGGCTGAGGCTGTAAAGGGCCTCCATAAAGTCCCCTTCCAGAGCTTCTACGGAACGATCTACAGCGGCGGAGCCGAGCGGGATTTGATCTTGCGCTTCCAGAGTACGCAGAAGGGGCTGTAATTGCTCCAACTCGCTACCACTGGTTTCGGGGCTGAACCGAAGCAGGGCCGCGCGCAGGGCACGGGCGGCGGCATCGACGCGTTCGGTGTAGCGACCGAGCCAGAAGAAATTGTCGGCTAATCGACTGGGAAGATTGTTCCCGACACGACGTAACTCGACATGGGTGTCCGTGCCTTGGAGAAGCGTGACTTCGTCCACCGGTTCTTCGCTGAGCACCCAGGTGTCCTTACTGGCACCGCCGTCCTGCATGGAAATTCCGAGCGGTCCGGTGCCCAACCCGGTGCGCGCGAGGGCACCCGGCATAACGACATAGCCGTCAGGTGTTCCCACGAGAAACACCCGAAGCAGAACAGGGCGTTCCACAAAGCTGTCGCGTTCCCAACAAGGCGCGACAGAGAAGCCCATTCGCTCCTGAGCAACCCAACGGTGAGGCGCGAAAGCAATGGCCTCGCGCAAACCGGAAAGCTTTTGTGGTTTGAGGGGCCCTCCGCCGAAAGCGGGTCGGACGTCTAAATTTTCGAGATTCGCCAGTACCTCACGCTGTGCGGATTCTTGACCGCACCACCAGGTGGCGAGAGAGGGCATCCGGAGTTCTTCGCCTAAAACAGCGCGACAAAGTCCAGGCAAGAACGACCTAAATGCTGGGCTTTGTACAATCCCAGTGCCTAGCGCGTTGGAGATCGAAACATGACCTGCACGCAGCGCCTGGGTGAGTCCGGGGACGCCCAGAATGGAGTCGTTGCGCAGCTCCAGGGGATCGCAGAAGGCGTCGTCTACGCGGCGGAGAATGACGTCAACGGGCTCCAAACCGCTCAGGGTCTTTAGGAAAACGCGTTCGTTATGAACAGTCAAATCCTGCCCCTCGACGAGCGAATAGCCAAGGTAGCGGGCAAGATACGCCTGCTCAAAATACGTCTCATTGTAGGGCCCGGGAGTTAGCACCACAACTCGGGGCTCGCCGTTTCCACGTTCACACGATTGCGCAAGAGACATCTGAAACCTGCGAAAAAAGCCAGCGAGTCGGTGGACCCTACTTTCGCGAAACGCCTCAGGCAATACCCGCGCGGTGACTAGGCGGTTTGCCAGCGCATACCCTGCGCCCGTAGGGATCTGAGTCCGATCGGAGAGCACCCACCAGCGTCCATCTGGCGAGCGAGCAATGTCTGCGGCGTAGGTATTTAGAAAAATACCGGAGGGCGGCTTGATACCGTGCACCGCGCGCAGGAAGTCTGGCTGAGCAAAGAGCAGCGCCGGGGGGAGATCACCGGAGCGAACCAGTTTTTGAGGGCCGTACGCATCGGCGAGGATACCGTTGATGAGGGTCGCACGCTGGATCAGGCCTTGCTCGATTCCAGCCCATTCAGCGGCGGGGATGAGCATAGGAAGCGGATCCAGCTCCCAGGGTCGTTCCATTCCCCGGGAGTCGCCGTACACGTTATAGGTGACTCCCTGTTCTTGGATAATGCGCCGGGCCGATTCGAAGCGGCGCGCCCGCTCTTGGGGGCCCAGCGACTCCAACTCGTCCAAGAGATTATTCCAATGAGATACGCGGGGTCCAGCGGTTGCCGTCCCGCCGGAGACCTCGCGAAAAGGCCTGGGCTGGAGAGAGGCAGTCGCTTGGAGATTAACCAGCGGCGAGACTTCATTGGTGATTCTCATGTAACTTAGCGAGGGGTCTGGGGGCGACTATTGGGCTGGTGCCTGTCGTAAATCCAGCGTGAAAGGACATTCAGGATTGCGCCGTTCCGTGGGCGGAACGAACACGCCCTGCGTGTGGCCTTGCACAAAAAAGCGTGCGTGCCGACGGCTCTCGGCTTCGTAAGCGTTGACGGGGAATGTGTCGTAGTTGCGACCACCGGGATGGGCGACGTGGTAAGTGCAGCCGCCTAGGGAACGCTTATTCCAAGTGTCGTACAAGTCAAACACGAGGGGGACGTTTGGAGGCAGGGTTGGGTGCAAACAGCCAGGCGGCTGCCAAGCGCGATATCGCACGCCCGCAACAGCCTCGGCACTAAACCCGGTGGGGTGCAGAGGCACACGGCGGCCGTTACAAAGCACGGCGAAACGCTCGCCCATGGCGCCGTTCACCTTCACCTGGAGACGTTCGAGTGAGCTGTCTACATAACGAACGGCACCGCCACCCGCAGGTTCTTCACCCAGGACATGCCAAGGTTCGAGCGCAAACTGGAGGGCTACGCGCACATCGCGCTGTTCAAAGTGCCCCACTTTGGGGAACCGGAACTCGAAGTGCGGCGCAAACCACTCAAACTTAAAGGGGAACCCGGCTTCGCGCAAATCGGCGATGACCTCGCGGAAGTCGGTTTCGCAAAAGTGGGGGAGCATCCAGCGGTCGTGGAGATCGGTTCCCCAGCGGACTAGGGAATTGGTGTAAGGCTTTTTCCAAAACACCGAGACGAGAGCACGCAGGAGAAGCTGCTGCACGAGGCTCATGTGCGGGTGCGGCGGCATTTCAAAGGCGCGCATTTCCAGGAGACCAAGCCGGCCCGTAGCGGTTTCTGGGGCGTAGAGCTTGTCGATGGAGAACTCGGCGCGGTGGGTGTTGCCGCTGGCGTCCATGAGCAGGTTGCGGAAGAGACGATCTACCAGCCAGGGCGGGAGTTCGCCACCGGGTTCCGGTACCTGTTGAAAGGCGAGTTCGATTTCGTACAAGCTGTCATGCCGGGATTCGTCGATACGCGGAGCCTGGCTTGTCGGCCCGATGAACAGGCCGCTAAAGAGCCAGCTCAGCGAGGGATGATTTTGCCAGTAGGACAACAGGGAGCGCAAGAGATCCGGTCGCCGCAGGATGGGTGAGTCCGCAGGCGTGGCGCCGCCAATGATAATGTGGTTGCCACCACCAGTCCCGGTGTGGCGACCGTCCAGCATGAATTTCTCGGTTCCCAGCCGAATGAGGCGCGCCTCCTCGTAAATGACCTCCGTGCGCTCGACCAACTCGTCCCAACTTGCGCTGGGATGCAGATTGACCTCGATCACTCCCGGATCGGGGGTCACCCCCAGCTTTTGAAGCCGCGGGTCTGTGGGAGGCGTTTCGCCCTCAATCACCACGGGTGTGCCAAGTTCACGCACCGCCACTTCAATGGCAGCGATCAATTCCAGATAGGCTTCCGCGCTAGATAGCGGCGGCAGGAAAACGTGCAAACGCCCTTGCCGAGGTTCCACACACAGGGCGGTACGCACGACCCACGAAGCGCTTTCGCCCTCTGCGGGAGGACGATCTTTTCCAGCCCCAGCGACGCGCTCCCGCGCGGAGGGGGCCTTGAGCGGGAAACTAAAGTTGCGCGACAGAGGTGGAAGCGCCTGGGTGGGATCAGCCGCATGAACGTGAGGATACTCGGCCGCGCTCACCCATGGGAGGGAATCCAGAGGGAGACGCAGTCCCATGGGAGAGTCGCCGGGGATGAGCCACAGGCCGCCTTCGTCCCTCAGGAACCAGCGGCTCGTCTGCCAGAATCCGTCCTGATGAGTCAAGGGAAGGACGTATCCCACTTCCTTGTGCTCACCGCTCTGCGCAAGACGCCGGAAGCGGGCTCGCTCCTCGGGGGTGGCGATTTTCGGTTCCTCGGCGCGGACATTGGACGGTAGACGGCTTTCTTTCCAGAGGAAGTACAAAGCGTCTTCGTACCCTGGCAGTAAAGTATTGGTATTCAGCTGCAACAACTGAGCCAGGCGTTGAACGAGGCGCTTTGCTTCGGGCAAGCCGTGGCCGTAATCCCGAGATTCATCGGCAATGAGCGCGGGGTCATTCCAGATCGGGACGCCGTCTTTACGCCAGAAGGCAGAAAGTGCGTATCGAGGAAGAGGCTCGCCCGGATACCACTTGCCCTGACCGTAGTGAAGTAGGGCTCCGGGCGCAAAGCGAGTGCGCAAACGCCGGATGAGCTCTCCGGACATAACGCGTTTAGCCTGAGACATCGCGGTGAAATTCCATTCGGGCGCGTCAGGATGCTCGGTGGAAACAAACGTGGGCTCGCCGCCCATCGTCAACCGGACATCGTCCCGCTTGAGTTCGCGATCCACAACATGGCCGAGTTCCAAAATGTGCGCCCACTCCTCCTCCGTGTAGGGCTTTGTCACCCTGGGAGACTCATAAACACGAGTGACGCTCATGGTGTGCTCCATTCGGGAAACACATTCGCCCACAGCTCCAGACACGGGAGCGGCCGAACCGGGTTCCGGAGTGCACGAAAGCGGGATGTGCCCTTCACCCGCAAGCAGACCGGAAGTGGGATCGAATCCAATCCAGCCAGCCCCAGGGAGATAGACTTCGCACCAGGCGTGCAGATCAGTAAAATCAACCTCAGTGCCGGAGGGGCCATCAACGGCCTTAACGTCAGGCTTGAGCTGAATAAGGTAGCCGCTTGCAAAGCGAGCTGCCATTCCGATCCGGCGCAAAACCTGGCACATCAGCCAAGCCGAATCCCGACAGGAACCGCTGCCTTTTTCCAACGTCTCCTCAGGAGATTGCACCCCCGGTTCGAGGCGAATGGTATAGGCGACGTCCCGCTGAATCGCCTGATTGAGTTCCACCAGAAAATCCAATGTACGGAGACCTTCCCCTTCCCCGTGTTGCTTAAGCATCGCACGCTGCCAAGCGTCGGCATACGCATCCAAACGCGGACCACCAGGGCCCGGCGCGCAGAAAGGCGCAAGTTCACGGGCGAGAGCGGGCTCGTAAGAGAACGGGACCTGCTGGGCAGAGTCTTCGAGGAAAAAATCGAAGGGATTGTGTACTGCCATCTCCACAACCAGCTCCACTTCGATGAGCAATGCTTTGAGCGGATCGGGGAACACTATGCGGGCGTTCCAGTTCGAAAACGGGTCTTGCTGCCAATTAATGAAAGCGGTTCCGCCGTCGATTTTCAGTGAATAACCGAGCACCTTCGTTTTGCAATGCGGTGCGGGTCGAAGGCGGACGACGTGAGGCGCGTGGGCAACTGCCCGGTCGTAGGTGTAGCGTGTACGGTGAACGAGCGCGGCGTGTATAGACATGGGGAATCGGGCTCCTTTGGCAAGGTGGGGTGACTCGACTCCGGGGAGAGCGCTCTTAGGCTAACGACTGGCAAGCGGCTTTGGCGAGTGGCTTTTAAGGGCCGGTCCAGATAAGAGGTATTTTTGAGGAAATAACCAAAGGAAGCCCCTGGTGAGGCGGCTGCTATCTCCATGCACCTCTTATAGATACCTGGAAGCACGGTCAGCAAATTTCCCCCTTTTGCGCTTCCACAAACTCCGTCCTTTGCCCCCTACGCAGGCTCCCCGCTAGTGTAAGTTTGTTTCATTGCGTGCGCAATCTTTCCCTTCTACTACAAATCTCCAATTAACCCATAGGGTTAACAGCTGATGGTTGAGCGTGAGCGATGCCACCGGATTCAAGCGTATCCATCAACGCGAACATGAGTTACACACGCTTCGGGCAAAGTGCGCTGCGCTCCACTTTAGGCTTTCGTCTGCCATGCTGTTAGACTGGGACCGCGGTCATCTCTTCAATCAGACCCAAACTTTACGTGATTCAGAGCACTGACCGACTATACGGCGAAATTGCGAAGGGTAACCAAAGAAAAACCCCACCTCTTTCGAAGGCGGGGTTTTTGGAAACGAACGGGTCGGCTAATCCTCTCGGACCAAGCCTCGAAGCTACTACTGGAGGAGCTTGAGGGCGATCTGGGAGGCTGCGTTTGCCTGCGTGAGCATGGACGCGCCGGACTGAACGAGGATGTTCGCGCGAGCGAGCTTCGTTGTTTCAGCAGCGACGTCGACGTCGTAGATGCGGCTGTTGGCGGACTCGAGGTTCACCTTGTTCACATTGAGCGAATCCAGAGCGAACTGGAGACGGCTGGCCTGTGCACCGTTGGTGGACATGAGGGTCGCCAACTGCTGAATGGAGGAGGTCACCGTGGAGATTGCTGCACCAGTAACGTCGCCCAGAGTGCTCACTGCGGAGTAAGCGGTGAACAGGTCAGCCTGGTGAATGTTCATCTGCTGAGTGCCATCCTGGGCGAGGTACACAGTCAGTGAGCCTGCACCGCCTGCAGAGAACAAGGAGATGCCGTTGAAAGCGTCTGCCGTGAGCTTGCCCAGTTCGGTGAACAGGTTGGTAAATTCAGTGCTGTAGTTAGCGATGTCCGAGGAGGACTTCGTAACGTCGCCGCCGAGCGTGGCGAGTTCGGACATACGGTCCAGAACAGAAGCGGCGCTCTTGAGGGAACCAGCCTGGGTCTGGAGGAAGGACAACGCGTTGGATACGTTGATGGCCGTGTCATCCGTGCGCTTGATGGCGGCGGTGAGCTTCATGGACACTGCGAGACCACCTGCGTCATCGGCAGGGTTGGCGATGCGGGATCCGCTGGAGAGACGAGCGAGGCTCTTCTGAAGAAGATCGCTGGACTTGGAGAGGTTCAGCGAAGCAAAGGACGCTGAGGTATTGGTGTTGATTACGACTGCCATATTACTTCCTTGTAACTAGTTAGTGGGTTAACTCTGAATCAGCGGCTACCCTGCCGCAGCTTTCGACACTGGCTGTGTAGACGAAAATTCCTACGGTGTCTTTAGAAAAAATAAAAATAGCTATCTTTTTCACAGCAATCCAGACAGGGAGACCCTGATACCCATCGCTCCGCGCGGTTCTCAAAAGCAAGAGCTCCGATTCCTTTCGGAATGGAGCTCTTTGGATTCTTGCGGGATTTCAAAGAGAAATCCAACGCCTAAATGACTGACGATCGGAACCTACTGTAGGAGCTTCAAGGCGATCTGCGAGGCGGCATTAGCCTGAGTGAGCATGGATGCGCCGGACTGAACAAGGATGTTCGCACGGGCGAGCTTCGTCGTTTCAGCGGCGACATCGACGTCGTAGATCCGGCTGTTGGAAGACTCAAGGTTCACCTTGTTCACATTCAGCGAGTCCAGAGCGAACTGGAGGCGGCTAGCTTGGGCACCGTTCGTTGCCATCAGCGTCGCCAAATTCTGGATCGCCGACGTCACATTGGAAATAGAAGCTCCCGTGACATTGGAGAGATTCGTGAAGCTGGAGTACTGATTCGCGAGTGCGCCCTGGTCGATGGTCATCTGCTGGCTACCGTCCTGAGCGAGGTACACGGTCAGGGAGCTCGCGGTGGTTCCGCTGGTGAACAGATTGATGCCATTGAAAGAATCCGCAGTCAGCTTCGCGAGTTCGCTGTAGAGATTGTCGAACTCAGTCGAGTAGTTTGAGAGGTCCGCCGCCGACTTCGTGACGTCTCCGCCCAACGTGGCGAGCTCAGACATGCGGTCTAAAACAGCAGAAACGCTCTTGAGCGATCCAGCTTGAGTTTGGAGAAAGGAAATCGCGTTGGAAACATTCACTGCGGCAGCATCGGTGCGTTTGATGGCGGCGGAGAACTTCATGGAAACCGCGAGACCTCCTGCGTCGTCTGCGCTGGTAGAGATCCGGGAACCGCTGGAAAGACGGGCCAGACTTTTCTGGAGCAACTCGCTGGACCGACTCAGATTGGCCGCTGCGTAGCTAGCCGACGTGTTCGTGTTGATGACTACTGCCATAATACTTCCTTGTGTGGGGGATGATTCTTAACTTCGTGTCGCGCAAAAGAGAGCGGCCACTGGAACGCTCTAATTTGTTTTCGACAGATTTCAAGGGGATCTTTAACAATTTTTCTGATTTTATTCCCTCGGAATTGGACCTCCAGGTTCGCCGTCGTGCTGATGCAAAGCCGTCTGCGCCGCTACGGCGCGACACAGTGCTGACACTGATTGCCGAACACTGCGAAGCACAGAGGTCGGAGCAACGGCACTTGCTGGAAATTCTTCGAAATACCCCCCCCCTTGACGCCGCTTTAATCGCCTGCTCCACCTCCACTACCACTGGAAGTCGAAGACGAGTTCGGACCAGCATCGGTCTCCCTTGCCTCATGTTTTTGTCTAAGCATGTCCTTGAGCAGCAAGTAGCAGAGGTCGCGGTTGAGTGCGAGGAGTCGCTGCACTTGACGATCGGATGACATCACATCACATAATCCACTAG
>CAIWVL010000266.1 GCA_903916085.1 uncultured Spartobacteria bacterium
AACCACCGCCGCCCCCCGCTCGTCCCAGTGGCGCCGCGTTGGATCCAAGCGCCATTACGTGCTCAGTCGCGGAGGCCTTCACAAAATTGCCCGCCGACAAAGGACCCATTCGGGCAGTGAATCTACGCACCATTTCAGGTGAGCCCTGGTATCAAATCTACCCAGCCTCAGGCACCCCCCTTTACCTCAGCGCCAAAGATGGACATGAGGACCCGACTCAAGACGCACTTTATGCCACAGAAATCGCTGCCAGTTTCCTTGGTGGCGCCCATGTCCAAAAAACCGACTTTCTCACGGGATTCACCGGAGAATACCTGAACATTTTCCGGATCCTACCCGTCTATCGATTTGACTCGGCCGACGGCCTTGGAACCCGTGTGTACGTGAGCACCACAACGGGGAGTGTAACGCGCCACACGGATGATCGGCGGCAATTCGAAGCTAATGTATTTAGCAACCTCCACAAACTCGCCTTCATTTCTAACAAGATTGTACGGGACTGGGTGCTCGTCGGCCTCACTGGTGCCGCGGCTCTCGTCGCCTTGGCTGGCGTTGCCTTATTCTTTGTGACTCGCCCTCGCAGATCCGGCCCTTAGTTTTTGTTCGCCACCGCCATGATCGAACTGTTTTACAAAGGCGGCCCCATTATGTGGCCTATTCTTGTCGCCTCAATAACTGCCCTCACCGTCGCCTTGGAGCGCTTTCTGTTTGTGCTTCTTGAATCCACACGACGCAATCCGCAGCAGGTGCGCGAGATCATCTCTTGGGTGGAACGCGGCGACGTCGCGGCGGCCCGGAAAATGGGAGCAAACAGTCCAGACTTTGTCGCCCGAGCACTAGTCCAAGCGCTCGGGCATGAAAAGGCGTTTCCCGAGGCGATGCTCGCGGCGGCCAGCGTAGAATTGCGGCGCTTTTCTCGGGGACTGGGCTTGCTTGATACGCTGATCACGCTTTCGCCGCTACTCGGATTGCTGGGTACAGTGACGGGGATGATTAGCAGCTTTGGGATGCTTGGAGGGGCCGAGCTGGGCGCGCCCTCTGCCATCACTGGGGGAATTGCTGAGGCACTTCTCGCCACAGCGTTCGGACTGGGCGTGGCCATCACCGCACTTCTGCCGTTTAACTACATGAACTCCCGCGAAGAACAGGCCCGGCAAGCTCTCCAAGACGCCGCCAGTCAAGTCGAACTCCTGCTCAAACGTTAGCAACCAGCGCAATGCACATTCCCAGCTCCCGCCCGAAGCGACATGCGCGCATTGAGATCGTGCCGCTCATTGACATCATGTTTTTTCTGCTGGCGACCTTCGTGATGGTATCGCTTTCTATGGTCAAAAATCGAGGCATCCAAGTGATCTTACCCGAGGCCTCCACGGGCGCACCCCAGGACCACAAGGACCATGTCTCCGTAAGCGTCACGGAGACGGGGCAGTTATTTTTAGACAAAGAGGAACTCTCCCAAGCCCAACTGGTAAATGCATTGCGCACTCTTAAATCCAAAAATCCAGACCTCCGTATCTTCATTAACGGCGACCAAAATGCGCGACTCGGCCTCGCCATCGCGGTGCTGGATGAAACACGCAAGCTAGGCATTACAAAGGTCGCCTTCGAAACGCGCACCGCCTCAGCCCGCTGAGCGCATGGCGACCTCACCTCCCACCGCTGCCGGCAGAAACGTCGTCCCGCTGTGCCTGAGCGCCCTGCTCGCTCTTGGCCTGCATGTAGGCGCACTTTTTGGATGTAAAACCGAACCCACACGGCCCGGGTTCCTGGAGGTGGAAGGCGACCAAGTCGAAGTCGAGCTACTCGCGCCGACCGCCTCCGAGGTAGCGCTCCAAAGTTCGCAGTCTCCGCCGACTTTACCGACGGCAGCTGAGCCAATGCCTGAGCAGTCCCCGGCAGAACAGCATACCCCAGAACAGCATACCCCAGAACAGCATACCCCAGAACAGCATACCCCAGAACAGCGTCCCCCAGAACAGCGTCCCCCAGAACCAGCCGTGCCGCCCCCCTTACCTGAGCCGCCGCTTTTACCGCAACCTCAACCGCCGGCGATGCCTCAAGCCTTGCCTCAAGCGCCGACACCAGAACCCGTGAAAACCCTTTCACCGCCGCCAAAGGCTGCCCCCATCCGGGAGACAACTCGCACCTCGGCTTTGGGTACAACCGAAACCCGACCACAGCCTGCCGGGGATGCGGGAGTTCGTGGGGCAGGTAAACCTTTGGGTAAGCCCTTGTATGTCGTGCGCCCTCAAGTCAAATACCCCCCAGCATCCCGCGCCGCTCAGGAAGAAGGTGTCGTGATACTCCGCATCACGGTCAACGCGGAGGGACGTCCCACGGCCGTGGACGTGGCCGTGAGCAGCACCTTTTCGCGATTGGACCGCGCCGCGGTCGAAGGCGGTTGGAAGTGCCGCGTAAGCAACGCGTTTGAAGGGGCGCAATTCGAAGCCCCAATGCGCTTCAGCTTGAAAGGTTAGCGGACGGTAAGCACGCTCCGAGGGCCAAGACGTTTTCGAGCTTCCCCCGCCCCATGTCTATCCCGCTCTCTATTTACGCAGATCGTCCTTCCGTGGGCCGGGCTGCCGCCGCTCACGTGATGTCGATTCTTGCCAAGACGCTTGCAGAAAAAGGCTCTGCGCGCGTCATTTTTGCGTGTGCTCCATCGCAGGATCAGTTTTTGGAATCCCTCGTGGAACTGTCTATCGACCGGGTCGAATGGCAGAAAGTGATCGCCTTCCACATGGACGAATACATCGGCCTCTCTGCCACGCATCCGGCGAGTTTCCGGCATTATCTCCAAACGCACTTTCTTTCCCACGTCCAAATCGGCGCATTCCACCCCATAGCCGGGGAAGCGCCTGAGCCTGAAAGAGAGTGCGCTCGGTACGCCGCTTTGGTGCAGCATGCACCCATTGATCTGATCTGTTTAGGCATCGGCGAGAATGGGCATCTGGCCTTCAACGGATCCGCCCGTTGCAAATTTTGACGATCCAGCCGTCGTAAAAATTGTTCAACTCGACCAGACCTGCCGCCAGCAACAGGTGAATGACGGCTGCTTTCCAACCCTCGCCGCGGTCCCGGATCAGGCCATTACGCTGACGCTCCCGGTATTTCTTCGAGCAAATCAGCTGAGTATCGTTGTGGTTGGAGAAAGCAAATCCGGTGCCATTCTAGCGACGTGCTCAGGAGCGATCTCCACCCAATGCCCTGCCAGCATTTTACGAAGACACTCAAATGTGAGCCTCTTCCTAGACCACGCCGCCGCCCGCCTCTTGCCCGCAACCGAGGCGTAGTAAAAACGGCACTCAACGCTCCATGCGCTGGGTTGAATCCTTGGTCTGTCAACCGAGGAACCCATCCGTCGTTCCTCCATCAATAAACGCAAATAAACCAACGCACTACTCCGGATGGGTCGGGATCGGAAAAGTGCCCAAAATTTTCACCTGCGTACAGCGTTTACGCAATTCGGCGAGCACTTCTTGTAAAGCGTGGTCTGTGGCATGGCCGTCTACGTCGAGGAAAAAGCAATACTCCCACGCCTTGCGACGAGACGGACGGCTCTCAATTTTGCCAATGTTGATGCCCTGAGTGTTAAACGGCTCCAGCGCCCGATAGAGCGCGCCTGGCTCATGGGCGACGGTAAACAAAATCGACGTGCGATCATTGCCGGTGGCCGGTGAAGGACGCATGCCGATGACCAGAAAGCGGGTCGTGTTGTCAGGCGAATCCTGAATCGCGGACTCCAAAACGTTGAGACCATGCAGTTCGCCGGCGAGTTTGCCAGCAACCGCCGCCGCTCCCTCCTCGCGGGCCGCGCATTCTGCCGCGCGAGTGGTGCTCGATACGTCGATGCATTCCACGCCAGGGAGATTCCGGCGCAACCAGTTACGCGTCTGACCAAAGGCTTGGGGGTGGCTGTAAACCTTTTGCACGTTCTCTTTCGGCGCGCGAGAAAGCAGATGATGCTCGATCCGCAGCAAGACTTGGGCGCAAACCTGCACGTCGCTGTCGATAAACATGTCCAGCGTGTGATTCACCGCTCCCTCCCACGAGTTTTCCACTGGAACCACGCCGTAATCCGCGTGCCCGCGCATGACCGCCTCGAACACATCGCCAATGCTACCCTGAGGCGCATACTGGACGCTGGCACCAAATTTGGAACGAGCCGCCTGATGGGTGAAGGTCGCTTCTGGTCCTAAGTAGGCGATCCGCAAATCCTTCTCCAAAGCGAGCGAAGCGGACATGATCTCGCGGTAAACCGCACGCACAGCCCCCTCTGGAAGACGACCGCCAATGCGGGAATTACGCTCCGCAAGCGAGCGGTAAACTTGTTCCTCGCGTTCGGGAGCGTAGATTTCGAGGCCTTCAGAGCGCTTGAACTCGCCCACATCGTGCACGCAATCAGCTCGGGCGTTGAGCAGCTTAAGAATTTGCTCGTCCAGTGCGTCAATTTGTTTGCGAATGTCTGCCAAGTTCATGAGTGATGTAGAGATTTAGGGATAATGCGTTGGGACACTTGCAAGACCCCCGCTTTGAGTGAGTTCTTCATTACAGAATGGATCCTTCCCCCGCAGACGCCTGCACGGAAGCTGCCTGTTCGGAGGATGCGAGTCCACCCGAAGCCCTCTGTGAGGGGTGAGATTCTTGAGCTAATTCCGTTTCTACCTGTCCCTGAGGGGCAGACTCGCCAGCTCCCGCGTCCCTGCCCTCGCGGCGAGCGGCCGCCTTTTCTTCATGAGCAGCCTTGGCCTCGGGCGTCGGAGCTTTGGGAAGATTCATGCGGCCCAACTCGCTCGCGTTCGGCAATTCATGGGTAGACTTGAGCCCGAAATGTTCCAGAAAATAAGCAGTTGTGGAGTACAATAGCGGCCGTCCAGGCAAATCAGCACGCCCCGCGATCCGCACGAGACTGCGATCTAAGAGTACCTGCATCACGCCGTCCACGGCCACACCGCGCACCGCTTCGATGTCAGCTCGGGTGACGGGTTGCCGGTATGCGATAATCGCGAGCGTTTCCAGAGCCGGGCCGCTCAACCGCGCTGGCTTCGCCTCCGGATACAGCTTTCGCACCCACGGCGCAAATTCGTGCCGCGTCACAAATCCCCAACCGCTCGCCTGCTCTAACAGGCGAAACGCACGTCCGCTTTGCTCCAACTCCCCCTGCATTTCCTGAAGCGTCTGTACAATCCGGGACTCCCCCAGTTTTGCGAAAGCCTGTGCGGCCTCCAACTCAGAGGATTCCCCAGCCGCCCGCACTGCAGCCACCAATTCCCCAGTAGAAATGGGTTTGGGTGCCGCAAAAATCAAGGCTTCCAGTACCTGTGGCAGAGTCATCGCAATTCGCTCCAAAATCTCAGTCTACCAGGACCCTACGCAATTCAATCTCGCCAAAAGTCTTCTCCTGAACCGCCTTAAGCTGTTTGACCCGGATCAGCTCCAGCACCGCCAAAAACGTCACCACAATCTCTGCGCGTGAGGCTACGCCCGAAAATAACTCCGTGAAAAATACGGGCACACCGCCTGTGGTAATCTTCAAGATCAACTCGATCTTGTCCGACACCGTAAAATTCTCTTCAAAAATCTCCCGCAAATCTTCCCTCTGATTGATGCGCTTAAGCACCCCATTGAACGCTGCAATCAGGTCAAATACGCTCACTTCCCCCAGCGGACGCTCCGCAGGAGCATCAGGTAGGTCAGCCACTCGACTATAAAGGGCTTCTCGAGCCAGCTCGCGTTCATGCAATTGCGCCGCAGCGTCCTTGAACTTCTTGTACTCAATCAGCTGCCGGACCAGTTCCCACCTAGGATCTTCCTCCTCAGCCTCCTCCTCCGGAGGCTGCACGCTCACCGGTAAAAGACTGCGGCTTTTAAGGTAAATAAGATTGGCCGCCATGACCACGAACTCTCCCGCCACCTCCAGGTCAAGGGCCTTAAAAGCCTCCATGAACTCCAGATATTGCTGAGTGATGCGCTCAAGGGAGACTTCATAGATGTCCACCTCCTCCCTTTTGATGAGGTAGAGCAACAGATCCAGAGGTCCTTCGAAGACCTCTAGTTTGACCTTATAGTCGGGAGCAAGCATCGAGGGTAAGCCTACACACCCTCAGGGCATTTTCTCAACCTGCCTTTGGCGCGATCGCCACAAAACTCGGCCCCATCGCCCCCGCATCGCCCCCGCATCGCCTATCGCTCTCCGCCCAAATCCGCCAAAACCAGCACCGGC
The DNA here is from genome assembly GCA_903916085.1 of uncultured Spartobacteria bacterium. Classification (GTDB taxonomy): domain Bacteria; phylum Verrucomicrobiota; class Verrucomicrobiia; order Chthoniobacterales; family Chthoniobacteraceae; genus Chth-196. The sequence continues at coordinate 6,224 of CAIWVL010000266.1, forward strand.
GGCGCAAAGCGTTCCAAAGGGTTTTCGCCCACGCTTGCGCGCTCGCTCCAGTCTGCGCACAGCTGGAGTACGGCTCCTAAGTCTAGGCCCAAGTGCCGCTGAGGATAAGCTCGAAGCCTATGAGCGCTAAGCGCGAACAGGCGTTGAGCGGGCGCTAAACGCCGAGAATGGGTGGGATGGAGCGGAAATTGGGCGTGCTTTTGGAGGTGCACGAAGGCGCCAGCGAGCTGAATGAGACCTTGATAAAAGCTGCGATCAGCGCCGGTGCATTGGAGCCAGAGGTGCTCGAGGACATCGTGCGCCTCGTAGTAATCACCGGCATTAAAACAGTGAAAGAAGGCCCGGTAGGGCTTGGGAAAGGGAGATAAGACGCCTTGCTCCCAAACGGCCAGCCAGGCTTCGAGTCGATTGTTTTTTTTCATTCGCACTGATGTGCAGAGCAATTAACATCGGGCGTGTTGAAAGACCAATGGTCAACTTGGCGTGATGAGAACACCGAAAACGCATTGGATGCGGGTGCTGCGGTGCGGGCTCTATGAGTGCCATTGCAACCTGGATGCTCCTCAGCGCTGGATGCTTACTAGCGGCGGGGTCTGCCTTATTTTCTGCGTTTGAGACGGCTCTTTTCAGCCTCCAACCGCACGAGTTTGAGCGATTGCGCAGGAATAAGGTCAGGTATTCCTCGTCGTTGACCCGACTTTTGAGCAACCCGCGACAGCTCTTGGGCGCGCTGGTGTTGGGCGATGTCTTCATGAACGTCCCCCTAGTGCTCACTTGTCTTTACCTGTTGCACAACGGAGGCGCTTCCCTACTACCCTTGTGGGGAAGTGAAGCGCTGCTCTTGGGCGTCGTGGTTATTGCCTGCGATCTATTGCCGAAAGTTGCTGCGCTGCTGCATCCTTACCCGCTCATTCGTCCCGCACTTCAGGTGCTCGAACCCCTTTTACACTGGCTCAAAGGGCCCCTGGTGTGGATGCAGTCTATTTCTGATCGGTTCGCTGAAATCGTTGTACCGCTTGAACTTCGTGCAACCCAAACTTTAGATGAAAGCGAAATGGAGACGCTCGTGGAAATTGGCGCAGAGGAAGGGGCGCTGCATCCCGTGGAATGCGCGATCATCCAAAAAGTGATTCAACTCGGCGATAGAGCCGTTCGTGACTGCATGACGCCTCGCGTGGATGCGCTTTTTCTCCCCGACGATCTCACCAACGAGGAGATCACGCTGCGCCTCAAGGCGGCTCGTTATCGGCGGGTGCCTATTTACGGTGAAACCCCCGACGACATCCTTGGGATTTTGGATGTCCGCAGTTTTTTGGAGTCCTCAGGCGCGCACTATACGGAGTTGTTGGCGGCACCTTCGTTTGTGCCTGAGACCATGCAGGCGATTGACTTGTTGCACTCGTTTCTGCGCCGCCCGCAGAGTCTGGCGATTGTGGTTGATGAACACGGGGGCACTGAGGGCATTATTACACAGGCAGACCTAGTAGAAGAAGTCTTCGGGGAGGCGCTGCCAGGGGGGGATCGAGAGTTGTACCTTGAGGAGGTTGGCGAAGGCCGGGTGGTAGCAAGTGGGAGTGCGCGTCTCGAGGACGTTGCAGACGCACTGGAGGTGAAGCTTGAAAGCGATGGAATCGACACGATCGGCGGCCTTGTGTTCAACGTGTCGGGCACTTTACCTCGCATAGGCTCTGTATTTTTAATTGGTGAACTCCAGATCACGGTGCGTCGAACTTCCCGAAAGCGCGTGTTGGAGGTGTTGGTGGAACACGCCCCCGTGCAGACCAAGGAGGAACAACGCTAAATGGTCGCGTTCTTCGAGCTGCTCGCCTGCTTGGGCGTGTCCTTCATTTTTTCGGGCGTTGAGGCCGGCATTTTGTCTATCAACAGAGTGCGTTTGCGCCATCGCGCCAAGTTGGGGGAAGAGGCGGCGCTGGTGCTCAGCCGCCTGCTCGAAGCGCCAGAGCGGATGTTGATCACCGTTCTAGTCGTGACCAACCTGATGCAGATTTTGGCTCTCGGCATTGGGGTCCAATGTGCCACACGCTGGCTTGGCAACGCAGGTTATTGGGTGGTGCTGGCAGTTGCACTTCCGGTATGGGTGCTGGCGGTTGAGTTGCTGCCTAAATCGCTGTTTCGCCGCTTTCCTTATCGCGCCCTCGCCACTCTTAGCTGGATTTTAACAGCGGCCAATACGATCCTGCGACCGTTCCACTTTCTCGGTACCGCGCTTGTCCAGAAGCTTTTCCTCAAGCGTTCTCAGAAGCGTCTAAAATTATTCGGCCGCCGAGAGGATTTCAAATACCTCATTGGGGAACTGGAAAAAACCGGTTCGCTCGGTTCACAGGAACGCTCGATTATTCACTCCATCCTGGATTTTCGCGGCCTCACCGCCATGGATGTGCTTATGCCTCTTGAGGTGGCCGGAGCTGTTCCCGGAGATCTGCCCCTGCCTGCTGCTCGAACCTTGGCTCGCAGTCTTGGCGTGGATCGGCTTCCCGTTCTGGGAGAAGGCGGCCGGGTAAGCGGCCTGCTAGATCTTCACGACCTGGCCCTCCAAGGCGAGTGGCACGGACCCGTGGAAATTTTCCAGCGCCGGATCGTACTCGTAGAACTACACGAACCAGCCTACGCGATTCTGCGTAAACTTCGCGCTGCCCGTCTTCCCATGGCTGTTGTCCGGGAGGCCTCGGGCGCGAGTGTCGGCGTGGTGATTTTAGAAGATCTCGTGCGCCTAGTGCTGCTGCCCAGGGTTCAGGCACCGACAAAAATTTAGTGCGTACTGGCCCATGCGCGCCTCCGCTCAACCATGAATAAGCGCATCAGCCTGAACGCGAGGGGTTCAAAGCAAGCTGGTGGTTGAACGCAAGCGACACCATCAGAACGCTTCGGTTTGATCGACTTGCTTCAGCGGAATGTGGCAACGTTCAGCCCCCCTTTTACGAGTACACCCACGCTCTCCTGACTTTCTATGCTTAACACCCTCTGGCTGGGCCTCATCTTAATCTCGGTTTTGCTCGGCGGGTTCACAGGTCGACTGGAAGCTGTGACCAATGGCGCTTTTTCCGCAGCTCGCGATGCAATCATGGTAGTGGCCCTACCCCTGGCCGGGTTGATGTCGCTTTGGCTGGGCTTCCTGCGTTTGGCAGAACTCTCAGGCTTAGTGGAGGGCCTCGCTCGGCTGCTGCATCCCGTGTTGCGCCGCCTCTTCCCTGAGGTGCCGGAAGGTCACCCAGCCATGGGTGCCATGGTGCTGAACATGGCAGCCAACATGCTGGGCCTTGGTAATGCCGCCACTCCACTTGGATTGCGCGCAATGCGTTGCCTGGAATCGTTAAACCCGCACCCCGGCGTTGCCACCAACGCCATGTGCACGTTCCTCGCGATTAACACAAGTTCCATACAGCTCGTGCCCGCAACCGCCATCGCCATCCTCGCCGCCCAAGGCTCCAACCAACCTACGGCGGTTCTGGGCACCGCCCTCCTCGCGAGCTGCACCGCCGCAGTGGTGGGTATTTCCGTCGTAAAAATCCTCCAGCGTCTGCCGAAATTCCAAATCCGGCCCGATGACTTTCTTGGCGCGGCAGACTCCCGGAAAAGCGCCGACGCAAGCGATGGATCAACTCCGGTAGAATCCCCAACGCCCCCGCCTCAGGCGCTCAACACCCAGGGAAAATGGCTCCTCTTCGGATTCACGGCTCTCTTCGCACTGCTGGCTGCCATGCTGCTCCTGCCTGACTTGTTTCAGCCAGCAGTGGCACTTCTGAGAAGCATGGGCGGCGCTTTGTCGAACGTAACGCTTCCCGCACTGCCCGAACCACTACGTTTGCAATCCGGGTTCTCGCAAGTTTTAGGCGTCCTTTCCCTGCTGGCGGTCCCCTTTATTCTGAGCTTCTTCGCCCTTTATGCCGCATTAAGGGGCGTCAAGATTTA
>CAIWVL010000267.1 GCA_903916085.1 uncultured Spartobacteria bacterium
CCCAAACATTGCCTCGGTGGCGAATTCGGAATTACTGCGACTCGTTGTCAGGCGCGAGGAACTCAGGGAAGCCCTCGCGACGGTGAACCCAAGGGCAGCGAAAAACAGAACGCTCACCACGCTGGAGCGAGACAGTCTCGCGGCGGAGCACACTGCGGCGAAAACCGCGCTCGACGCAGTGGAGGCCACCCTGCTCGCCCGCGGATTCGCCAAGAAATCTAAGCGCAAGAACGACTCTAACGGGATTGTCTGCGCCGTCGGTGCAGTGGTGGCACAGGCGGTTCTAGCTTACTTTGCGTCAGAACCCGGCGTCGCAGTGCTCCGACGTTTGGCGAAACTAAACATTCACCCCACCTCTACCCAAAGCGACGCCCAGTCGTTGGCGGGCAAAACATTCGTGCTCACGGGCAGCCTGCCGAGTCTGTCGCGCACGGAGGCGGCCGATCTCATCCGAGCGGCGGGTGGCAGCGTGAGTTCTTCCGTAAGTCGCAAGACGGACTATGTGGTTGCGGGCGCAGAAGCGGGATCAAAGCTGGATACGGCGAAGGAACTGGGTGTGGCAGTGTTAGATGAAGCCGGGCTACGAGAGCTTCTGTCGGGGGAGGCGGCAGCGGAAACGCAAATTGACCCGACGGTAGTAGCGCCCGCGCAGGGGGAGTTCTTTTAGGCGGCGTTGGTCCAATCCACGAACGCCCTCCCGCATCAACACGAAGAGCCGGAGGCTTTTAAGAAGTTAGTCGGTGGTGATAGATGCGCAGCGACTGGAACCACCGCTATGGAGGCAATTTTTTTGGCGCGGCGGTGGTGCGCGAGAACGGTAACTCGGTCCCGTAGTGCCGCTTGTTCGGCCACGTTTCTTGCGCACCTCCGGAATGCCACCCGTTTGGGCGGGTGTTCCGGTGGTTACGCTCGTTCCTGGCTCCAGCACCGGCTAATTTCTTAAGAGCCTCCGAATCTTTTTGTTACATTCGACAAGTACACGGCCAGCTTCACGGGTTTAACCGACGGCGCGACTATTCAAGGTCCGAGACCGTCGCTAGTTCTCCCGCTAGCCTTCTCCCGCCACCGATTACCGAGCCCCCGCCCCACCACCAAACAAAACTGCCGCACCCCTCAGGAATGCGGCAGCTCAACAAGATCGGTATTCAACTAGTCAACACTAGCCCTGCTTCAACGTCGGAGAATACTGGCGGCGTCGCACCTTCAACTGCGCCATGGACTTCATGAGAGCCACCTGGGCGGAGGCGACCTCCTGATTACCCAAGAGCGCCTCGCGGATTTCTTTTTGAGCGCGCTCAATCGCCTCTTCGACAGCTTTCTCGTCGATGTGGCGCTCTTCGATGGCCATGTCAACGAGGACACGTACATTGGTCTGAGTGATTTCAGCGAAACCTTCGCCGATGGCCAGATAAAGCACTTCGTTCCCTTTGGTCACCGCCAATTCACCGGGATTGATCCGGGTCATCAGAGGGACGTGCATTGGATAAACGCCCATGTCGCCCAGTTCGGCGGGAATAAGCACCATGTCCACGTCGTCCCGGTAGGCAACGGCTTCCGGCGTGAAGATTTCGAGTTTGAGAGTAGCCATCTGTCCGGAAAGTACCGAAGAGCGCGCCACTTAAGAGGGCGGCGCGCTCATTCGGAATAAGATTAGGCACGCACCATGTCGATGCCGCCCTTCATGTAGAAGTTGCCTTCCGCCACGTCGTCATGTTTGCCATCGAGGATCTCGCGGAAGCCGCGGATGGTCTCACTAATGGGTACGTACTGACCGGGAGTGCCTGTAAACACCTCGGCCACGTGGAAAGGCTGCGAAAGGAAACGCTGGATCTTACGGGCGCGGAACACCGTCAGCTTGTCTTCGGGCGAGAGTTCGTCCATCCCGAGAATGGCGATGATGTCCTGCAAGTCCTTGTAACGCTGGAGCACGCGCTGCACGCCACGGGCGACTGCGTAGTGTTCTTCACCCACGATGTCAGGAGCGAGTGCCTTGGACGTCGAAGCCAGAGGATCTACCGCAGGGTAAATCCCGAGCTCAGCAATCGAACGCTCAAGCACGATCGTGGAGTCAAGGTGAGCGAACGTGTTTGCGGGAGCTGGGTCAGTCAAGTCATCCGCAGGGACGTACACAGCCTGGAAGGAAGTCACCGAGCCATGCTTGGTCGACGTGATGCGTTCCTGGAGCTGGCCCATTTCGGCGGCAAGCGTTGGCTGGTAACCCACGGCGGAAGGCGTACGCCCGAGAAGAGCGGACACTTCGGAACCGGCCTGCGAGAAGCGGAAAATATTGTCCACGAACAACAACACGTCCTGGTTCTGCTCGTCGCGGAAGTACTCAGCCATCGAGAGGGCGGAGAGCGCGACGCGCATACGTGCACCGGGAGGTTCGTTCATCTGGCCGTACACCAACGCCACCTTGGATTCCTCAATCTTGTCGAGGCGGATGACCTTGGAGTCGGACATTTCGTGGTAAAGATCGTTCCCTTCACGGGTGCGCTCCCCTACGCCAGCGAACACGGAGTAACCACCATGCCCCTTGGCAATGTTGTTGATCAACTCCATGATGA
>CAIWVL010000268.1 GCA_903916085.1 uncultured Spartobacteria bacterium
CAGGCCAGTAAATCCCCGGTTCGACCGTCAGTACCTGGCCCGGTGTAAATGTCGCTGCCGCAAAACGCGGGGCCTCGTGAATTTCCAAGCCTAGCCCATGGCCTGTGCCATGAAAGAAACCACGCCACCGGTTACGATACAGTTCCGTGGGAAAGCCTTGAGCCGTAAAGTATTCCTTCACACTTTCGTGTAGCAGCTTGCCTGAGCCGCCCGGCTTCATCTCGCGTAGCGCCAGGCTTTGGCCTGTCCGCACCGTTTCCCAAAGATGCCGCTGCGCGTCGGTTGCGCGTCCACGAACTACGGTGCGGGTCATGTCACCGTAGTAGCCCGACCGAGCGTCTCGGGGAAAGACATCAAGAATAATAAGCTCTCCGGTGCACAATGGGCCGGCACCACGATCATGCGGATCGCAAGCCTGAGCTCCGCCCGCCACAATGGTGTTGGCCGGTTGCCCGCCTGCGCGCAGTATCGCCGAGTCGATCTCCGCTCGAAGCCGTTCGGAGGTCAAAATGGAACCGCCCCAATGGAGCCGTTTGCGAGGCCCCTCGTGCGATGCGGCGAGTACTTCCACGCCTCGGGCGAGCCCCTCCGCCGTGATCTGAAGGGCTCGCTTAAGGTGGCGTAGCTCGTCGGGTTGCTTAAACTCGCGACTTGCCCAAAAGAGACCCTCTATGGGATGCAGTCGCATTCCCGCAGACTCCAAGTGGCGGGCTAATGCGAGAGGAAACTTTTCGGGAACAGATACTTCTGCAATTTCTTGTTGGGCAAGAAAAAGGGGGAGCCATAGCCGAACGGGCGAGTTTTCTGGTAACGCCAGGTCTCGCAGCACTTCCGAAACGGCGAGTACCGCGTCAACGCGAGCCTGTTTGCGTCCACGATCCACTTCTAAGTCGCTTAGAAAAATGGTGCGTTTACCGGCGTGTTCCAGGAACACGAAAGGATCGGGAACAAAGAATCCGGTGGCATAGAGCATGTCCGGGTCATGTTCGGAGTCGGCGTAGATGAGGCGGGGGAGATCGGCCATAGCGAGTCTCTCTATAGTGTCTCAGGTTAGGCTCCGTGGCACGCCGAGAATGGTTGCGTCGCAGGAACGGCACCAAAACTTATCACTAAGCCGACTCTTACTCGTTTACGACCGCTTCCGACGCACCCGCACGGCCACCGAATCTGCATCCGCTAAAATGTACTTCCGCAAACGCACCTCCACTTCCCTCACCGCAAATTCCGTGAGGATGCATGCGGCGATTTCTTCGACGAGCGTTTCGATGAGTTTCCGGGGACGCTCGGAGGCAAGTGTGCGAAGGCGCCGGGTGAGGGCGAAATAATCGACTGTGTTTCGAAGATCGTCTCCGAGCTCCGAGAAGCCTTGGATCGGGAAGATGTCGAGACTGACCGTCAGGCGCTGGGCCTCGATACGCTCCTCGTCAGGCACTCCGATGTGTGCGCTTAACTCTAACTCTGAAATGAGGATAGCGTCGGCTGCGTGTGCTGGGGGAGTGAGCATGGACGAAGGTGGGTTAGCCGAAGATTCGCTTCCAGAAGGGCACACGTTGCGGCACCGGTGCGGGAGTGGGATCTTGGGGAGCGTCTTCTTGGTCGACGGGTTCAGGAGCGGGGCCTGTCTTTTTCGGGATGATGGGGAGGGGTGGCGGCTCGATGTCGTTGCCGTTTTCGTCCTTGGGCAGAACGGGTTTTATCCTGGCTGGATCCTTAAAATAGTCGCGTAGCACTTTTCCGACCATTGGTGCTGCGTGTGTACCGCCATGCACGTCGTTGCGATTGGGATCGCCCTCGTACACTACGGCGAACGCCACGCGCGGCCCTTCTGCCGGGGCGAACCCAGCAAACCATGCGACCGTTCTTTTGTCGCGCCACTGGGCGGTGCCTGTTTTTCCTGCCACATTCACTTTGTCGACCTTGGCTTGGTGCGCCGTCCCATGGGAACCCGCGACCACCTGCATCATTCCGAGGCGCAGTGCGGCAAGCGTGGCCGGGGGGATTTCCACGCGGCGACGCACGCGAACTCCATAGGCGCTCACGACTTCACCCGTAATGTCCTGCACCTGTTTGACAAGGCGCGCTTGATATAGCGTCCCGCCATTTCCTAAAACGCTCATCGCCTGCGCCATTTGCAACGGCGTGATCTCGGTAGAACCTTGGCCGATAGCCAACATTGCAAGCTGTCCGCCAGCCATGTGCACGCCGTGTTTTTGGCGCATGTACTCGTCTGTCGGGATCAATCCCGCGCTCTCTTCCGGAATGGGGATGCCGGTCTTTTCTCCGAAGCCAACGCCAGTCGCATATTCAGTAATGACCTCCGGCCCCATCTTCAGACCCGCCTGATAAAACCACGTGTTACAGGACTGCTCCAGCGCACTCGCAAAGTTCAGGTTTCCCGTGTTTTCCCGCTTCCAGTTGTGGAAAATACGGTCGCCGATTTGTAGCCCGGGCATGCACTCAAATTCGTCGTTGGGGTTGATTCTGCCAGAAGCCATCCCGGCCAGTCCCACAAAACATTTAAAGGTGGAGCCAGGCGGGTAAGAGCCCAATGAAAATCTAGGAAAAAGAGGCTCGTTCTTGTCCTTTTTAAGCGCCTCATAGTCAGCCTCGCTGATGGATGGCACGAACTGGCTCGGATCAAGCGGCGGCCAGGAAGCCAGCGCCAAGATGTCGCCATTTTGTGGATCCATGAGGACCATGGCACCCCGTTTTGTGCCCGCAGCGAGCGCCGCTTCGCAGCTTTTTTGTAAGGCGAGATCCAAGGTTGTAATGACATGCTTACCGGCGATAGGCGTGATGCTTACCTGCTCTGAGGACTTTTTTCCCGCCCCATTGTAAGTCAGGTTCAACTGCCCAGACTCCCCTCGTAGCACCTGTTCAAACGTCCTTTCCAGACCTTCGCGGCCCTCCATGTCGGGCCAAAGTGGCTCGTTGTTCTCCACGGGCCCGTCCTGAAAACGGCCCGTTCGACCCACGTACCCTAGGGTGTGTCCGGCAAGTTTGCCATTGGGATAATAACGCAGATAAAACGGTAGCAATTCCCACTGAGGGTTCTGAGCCTCCTTGATCTTTGTCTGCTCCGCCACGCTCAAGTTTTGAGCTAACACCCACGAGAGCAACGGTCGGTTGCGGTAATGCTTAAGTGCCGCTCCGGGTTGTACTTTTAATTCTCTACCTAAAATTTGACTGAGCTTTTGCGCTTCTGCCGTGACGAATTCGGTGACCTCCGCGTCGCTGAACTTGAAGGGGCGTGGGAACTGGATGCCTAGATTGTACCCCATGCGCTGTTGGACCAGCGGTTCTCCATTGCGGTCGCAAATCTGGCCGCGAGGTGCGGGAATCGACAGAAACCAGACGCGTGCCTGTTTTTGAGTGTCCCAAGTCGGGTTGTAGCCGGGTGACGGCTCTGGAGGCAAGGCGTCAGGGGAGGCCTGTTCCGAAGGGGGCTCCGCTGTGGGAGCGGGACTTTGGGCTTGAGCGTAAAACGTTGCTGTGCAGGCGCAAACTAGGAGCGTTGCAAGGGCTTTGGCGGGGCACTGCACAGGCGAAAATCCGGTTCCCGAGAGAGGCATCACGCGAGTCGGAACCGCGGGTTTTGCGAGAGAAAACGGAGCGGGTTGCCGTAAACGAGGGCGTCGATGGTCTCCGCAGAGTAACCGCGCCGACTCATTTCGAGGGCGGTGCGAGGGACGGCGAGGGGTTCGGAGCGGCCCCAATCGCAGGCGCAATTGAGCCAAATGTTGCGCATGCCAGCCTGCTCAACCATGTCGATGGCGCGTGCGGGTGTGGCCTTGGATTCAGGGTAAAGAGTGATTCCAGCCCAGAAGCCGGCATCCAGAACCATGCCGACGGTGTGTTCTTCGACGTGATCAATGATGACGCGTTCGGGGTTAATGCGGGCGTCTGCCTTAAGCACGTCCAGAATGAGGCGGGTGCCCTTGAACTTGTCCTCCAAATGAGGGGTGTGCACTAAAATCATCTGGTCGTGACGAGCCGCCAGATCAATGTGCTCCTCTAGAATAGCAAGTTCGTTGCGGGTATTCTTGTTTAGCCCGATCTCGCCGATACCAAGTACCGTTTCGCGTTTGAGGAACTCAGGAATTACTGCAATCACCTCGCGAGCGAGGGTCATGTCCTCGGATTCCTTGGGGTTGATGCAAAGCCAGCAATAGTGGGGCAGGCCGAACTTCGCTGCGCGCTTGGGCTCGTAGTCGGTGAGCTGGCAAAAGTAGTCGTAAAATCCCGCTGCGCTGCTGCGATCAAATCCGGCCCAGAAGGCGGGCTCGCAAATGGCGGCACACCCCGCGAGACGCATGGACTCGTAATCATCCGTGGTGCGGCTGACCATGTGAGCGTGCGGTTCGATGTAGCGCATTGGGAATAGGAGGGGAAGGAGAGTCGGGAGCGAAGGCCTTTCTTAGAGGCTAGGGCCGGGCCAAGCACCGCAGGCACCTTTTCCGGGCGCAGCGGCGAGCGGTTCGCTCGTGGGATCGCTGAGTGCCATGAGTACGGCACGCGCCTTGCCAAGCTCGGAGGACTGGAGCAGGGGGAGGGCGTCTTGGATAGCGGCGAAACGGAAATCCGCCTCACCTTCCGAGCGGTCAACGCGATCCAGGAACGCGGCCAGCTCGATGAGCTTACAGCGGGCGTCCATGAAATACAGGTCGAGAACCTGCTGACGTGTCATTGGCGCGGAAGGGAAGGGGATTGAAGTTCTAAAAAGAGAGTTGAAGACTAGTCCTTCTTGAAGTCTTCGTGACCCTTCTTCTTGAGGTCGTTGAGCTTGTCAAAGGAGGCTTTGGCGGCGGCCGTGTTGCCAGCCGTGAGTGCCGCCTCGAGCGTTGCCACTTCTTTGGAAAAATCAGCCATCTCAGCCTTGAACTTTTCTAAGTAGGCGGCTTTGGCGGCGGCGGGCTGCTCGGCGAGAGTTTTGGGCTCCATCTTGGCGGACGCCTCTGTGGTCTTCTTGATCTCGGCGACGA
>CAIWVL010000269.1 GCA_903916085.1 uncultured Spartobacteria bacterium
AATCAATTAATTTCGCCCCCCCCCCCCCCCCCCCCGGAACGGCTTTCCGGACCTTACTTTTTCAACCGTCATGCCTGCACTGAATGACACCGTGGACGAAGAAGCACGGTTAGCTTCCGTCTACGAGTATGATGTGTTGGACAAACCTCTGGACGGGCTGTTCATCCATATCCTCCAGATGGCGCGCAACTTATTGGGCGCTTTTGATGCCGGCTTGGGCTTTGTGGACAGGGATCGCGTCTGCTACTACTCGTTGCGTTGGGAGGGCGCTCGCGAGGTTTCACGTTCGAACTCTGTCGGTGCCTTAGTGGCTACGCTACAACGCCCTCTGATTATTGAAGATGTTCAAAATCAGGAGCGCCTGCGGGAAAATCCTATTTTTCAGGGACAGCCTAACGCTTTGTTCAGAGAAGGCACTCCTCCACTGCGTTTCATTGCGGCCATTCCACTCAGGGGAATTACGGAGTTTACCATAGGAGGCATTGGCGTTTTAGACACCAAGCCGAGAAAGCTCACAGACTTGGAACTCGGTATCCTCCAGTCCTTCGGTAATTTGATCATGCGCGTGCTAGATTCACGACTGCTGGCGGCGCGCCTCAAGCAATCTCAGACCGAAAAACTGCGTCTCATCGAAGAGCATGCGCGCCAAATGCTAACAGAAAGGCTCGCTAGCATCGGGCAGATCACGGCCGGCATAGCTCATGAAATCAATTCGCCACTTCAATTTGTGAGAGGGAATACGGATTTTCTTCAGGAAGCAGTCAGCAGTTTTACGGCTGCGCTCACACGGATACGCGACCTGGAAGTGGTGCCAAGTCCAGGCGGAGAGCGGCTCGGCGACTCTGCATTTATGCAGGCCCTCAATAGCGACCTGGATCTCGACTATACGATGGCAGAAGTGCCGCGAACCCTGGTGCAAACCAAACAAGGGATCGAGCGGGTCACTGAAATGGTGAATGCCCTGAAACGCTTCACGCATTCCGCCCCGCGTGAAAACCAGATGGAGCAGTTAAACGATGCCATACGAGAAGCGATTATTATCACTCGTAATTCATGGAAGTCGGTGGCCAGTTTAAGTTTAGATCTTTCCAACACCTTACCCTTGGTAAAGTGCAACTTGGGGGAAATTAACCAAGTGCTCATCAATTTGCTCATCAATGCAGGCGACGCGATGCGCGAGCGCTGGCCGGATGCGAGAAACACGCCGGGCAGAATTGTGCTGCGTTCATTTCCCAGTGACGAGGGTGCGGTCATTGAAGTGGAAGATACCGGCGGTGGTATTCCCAAAGAAATCATCACCAAGATTTTCGATCCTTTCTTTACCACCAAGGATGTCGGGAAAGGGACAGGACAGGGACTTGCGATTTCCTACGACATCATCGTGCGTCGGCATGGAGGTGCGCTTGAAGTGGAGTCCAATCGGAAGGCGGGGACAACGCTCTTTAGAATTAGCCTTCCGATCCACGCCACAGAGATGTTGGTGGATTAGGGAGTGGTACGGGCAGCGTTTTTTGACAGGAAGGCGAGGAAAGAGTAGAGCGGTGGGAATTTTTTGAAAGTCGCGCTGGTTGCAAGCAGAAGAGCCAGAGGCTTCCTGCATTACAACCACCTTCCTTGCAACGGCTTACGCCGACTGAATAGCCGAGGCGGCCGCCGCTAGCGTGGCCGTGTCGAACACGGACAAGCAATGGACGCCCTTGCGCGTGCGACCAAGAAGCCCGCTCAAGATACCACCTGGTCCCAATTCCAGAAAGAGGTCGCAATGTTCCTCGTCCACAAGACGTTCCATAGTGTGCGTCCAACGCACAGAACCGGTGACTTGGGCCTCGAGAGTCCGGCGAATGTCGGCCGGATCGGAGACGGGAGCGGCTTCGAAATTGCAGAAAACCTTGTGTTGAGGTGCGTGGAATTGCGCCTCGGCGAGAACGGCACCGAGCTTCACGGCGGCCGGTTGCATGAGACGCGAGTGATAGGCGCCCGCCACGTTGAGGGGTTTGGCCATGCGGATGCCGGATTCCCTGGCAGAAGCGACGGCCTCGGCGATGTGCCCTTTTTTTCCCGAAAGGACGATCTGCCCTGGGCTATTGAAGTTAGCAACATCCACGTCAGTGCCTTCAGCAAGCGCGAGCACCTCTTCTTCGGTGCCGCCGATCATCGCTGCCATCCCGCCTTCCGTGGCATCGCAGGCTTCCTGCATGAACGTGCCGCGCTGAGCCACCAACCGAAGCCCCGTTGCGAAGTCGAACGTTCCCGCTGCGGCGTGGGCGGTGAATTCACCGAGCGAAAGGCCAGCGACGGCGTGCACTGGAAAGTGGCCCGTCAAACTGCGTAACGCGGCAAGACACGCCAAGCCATGTACATACAGAGCGGGCTGACAGTGCCGGGTTTGAGTGAGTTCTTCCTCTGGGCCCGTCCAGGCAATCTTGCTCAATGGGTAGCCCAGAAGGGCATCAGCTTTGAAAAAAAGTTCTGCGGCCTGCGGAAAGTGAGCTGCCAGATCCCGTCCCATGCCTACGGTTTGGGCACCCTGACCGGAGAACAAAAGGGCAATGCGTTTGTGACTCATAAAGGGATGGGGCGCGCTACGAGGCGTGCCGTGCGGGCGGCAGCACGCTGAAGGAAGGGAGCGGCATCACGCATGGCGTTTTCCAGGGAGACAGGCCGATCGATGATCGGGACGGCTGCGTCGAAACGCTCGAGGAGAGCTGGGCTTTCTTCAATGGAGCCCGCGAAGGCGATCACGGGTTTTCCAGCGGCGCGAGCCATTGCAGCTAAACCCGCAGGACCTTTACCGTGAAGGGTTTGTGAGTCAAGACTGCCTTCGCCTGTCAAGATCAGGTCCGCTTCTGCGATGAGCTCATGCAGACCGACGGCCTTGGCCACCAGGTCAAAGCCAGGTTGCAGCGTTGCCTTACAAAACGAAAGAAGCCCATAGCCCATCCCGCCTGCGGCACCGGCGCCGGGCGTTTCACGGAAATCACACCCCAAATCACGTTCCACGATCTTGGCGAGGTGCGTCAGGCCGCCCTCGAGAAAGCGCACGGCGTGTTCATCGGCCCCCTTTTGCGGAGCGAACACGGCGGCAGTTCCGCGCTCGCCAAGGAGCGGGTTTTGTACATCGCACGCGGCGATGATGTTAGGGAGCGGGTAGACATCGGAATGATCGATGGCACCGATTTTCGGGAAATTCGCGGGGATAGCCTCCAAAGCCTCACCGGTTTTAGCACACAAAAAGCGGTAGCCGAGGGCGGCCGCCATACCGATGCCGCCATCGGTGGTGGCACTGCCTCCGAGGCCGATGAGTATATTCTTTGCGCCCAGCAAGATGGCGTCTCGGATAAGAATGCCGGTGCCAAGGGTGTGCGTCTTGCGTGGATCCCGTTCACTCTCCAAAAGCCGCGACAGCCCAGAGGCCTCACTCATTTCAATCACGGCGGTGCGCGTGGCGGCAATCCACACGTAGCGACACTCAGCGGGACGACCTAGGGCGTCCACGGAATCTACACGGATCCATTGGCCGTCCAGAGCTTTAGCGAGTGCATCGCAAAAACCTTCGCCGCCATCCGCGATGGGAGCGAAAGCGAACTCTGTGTCAGGCAGCACGCTTTTCCAGCCTATGCTCAAGGCCTCGGATACGGCGGCGGCGGACAGGGATCCTTTGAATTTGTCGGGAGCCAATAGGAGTTTCACGCGGCACGAAGCTTGAACGGCCCGCAGCTCCACCGCAACTGCGGAAGGCCATTTATGGTGGCGAAATGTGGCGGTGCAAGGATCTCTGTGGTGGGCGGTAGTCCCGGGAAAAAAGCGCGTAGCGGCGCGGTGGTGCACGCATCTGGAGCCAGAAATGCGAATGCCATGGAACGAACCGAGAGGAGCATTTTCCTGCTATCTCATCAACAAAAGGGAGGAAGGGTCCAATGGCAAGATGGATAGCATTCATTCGCAAAAATCTCATAACCAGCGTTCTAGCGAGCTCGGCACTGATGCTGATAAGTGGGTCCAGGGCCGCCGCGTCGCAGCCCGCTTGGTGGGGTTTGCGCGCCGTCGTCGTGGAGGGCGCAGCCCCCGCAGACTTCGAGCTCCTTAATCAGGGCCAGCTCAAACAACTCGCCCTTGCGGCCTTCCTAGAAATGGAAGCCGCACTCCCGGGCGGTGCCGGCCTTGACGTCACGGCTCTCCTCAATCTGTGGACGGTTGTGGATACCGTCGGCAACCGCGTCCCAAACGAGCACCTGAACGCCGATGATTACTCCCCAGTAAATCTGGGCCAACTAAAAGCAACGGCCGGGGTCTTCTACGACCGGCTCATCGCCTTGCAATGGGCACGTGGCTATCCATGGGCTTGGATTTTTGCAGATGACTTTGCGCTCGCCAACTTGGGACAGGCTAAAAGTCTGTTCGCCTTTCCTCTGGATCAAAACAGGGACATAAACGCAAACGGCATCCCTGACTGGTGGGAAATGCAAAATCTTGGAAGTCTATTTTCGCGTTCAAACATGGATTCAGACTGGGATGGCATCCTCGACTTTGACGAGTTTGAACTCGGCACAGATCCCAACGACTTTTTTAACGGGCACACGCCTGTGCTAAACCTTGTTTCGGGCGAGGGCCAGATCAGTTCGCCAGGAGAGATTCTGCCTGAGCGACTCACCGTACGGCTCGCCCAAAGTGATGGTACTCCGATCGCCAGCGCGCCCGTTACCTTTCAGGTCCTCACAGGCGGGAATGGCGGGCTCTTTGACGCGGCCGAACCCACAACGCAACACCTTCGACGCCTCACAGTCTTCACAGATGTAAACGGCATCGCCTCCGCACAGTACATTCAGCCTGACAGCATTGAATTTACCAGTCGCCTTCAGGTTTTTGCCGGAAATGCCGAACCCCTTCCCCTGAGATCCTTCACCACAACCGATGCCGAGCCTCTAACACAAGCAGCGCCCCCAGAGTTTTCGGTGGATGGCGGAGCGCACCGGCTTCCGCAAACCATTCAAGTGCGTTGCGGCACGCCCGGTGCGTTGATGTACTACACCACAAACGGCGCGGAACCCACTTCGGCAGATACAGCAGTCGAAGACGGCGGCTTTATTTTTGTGGGCGAAACATTGCTCTTAAAAGCCACCGCATTTCGGGCGGGCATTGGTTATAGCGCCACTAAAAGCGCTGCGTTTCAGATTGGCCGTGAGATTTGGAGTGGGTCGAGCCACACCCTTGCGCTGGATCTAAACGGCACGTTATGGGCGTGGGGCGGAAATGATGCGGGCCAACTGGGCATCGGGACGACCGTAGATCAGAACGCGCCCTTCATCATTCCAGGAATCGGGGAAGTACGGACTGCTGCAACCGGGGCGGCCCACAGTCTTGCGGTACTGGCGCGGGGCGGCGTTTTGGCGTGGGGCTACAATGGCGACGGGCAGTTGGGCGATGGCACACGAAGCAACCGTGTGACGCCTGTGTCGGTCATTGGGATGCGCGGGGTGCTATCCGTGGCTGCGGGAGCGGGCCACAGCGTGGCAGTTTGTGAGGATGGCACGGTGTGGGCTTGGGGGGCGAATGAAGCGGGACAACTGGGACACGGCGACCTCGAATCCAGCCTGGTGCCGACCCGTGTACCGGTGCTTTCACAAGTGCGCTTCGTGGTTGCAGGCGAGCGGTTTACGGTGGCTCTAAAAGCGGATGGCACGGTCTGGGCGTGGGGTGCCGGGGAAAACGGGCAGCTTGGCCGGGGCGTGATGGGTGGGAGCGCTGTACCTGTTCAAGTTACGGGTTTAACGGAGGTTGTAGCGATCAGTGCGGGGGCTGCGCATGTGGTTGCGTTGAAGGCGGATGGCGCCGTGTGGGTCTGGGGCAAGAACGCCGACGGCCAGCTCGGGCTGGGTGACACACAGGACCGCAGCGTTCCGACGCTCGTACCGGGGCTGCCCTTGGGCGTGCTCGCAGTGGCGGCCGGTCAGGCACACACGCTCGCGTTGCAAGCAGACAAAACGGCGCTCGCCTGGGGCAAAAACGATGCTGGCCAGGTGGTGCGCGGCGGACCTTCCCAAGTGTTGCTCCCCATGACGTTGGGAGGGCTCGCCATCACCACCATCGCTGCTGGAAATGCGACCCTCACGCTGGACACCGGCGGGCACCTTTGGAGCAGCCAAACCGGCGACACTCTCACACCGGATGCGGGTGGCGGCAACAACACCGGCAATAACAACGTTCCCACGGGCACTGGGGGGCGCGCTCAAAACAACACGCCACTGGAGGCGTTCACGCTAGGCTTCAGCCACCAGTTTTTATTCTTCGCCGAGCCCGAGACCTTCATCTTCCAAGGAGAGATGCGCTCCTCCTCGACTGGAGATGGAAACGACTACGGCGATAGCTACCTCAGTGGCTCGGCTTTGGACCTCAAAATGTGGGAGACCAACGGCCAATTTTACGCCAACTCAATCCTTTGGTTTGTGAGCGCCGGAACCTACATCGGCCCACGAAGTGAAACGATTGAAGAGGCCAAGATAAACGCCGTACTGGATGCCCGCCCGTTGAACGGTCAGGGCGGCATTCTCAAAGTGACGGTTCAAGCGCCAGATGGACCAGCCACGGTGCGGGAGTTTCAATCGGACTTCTCGGATGACGTGTTTTCCTTCTCCGACAACGCGCATACGGGCGAGACGCTCGCGAACATTCCTGTGGGAAGCCGGATCCGGTTTACGGCAGACGGACTCACCCAGACTACCGTGGGTTTTTACGGAGGGAGAACAGCGGTTCGTATGCGACTCAACAGCCTTTTGCCCCAAACCAATCCGTCCACTCAAAGCTCGGATCGGGTGAATGCAGGGTATTTGTTGTTCAAAGAAAAGGGACTCAACGGTGCAGAATGCCTGGGGCATCCGGTCAATAGCGAACTGATCTTTACCCTAGATGAACCTACGTCTTACGCTCTACTGCCCATTGAGTTGCGTGACATTAAGGATGCAGCCGACACCTCGGATGACATCCGGATCACCCCCTGGGACAACACACAGGCCATGACGGAGGCCAACGTCGCCTGGATCGAGGCGCACGCTTCACCCTCAAACGTGGCCCCGCGCATGCCACAGCTTGAGTTTGCCATTCCAGATCTGCCGCAGACCCTCACGCTTCTCGCAAAACTCGAGGTTAAATACGACCGTGGAAACGGCAGTAAACGGTTGAAGTGGAGGAATCAACCGGAGGATACGGTAAAAATTCCAGCCACAGGCGAGTTCCAAGTGGTGAGTGGGGACACGTGGAAAATCTGGCAGGCATACATGAACGAACCGTTTTTCGGGGGCGACGCAACGCTGACTTACAAACTGGCAAACGGCCAGAAAGAGGTTTTAGGGCCCCAGACGATCGCGTTCCGAATTGGAGGAAGGAATCCACAACCCGCTAATGCAAAGCGTTTTATCACGAGCCTCCCGGAGGCGGGTGAAGGCGGTAATCTGTGGTTTGCGTACGCCATCGCCAAGAGTGAGTCGAAGGATTACAACGGCCAAGGCACTCGGTATAACCAGTTTCTATCGCTCCTTCCCAAATACAAAACGGCCCTGGGATTTCCCCTTTGGAATGATGATGGGGATGATGCAGGCAGTGCCCTTCCAGGTGGGTATGGACTATTTCAAGTGACAGGGAATGCCTCCGATGCAAAGTTCAACATTCCAAGGTCGCAAATCTGGAACTGGCAGGAAAATGCGCGTGGAGGGATAGCTATTTTAAGCTCGAAAGCCGTAATAGCCCGCGATTGGATGGCAATCCAAAAAGATATTAATAATGCCCATGGCGTGCCATTACCCAAATTGACTATTTTAGGGGTAATGTTTTCCGAAAACACAAACCGATCGATGGTTCATGCAGTAACCATGAAAACATGGAACGGTGCCAAAAAGCCACCGGAGGGGTTTGTTGACCGCGAAGGCCCAGTACCAAACTTCATCATAGACACGGCAGGTGGACATTTCTGCTATTGGAAGAATGCGCTTCAAGGGTGGGCGCTCAGTCGATACAACCGACCAAATGATTACCCTAAAATTCAACCATTTAACTACGTGCGTCTTGTATGCGAACAAGTAGAATAACCATTTTAGTCTTAAACTGCTTTTTCTCCTTTGGGATATCAAGAGCGAAAGACGAAGAGTCCCTCCCAAAACCTATTCGTGATTACCTTCGCCCCATCTTAGAAGCAGAAGTCGGCAAAGAAGGTAACTCTTGGGAATGGAAAGCAAGTGGTAATGGAGGCTATTTGATACGGCAATTCATGGATGTGGATGGAGA
>CAIWVL010000270.1 GCA_903916085.1 uncultured Spartobacteria bacterium
CAAAGGCGGAGACACCGTGACGGTCGCATTACCTGCAGCGGGCGAAATCGCGGCGGTGCAACTTACCACCGTACCTGAAGCGTCGCTACCCGGAGGTGGGGCCGGGCCGGGAGCGAAGGGCGCCTTCATTCTGGATCAAATTCGCGTGAGCGTTATGCCGAGCGATCCCAAGGGCAAACCCCGAGAAGTAAAATTCCGTGCGGCTTATGCGAGTAGTGCGGCCCGTGGGTTTGAAGTGCAAACGGTCATCGGACTGAAGCCCCTAGACGCAAAAAATGTCCGCAACAAA
Source organism: uncultured Spartobacteria bacterium (assembly GCA_903916085.1). Taxonomy (GTDB): domain Bacteria; phylum Verrucomicrobiota; class Verrucomicrobiia; order Chthoniobacterales; family Chthoniobacteraceae; genus Chth-196. The sequence continues at coordinate 290 of CAIWVL010000270.1, forward strand.
GGGTGGAACGTATCCGACAGCCTGAAGCCGCAGACCCTTACCATTTTACCTGAGAAACCGCTCAAGCTAGAGGCGGGTGAATCGCTACGCGTAGAACTGGACGAGCGGACTCGCAGCAAGGATCAGATGCTCTCCTCCTTTGCGTTGCGTTTTACAAATGACCCTCGCGTAGAGACTGTTCTGGCGACGCCAACCAAGGCACTCGAGGCACTGCTCGTACCGACTGCCGCTCGCAACCCCCAAGCGGCCGCTCTGGCGCTGGACTTCTATGTGCGCAACCACGCGCCCGAGGCTGCCGTCGAACGCACGGAACTGGCTGCCACACAGCAGGCGCTCGAGGTGTTGAAGCCCAACACCGTGCCAATCATGCGGGAACTGGGTGCCGATAAGCAAAGAACCACCAAAGTGCAAGTGCGGGGTAACTACCTGAACTTGGGAGACGAAGTTTCCCCGGGCACACCCTCAGTATTCCCCCCACTACCGACTGGGGCGAAGGCGGATCGGCTTACGATGGCCCGGTGGCTTGTGAGCCCCGAGAATCCGTTGACGGCGCGGGTCAGCGCGAACCGGTTCTGGGAAGCAATTTTCGGCGTCGGGATTGTGCGCACGAGCGAGGAGTTCGGGGCGCAGGGCGAAATGCCGGTGCACCCTGAGTTGCTTGACTGGCTCGCGCTGGAGTTTGTGCGCAGCGGTTGGGACGTAAAAGCGTTTCTGAAACTATTGCTCAACACTGCCGCGTACAAACAGTCTTCCTCGATCACTCCGGCACTTCAGGAGCGAGATCCAGAGAACAGGTTTGTGGCGCGCGGCCCTCGGTTTCGGATGTCGGGGGAGGTGCTTCGGGATCAGGCCCTGCTGGTGAGCGGTTTGCTGAGTCCAAAGATGTATGGGAAGCCGGTGCGCCCTCTCAAACCCAACATGGGATTGAGCACTGCTTTTGGTAAGGGAAATGACTGGGAAGTCAGTAGTGGCGAGGATCGCTACAGACGCGCCTTGTACACGGAAGTGCGCAGGAACAGTCCCTATCCGAGTTTCTCCACCTTTGACGCGCCCAACCGAGAGGTTTGCACTCTGCGTCGGAACCGGACCAATACGCCGCTTCAGGCGCTTGTGACGCTAAACGACCCTGTTTTTATTGAAGCAGCGCAGGCGTTGGCTCGGCGCATTCTCAAAGAGGGGGGCGCTACTGAGGGCGAGCGGATCCGGTTCGCGTTCGAGGTAGTGCTTTCGCGACAGCCCTCAGACCGGGAATTAGAACGCCTTAGCAAGTTGCTTAAGGAAGCCGCCACGGGCTTTGCCTCTGACGCACCTCGGGCCCTGCAAATGGCCACCGACCCGCTTGGCCCGCTGCCATCCGGCGCGGACGTTCCGGCTTACGCTGTGTGGACGGTGTTTTCCAATGTTTTACTCAATCTTGATGAAGCGTTGATGCGCCGATAGGTGCCAGAAGGCAGCCCTAATCTATTTACAAAAACTAACGAAGCAAATGCCTACCACAGAAACAGGGATAGGCTCAATTGCAGCAAATGGGTCTTTAGGTTAAACTACAGCAATGAACACTGTTGCCGAAATCAAAGCCGCCGTTCAAGGGTGCTTAGGTTTTATACAATGCTAGCCCCCTAACTTTATGAATCTTCAAACCCACCTCCAACAGGCCCGGATGGAGCACCAGACACGACGCAATTTTCTGGTGGATACGGGTCGCTTTAGCCTGGGGGCAATGGCGCTGGAAACACTCCTCGCCCAAGATGCGAGCGCCTCAGCGAGCATGGCAGAGAACCCACTTGCCCCGCGCTCCGCTCCCCTGCCCTCGAAGGCTAAACGCGTCATCTATCTGCACATGTCCGGAGGGCCGCCCAATCTGGACATCTTTGATTACAAGCCCGAGCTTGTGAAACGCTCTGGACAGGACTGTCCCGACGAGTTTCTCAAAGGACGCAAGTTTGCATTCACTACCGGCGTGCCCAAATTGATGGGCACCCCGCGCACCTTTTCTCAGCAAGGTCCGGGTGGCATTTGGATGTCGGACGCGGTGCCCCATTTTCACGGAATTGCCGGAGACGTGACGGTGGTACACTCGATGAAGACCGACGAGTTTAACCACGCCCCAGCTGAGCTGCTTTTATACACCGGTTCGCCCCGGCAAGGACGGCCATCGATGGGCTCTTGGGTGACTTACGGGCTGGGCACCGAAAATGAGAACCTTCCTGGGTTCGTGGTCCTCATTTCCTCGGGCACTCAGCCGAGTGGCGGCCAGGGATGCTGGGGTAGCGGCTTCATTCCCTCGGTGTATCAAGGGGTCCAATGCCGCTCCAAGGGAGATCCCGTTTTGTACGTTTCCGATCCAGCTGGAATGACTCGTGAAACGCGCCGACAGACACTGGACGCGCTGCGGGATTTAAATCAGTTGCAGGCACAGGAACTCGGCCATCAGGAGACCGCCACGCGCATCGCCCAGTATGAACTAGCGTATCGGATGCAGGCATCGGTGCCGGAAGTCATGGACATTTCCAAAGAATCACCGGCGATCCTTGAGGCTTACGGAGCGCAGCCTGGAGAGGCGAGTTTTGCTAACAACTGCCTTCTTGCCAGAAGGTTGGTTGAGCAAGGTGTGCGTTTTGTGCAGCTCTTTGATTGGGGCTGGGATTTCCATGGTACGGGTCCCGGAGAAGACATCCGGGATGGGCTCACCAAAAAGATGAGTCGCACGGACAAACCCGTAGCGGCACTCATCAACGACCTCAAAGAGCGTGGCCTTTTGGAGGATACGATCGTGGTCTGGGGCGGCGAATTTGGGCGGACTCCCTTCCGCGAAGGACGCACCGCCGGAGGGGCCGTACTCGGGCGAGATCATTATCCCGACTGCTTTTCATTGATGCTCGCCGGTGGCGGGTTCAAGCGCGGGTTCGCCTACGGGGCCAGCGACGAGTTGGGCTTCGGCGTCGCGGAGAATCCCGTGCATGTCCACGATTTGCAGGCGACGGTTTTGCATCAACTCGGATTCAACCACGAACAACTGACGTACCGTTTCCAGGGCCGGGACTTCCGGCTTACGGATGTGCATGGGAAGGTGGTTCGCGACATCTTGGGGTAAGGAGGCGACTACCCCCAGGAGACGGAGGAGACTCCCCAAAAGACGTCAGTCTCTGGGGAGTTCTAAAATTCGCTTCGAGACCATAGACACTTTTTCAGGCAGATTTAGATCCCGGTAGAGTTTTTCTAGAGTCTCCCAGACATTCCTGTCTCCGGGATCCTCGGTCACAAGCTTGTCGAGTAACTCAAGGCCATCGGTTTTCCTGCCCAACCGGATAAGAGCGGCTGCGTAAAAGAGGCGGTGTGCAGGGAGTGGGGCGGTCAGCACAAGTTTTTGAAGGAATTCAAGGGCCTTGGGGTCGTTTTTGTGCACCAAAATGGATCCCATTTCAAACAGGGCGACAGCTGAATTAGGTTCGCTCGCGAGGGCCGCTTGAATCCGTTCAAGGGCTTCGTCTGAACGACGGAGCCGGTGCAAAATATCCGCGTGTTGCACTTGAAATGCAACTTGTCCGCCACCGAGTTGGGCCGCCTCCGAGGCATACTGCAGGGCCTCACTCCACAGGTTCAGACGCATGTAATTTTCCGCGAGCAACCCGCAAAGCATAGCGTCCTTGGGATGAGCCGCTCGGGCAGTTTGTCCTAGGGCATTGGCCTCTGCGCGACGCAGTTCGCCAGCAAGACTCACCATAAGAATACGGTTGGCTACAAGATCCGTTGGCGCTCGGGCCAAGACTTTGCGCGACAACTCTGCGGCCTTGTCAAAACTACGCTCCTCCAGTTTCTGTTCGGCTAAGGAAAGGAGAACTCCCAAGTCCACTTCCAGTTTGTCACTAGGTTCTGCGAGGCGACGGCGGTTGTCAGCACAGACAACCTCCAGTAACAGCCGGCTTTGAATCCACGCAAAATCCAAATTGCGCGGATCAGGCGTCGGTGGGGTGCCGATTTCACCCATGTTCGGTCTTCCAACTGGGGATCCTGCGATGCGCGCCGCTGGATTCACAACCGGACTCGGAGTCGCGAGAGAAATGGGGTGCAAGGCGGCGCGATTTGCAGCTACAGATTTCTTTGCTGAATTATCTATCAGCGCGCAAGTCACAACAAAGACGCCAAACGCGGCGCAAGCGATCCGGAAACGAAGTTGCGTTTGGGAAGAACCGGCAAACACGCGCATCAACCTTGCCGCGGACCAAGGGCGTTTGGGAGGTTCAGCAAACCATTGCTGTGCAGTTTTTTGTGACTCCAAAGCAATAGAAAGTTCTCTACTTGCCAAAGCGAGTTGAGTGACATCGGGCGGATCAACACTAGACGGGAGCACCGGATTTTCGGCCCCTTTCCAGCGCAGCGCGACGTTACAGCCGACCTGCTTTTTGAGCATGGCCATGAGGCCCTCGACGTATTCTGTAAAACTATCGGCATTAACGAGCTCCTCGCGCCCTTCATAATGGTACACACAGCGCACCTGAGTATTTGACGGACGGTCGATGTGCGTGAAAGCGCGAAACCACGGAGACTCCGACCGCAGACTCACCACCTGATCAAACAAATGGCCCTTGGCATGGACACTAATCTCGTGGCGCACCAGAGCGGGCCTCCGCAGCGCAAGCGGCGTCTTGCGGTTGGGAGTTTTGGGAGGATAGGTCAGAAAGCCCACCATCCATCGAGGCTCATAGCGAAACACACGATGCCCTCTTTGCAAAGGTTCACCCCAACGCGCAAACGCCGTGGCACCAGTAATCACCAAGCGATTGAGAGTCCGATCATCGGTGACTTGCGCGGGGCCGAGGGATTGTGCGTCCAGAAAGAAATTGTGGAGAGACTGAGCTTCGGCCTTAGCAAATCCCTCAGCGCCGGCTTGTAGTAATCTGGCACGCAACCAGTCGGCATCCCATCCAGTGGCTTCGAAACGCCAGAGGACTCGCTGCACAGAGCTTTTGTCGGAGAGAAAGAAGTCCTCGGAAACGAGGAGTGCGGATCGTTCCAGAGTTGGGGAAACCACATCCACAAGGCCGGGAGAGTCATCACAGAGAAGGAGTCCCTTGCGATAATCCGGGAGGCACCGGTGGAAGACGCCGCCGCCCTGATGCGCTTGAGTGGGATCGACAAAGACGCGTCGGCCGTTGAGGGTGAAACATGCAATGGCATGATCGAAAGTGGCGGCGCCGGGAAGGAAATCTGCGACGGTGTGCCGGAGGGCGGAATGGACGAGAACAGGGGAGGCTTCGAGTCCGAGGTGACGCAGAAAACAGCAAAGCAAGAGCGATTTATCCTTACAATCGCCGTAACGTTGCCGAAGGACATCACTCGGGGCGTTGGGGACGATGGCGCCCAGTCCCCCCTCGATTCCCAGGTAACGCACTTCATCCTGAATCCAGAGCAATAGGTTGAGGACCTTCTCCTCCAGGGAAGCCAGATGCCCCACCTGTTCCTCCACAAATTTGGGCAATTCCAGAGGGTGAAACTCCAAGGTTTTCCAAGCTGACCACAGAAAGTCAGCCACTTCAGACCAGGAATGGTAGCCAGAGATACGGGAAAAAGCGTTCTGATTAAGCCAGTTGGGCGCTCCCACCTCAAGTTCCGCGACCTCGGACTGCGTTCCACTCCAGATTTGCAAAAGGAGGTCGCCCTGCCTCTCAAGCAGCGGTACGCTGCCGTCGGAAGAGGCAGACTGAAAATACACACTCTCAGGTAATTGCACGGTGACGCTCCAAGCGCCAGTCACGTATCGCCACTCCATGGGAAAGAAAAAATCAAATTTTTCCCCCGGCAACCGCGTGTGCGTCCTCGTGGTATAGGCTAGTTCGACACAGTCCCCCTGCCGGACATCGTCGAGCAGAATGATTGCACTCATCCGGCCGTGAAGAATCTGCGATTCGAGGCCGCCCTCTCTCTGGCGCAAAAGCACCCTTGCGCGCTCGCAAAAACTACGACTCGCCCCCTGCCGCCAGAGCGCGACTTCGTGTAGCACAAGGTCGGTCGTGTGGGGATCCCATTGCACCTCGACTTGGGACAACTTTTGAACTGCCTCCCGAGTAACCAAACGGCGCACTTCTCGTTCAAAACGGATTCCTTCCAGCGGGATCCAGTGAGTCTGCGAAAGCAATACCACCAGATGATCGTCCGGTTTACCAACCGTGAACCACGGAACGTCTTTGGGGATCACCCATTCCGGGAGAGGCGCAATTGAGAGTGAGCGCTCCGCAACTCGATCAGCGGCGAAGGGATCTATGGAAAAATCCGTCATGGGGGTAATGAACAAAGGGAAGCGGAGCAGCGAGAGGTGTACCGAGTCTGTCTTAAAGCACTTGGGTTCCCAGTGTAAGCATCAAAGCTCCAGAATCCCCGCCGCTCACATCCCTCCCCGCACCCGAGCAACCCAAAAAATACCGAGCCTTCCCGCTTTTCCTGCGGCCGCCCGAGTGCGCAGACTGCGTGATGAAAATTGTTGTTTTAGACGGGTATACGACCAATCCGGGGGACTGTCGGTGGGACGCGCTGGAGGCGTTAGGCGCGTGCACCATTTACGAGCGCTCAGCACCAAGCGAAGTGCAGGAACGGGCTCGCGAGGCAGATGTCCTCTTGACCAACAAGACGCCCTTACCGAGAGAAATCATCCAACAACTGGAGCACGTGCGTTACATCGGCGTACTGGCCACCGGGTACAACATTGTAGACATCGAGGCCGCCCGCGAACGAGCCATTCCGGTTTGTAACGTACCCGAATACGGGACGCCCAACACCGCGCAGGCCACCGTCGCGCTCCTACTCGAGCTCACCAACCGCACGGGTCATCACGCCCAAACCGTCCGTGAAGGACGCTGGAGCCGATGCCCCGATTTTTGTTACTGGGACGGCCCCCTCACCGATTTACAGGGCGCAACCCTAGGCATCATCGGGTTTGGACGCATCGGCGAGATGGTCGCACGCATTGGACGCGCCTTTGGGATGCGCATTCTGGCCCACCGCAGGAGCAAGCCGCTGGAGAGCGAGTTTGAGCATGTTGAACTTGAGCAACTTCTTAAGGAAAGCGATGTAGTGAGCCTCCACTGCCCGCTCACCGATCAGACCCGAGAGATGATCAATGCCGAGCGCCTGCGCCTGATGAAGCCTACGGCCTTTCTCATCAACACAGCCCGAGGAGCGCTTGTGCAGGAGACGGACCTTGCCGAAGCCCTTAACAACGGGGTGATTGCAGGCGCGGGACTGGATGTTCTCTCTGTGGAACCGCCGCCCGAGAATAATCCATTACTGCGAGCAAAGAACTGCGTGATTACGCCGCACATCGCTTGGGCAACCCCCAACGCGAGACGACGACTGATAGCGACCACCGTAGAAAACATCCAGCGTTGGAGCGAAGGTCGGCCACAGAACGTGGTGAATCCTGTGAGGTGACGCACTGGATTTGAGGAACCGCTCCATGGAAGTGCAGGCGGGATGACTAGGAAAGCCTGCCGCCTAATCCGACTTACCCGCGACATGCCCTGCGAGTTGGGGGGCATAAAACGGGCAAGATCCTTTACAGTCCGTTCCCTGTGCTGAGGTTGGTTCGCCGTGAACGCATGGCTCGGTGCGATCTTGGGGACTGGGCGATGTCTCACTTTCTTTGGGCATGGAGAGCGGTGCATGGTTGCCGTTCACGGGAAGGCTCACAGTAAAACAGGTCCCGACCCCTGGAGTGGAATCTATCTTGATGCGGCCTCCGTGTTTATTGACGATGATGTCGTAGGCGATTGCCAACCCTTGACCCGTGCCCTTACCCGTGGGTTTCGTTGTAAAAAACGGGTCGTAGATTTTAGAAATAATTTCCGCTGGGATTCCCGCCCCATTATCCTGAACAACAAAAACTACGTTCTCCGCTTCAAGGAATGTTCGGATAAAGATTTTCCCCCGCTGAAGACTCCCCTGTTCAACGCGTTCCTGAATAGAGTGCGCAGAGTTTACAATCATGTTAATAATAACCTGATTGATTTCCCCCAAGTTGCATACCGGCTTTGGCAGATTAGGATCCAACGACAACTCAAGGGCAGAAAACTGCTGCCATTCATTACGGGAAATTACCGCCGTGGCTTGAATTGCCTCATTCAAATCTTCCGCATGTTGATGCCCCAAAGAGGGGTGCGAGAATACCTTCATCGCATTCACAAGCTCCGAAATACGGGAAATGCCATCCCGCGCATGCTCCAATGCCAGAGGGACTTCTTCTAACAGATACTCGAGATCATGATCCCG
>CAIWVL010000271.1 GCA_903916085.1 uncultured Spartobacteria bacterium
CCTCTCATGTCTCTCTCCGTAGAACACACCGATCCAATTAACGCACAGATCCTCGCCATTTCGGAGGACAAAATCCAGGGCTTCGTCAAGGAGCCGTTTGCGGAAGTGGCCCGTTTGTCGGGTGTAGACTTGGAGACGGTGCTAAGCCGGATCCGGGCGATGCTTGAGGCGGGAACCATACGCCGTGTACGCCAGACACTGATCGCGCCTAATCTTGCGGACGGTGCACTGGTAGCTTGGCGCGTGGCCGAGGACAAGTTGAACCACGCGTTTGACTTCATGTTCCAGCAGGACCCCTTCAGCGGCCACGTCGTCGTGCGCTCCACCGATCAACAGACGCCCGGCTCTGAGTATCGGCTTTGGACCACACTCAAAGTGCCAGTCGGCACGTCCATGGACGAGCATTGCCAGGAACTCATGCGCCACACGAGCTGTGAAAAATACAAGCTCATGCCGGCGCGCGGCATTTTTGCATTGGGTGTCGGGCATGTGCGACGCAAGACGATTGAGCCAGGGGATCGAATTGCGAATCCGGCGCAGATGATGGCAATTCACAACGTGCAGTTGAATGCGTTGGAATGGCGCGTTTTATTGGAGCTAAAGCGGGAGTTTGAGCCCTCAGAAATTGTTCCAAACCCTTGGGCTGGAAGAGCCAAGGCGGCAGGCGTGGAGTTGGAAGAATTTTTCCAAATCGCCGAAAGTCTTCAAGCTCGCAAGGTTATCGGACGTTTTTCGACGTTCCTCGAACACGTCAAACCCTCTCAAACCGGAGTGCGTGTGACACGTTTCAATGCGCTTTTTCACTGGGCCGTTCCTCAAGGGCGAGAACAGGAAGCAGGTAGCGAAGTGGGACGTCACGAGATTTTGACCCATTGTTACTGGCGCGAAGGCGGTCCTGATTTCAATAATGTCAACATTATGTCAGTCGCCCACGGCACCGATAAGAATCGCGTTCTGGAACATAAGGCTGCCATTGATGCACATCTGGACGCCTGCGGTATTCCCGTTTTATACACGAACGTCTTCTGGGGTGGTCGCAGCGAAATCAAGCCCTCCGAAATTTCCCCGCTCATTCACAAGGAATGGTTGGCAAAAATGAAAGCCACGACCCCGGCGTTGTAGGGCCGGTGTCGGAAGCATTCGCCCCAGTCTTTAGCCGCCTCGCATTTTTAGACGATCAGGAGCCGCGCGAGGCGGCCCTTCAACTCGCGGTGGATCGGGCACTTTTGGAGGCGGCCACGCTACCGATCCTACGCATTTACCGCTGGATGGGCGCGTGCGTCACGATCGGTTATTTTCAACAAATGGCAGAAGCCGAGGCAGCCCATCCTAGCCTGTCTGTAGTGCGGCGGTGGACGGGCGGTGGAACGGTCGAGCACGGGAAGGACGCGCCCTACTCGCTGATTGTCCCGAAGTGCGAGGCGTTTGCGGCGGTGCGTCCTGGGGAGTCGTATCGGATGCTTCACGGCATCTTGGCGAGCGTACTGCGAGGTTTGCTTCCGGGAGTCACTACGGCTGAGGAAGACGCGCCGCGAGTATCGGGGGCGTGCTTTGCAAATCCTGTGAAAGACGATTTGCTAGTGGGTGACTGTAAGGTTGCTGGCGCTGGGCAACGACGCACGCGAAAAGGGCTTTTGCACCAGGGAAGCATTCAAGTGGGAAGCCCTTATTTTACTCAGGCGAAGGAGTTTGCAGCGCGCCTGAGTCACTCTGTGGAGGTCATTCCCCTGCCCGCCGGTGTGTTGGAACGGGCAAGGGAAATTGCAGTTGGAACTGGCTAAGTTTGAAAGTTACTGCAGGGGCTTCACTTCAATTTTGCGGTATTCTACGATGCTGCCTGGATCGTGTCCCTGAATCGCGAAGGTGCCATGGGAAATCACGCGGCCTGGGTTCTTGGCTGGGGGTTGGGCGGGATCAGGCTCCGTGAAGTCCGTGATCACTTTGCCGTCTACTTTGGTAGTGACGTGTTTATCTTCGACGATGATCTCCATGACAAACCAGGTGTTGTCAGCGACAGGAGCGGTGAAGTTATCTTTGATATTATACAGACCAGCGGTCTTTTTGGGATCTTTGTGCGTGTTGTTAACCTGAGTTTCAAAGCCCTTGTCAGGCCACCCATTTTCCTGAAATTCAGTGTGAAAATACACTCCGGAATTGGCTTCCGGGTGCGTCATGAGTTCCACGCGCAGGTGGAAGTTCTTGAAATCGTGGTTTTGAACAGGCCCATCGTAAAACAGATGGGAGCGGTTGCCGTGCACTTTGAGGATCCCGTTTTCGACGGAAAAAGTACCGGGCTTTTCGCTGGCCTTCCAACCATCCAGGTCTTTGCCGTTGAAGAGAGAGACGAACCCAGTGTCATCGGCTCCAAAGGCCGCGAGGGGTAGGATAAGTGCTGAGAGCAGGGGAAGCAGTTTCATGTTTCACCCCCACTTCGAGCGGTGGCGGCGTCGGCGTCAATGCGATTTCCTACAATGTCATTGGCCAGACTGTGTCCGGAGGCGCTCACATAAGGCGCGTTGAGCGAACAATCCAGGCTTGTTCAGGAGCCCAACAATTGGGAGCGTCGCCTTTACGACTCCAATTTCCCCCGCCCTCATGCATTACCAAAGATTCCCTTTCGTTGCCTTTGCCTCGGCGCTGCTCACGCTCTCACCCACACTCCCCGCCCGAGCTGGGGCGAACGGCTACTTTTCGACGCGCCACATTGCGCCGGTGCAGTCTGTTGAGGGGGCGCCGTCACCGGGCGTTCTTTCCATGGACGCCACTTATGCCTTGTGGATTCCCGATGGGCTGGGTGAGCGAAAATTGCGGGGCGTGATCATTCACCAGCATGGTTGCGGCGAAGGTGCCAGCCGAGGCGGTCAAACCGCCGTTTACGACCTGCACTGGCAAGCGCTCGCAAAGAAATGGGACTGCGCACTGCTCGGGCCTGTTTATCACCAGAAAGAAAAGGAAAATTGTCGGAACTGGTGCGACCCTCGCAACGGTTCTGACGCCGCGCTCTTAACGGCGTTGAGTACGCTGGCAAAGCAGACGGGCCATCCTGAGCTGGAATCTGTTCCGTGGTGCATTTGGGGCCACAGCGGTGGGGGCTTCTGGGCAAGCCTCATGCTCACTGCTCATCCAGAACGGATTGCCGCCATCTGGTTTCGCTCGGGCGCAGCTTTGAACAGTTGGGAGAAAGGAGAAATTCCAAGGCCTGAAATTCCTGCGGCGGCCTACGGAGTACCTTTGATGTTTAATCCAGGTATTCAAGAGAAGGACGACAAACGTTTCGGCGGTGCGTATAGCGGATGCCTGGCGATGTGCCGTGCTTTCCGCGCTGCCGGGGCGCCCGCAGGCTTTGCCGCCGACCCACATACAAAGCACGAATGCGGTGATGCTCGCTATCTGGCGATTCCGTTTTTTGACACGTGCCTCGAACTGCGCCTGCCAGCCGCCGACGCCCCCAAGGGTTTGGCCCTGCGCCCAGTGGACCTGAGCGCGGGATTTTACGCCCCATTAGAGGGCAACACGTTCACCAAGACGCTTGAGAGAGACCTAGCCACAGGCGCAGGCTGGCTTCCGACCGAGGCTTTCGCCAAAAGTTGGGCACAGTATGTCACAGACGGTGCGGTCACCGATACCACCCCGCCTCCAGCGCCGTTTGGGTTGAAAGTGCAGTATGCACAAAATCACTGGGTGTTAGACTGGAAAGCTGAGGCTGATCTCCAAAGCGGTCTCGCAGGATTTATCATTGAAAAAGACGGTGTAGAGATCGCCCGAATCCCAGAGAAGCCGGAGAATCGATTTGGACGTTTGCTCTTTCAGGGCATGTCGTTCCACGACACGCCTGAGTTGCCCAAAGACCCTAAATCCGCCGCCACTTGGCAACCTGTCGTAAATGACGCGTTTGGTACCCGGTTACCGCTGATGCGCGCCGAGGTTCCCGGCCCGGAGACACCTGCCCCGAAGTTCAGCGTTAGAGCGGTGAATACAGTGGGGATGGCGTCGCCCCCAGCGTTGGAGCGGTAGGCTGGGGAGGAGATGGGATTCAACGGGAGAGCAAAAAGCGCTTGCGACGTAGAGCAATCCCGCCTTGCCCCCCCCAGAGGGCGGCCTGATCGCCCTAGCGCAGCGCCCCCAGCGCCCCCAAACGCGCTAGGCAGCACAGCGTGTTTGCATCGCGGATTTCTCCCGAAATCACCATCTTCTGAAGCTCTGCCGCCGTAAACACGCGCACCTCGGTGATCGCCTCGTTGGGATCTAAGTGCGCTCCTAAAGAGCTCGGCACCGCTCCCTTAAGCCAGATTTGGTAGCAGTGCTCATCCGTAAAACCCGGGCTACTTAGAAAAAGATGCATCGACTGCACCTGAGCCCTGGGGCCAGCTTCAAACCCAGCTTCTTCCTGCAATTCTCTGAGTCCCGTTGCCACCACCGTTTCCCAAACATGCGCCCCGCCTTGGTCGATTTGTCCGGCGGGAAATTCCCAGAGGGTGCCGCGTACTGGCACGCGCTCTTGACGCACCAAAACAAACCCACCTTCGGGAGTTTGCGCAGCAACCACAACTCCTGCTTTGCGATGACACACCGTCCACTCGAACGGTTCGGGACGCGTAGGCGAACTCAGGCGCACCTGGTCCACCTCCAAATACTGGTGCACGAACAGTGGGATGCGTTCGTGCGTCACCCAGCCGTTTTCGTCCCGAACAAATTCGTGGTAAGTCATTTGGAAAGGGACGTTAACTAAGCTGTGTTTTCCAGCGGGTCAGTTCGTTAGCCACGTTCCCCGGCGAAGGCGCGCCTACGGCCTGTCGAGCTGCCATGGACCGGTTTACCTGCAAAATCTCGTGCACATTCTGCTCGAACAGCTCCGAGAGTAAGCGGTACTCACGCACAGGCAACTGGTCCAACCCGCACCCAAGTTCTGCACACCGCGCCACAGCCCGACCAATGACCTCGTGCGCTTTTCGGAACGGTAACCCACGGTTCACCAGATAATCGGCGAGATCCGTTGCGAGCAAATTAGGATCAGCCACAGCCTCGGCACAACGCGCCGCATGGACCTTCGCCTCACGCAACATCGGGGCAAACACGCCCAAAGCCGCCTTTACGGTGTCGATAGAATCAAAGATAGCCTCTTTATCCTCCTGCATGTCTCGATTGTAAGTCATTGGAAGTCCCTTCATCAGAGTGAGAAGCGACATCAAATTCCCATACACCCGCCCGGTTTTACCTCGGGTCAGTTCAGCAACATCAGGATTCTTTTTTTGCGGCATCAAGGACGAACCCGTTGTGAATGCGTCGGAGAGAACCACGAAATGAAACTCGCTGGAGGCCCACAGGATGACGTCTTCGCTAAGGCGCGAGAGGTGCATCGCGATCAGGGCAAGGTCGGAGAGCAATTCGATGGCAAAATCCCGGTCGCTCACTGCATCCATGGAGTTGCGAGTTACGCTTGGGAACCCGAGCAGATCAGCGACGAGTTGCCGATCTAGAAGGATGGTGGATCCCGCGATGGCTCCCGATCCTAAGGGCATGACGTTGATGCGCTTGCGGCAGTCAGAGAGACGCTCCCGATCGCGCTGAAGCATTTCCACATAAGCCAGCAGATGATGCGCAAAGTAAACAGGCTGAGCTCGTTGAAGATGCGTGTACCCTGGAATCACAACGTCACTATTACGTTCCCCCAAGTCCACTAGGGCCGACTGCATCTCACTCAAAAGTCCGTCCAAGGCGTCGCACTCTGAGCGAAGATAAAGACGGATGTCTAACGCCACTTGATCATTACGGCTTCGCGCCGTGTGCAACTTCGCCCCCGGATCGCCAATGCGCCGGGTGAGCTCCGCTTCAATGTTCATGTGGATGTCTTCGAGCTCGGTGCGAAACTCGAAGCCGCCTCCCTCGATCTCAGAGCCAATCTGACGCAACCCGTCCACGATGGCCTGCTGCTCGGCGCTGGTGAGCAGCCCCGCTTTCTCCAGAGCGGCAGAGTGCGCAATGGATCCCTCAATGTCATGGGGCCAAAGCCTCCAATCATACGAGATCGATTCGGAGTAAGTCTGCAGGAGCGCAGCGGTTTGCTGCTGAAAACGACCTTTCCACATAACTACTTAGGTTGCTGCTCAAAGAATTTGGGAGCAGGTCCCGCTGAATGAGAGTCCTTTTCAGGGGTCGCTGAAGGCTGAGCCGCCGGGTGCGGAGCGGCCTCAGGAGCGTGTTCGGCCGGAGCGGCGGCGTGGCTGCCCTCGTGGGTGCCACCGTGTGCAGGGAGAGACGCAGCAGTGTGACGTTCACAGGCCGTGCCAATGAAGAGTGCGGGCAAGAGCAAAAGGATGGTCCGTTTCATGCGAAGCCCTACGCTAGCAACCGGCAAACTTCTGAGAAGTGCGAACTCACCGCAATTCATCTCCAAGCGTCTCCCTAAACCGAGGGACAGGAAAATGCGCCCGACTCACCTCCGTACTTCCCACCCCGCCTCGTGGCAGCTTTGCTAGCAGCCTTTATGGCCAACCGCATTGACCGCACCTTTGAAGAGCTCCGCGCCCGCAACCAGGCGGCTATGATCGCTTACATAGCGGCAGGCGACCCTTCCCTCGACGCCACCCAAGCCATCGTGCTCGCGCTGGAGCGTGCCGGTGTGAACCTCGTCGAACTTGGTCTCCCCTTCTCCGACCCGCTTGCAGACGGCATCGTCAACCAGCTCGCCGCCTCACGCGCCCTGGACGCAGGTGCCACCACACCGAAGGTGCTCGCTTGCGTGCGAGACATCCGCAAATCTTCGCAAATCCCGATCGTTCTCTACACTTACCTCAACCCTATCTATCAGTACGGGTTCCATAAGTTCATGACAGACGCCGAAGCAGCCGGCGTCGATGGAATGCTCATTCTGGACCTTCCCCCCGACGAAGTCGCCTCCAACCCGGACTTCGCCGCCACCGGCAACCTGCGCCAAATCCGACTCATTGCACCGACGACTCCCGAAGTACGCATCGCAAAACTGACAGCCAACGCGAGCGGCTTCCTCTATTACGTCTCCCGCGAAGGTGTGACCGGCGAACGCACGGACGTGGCCGATACCATGGCCGCTGGAGTTGCTGCAATTCGTGCCACGACTTCGCTTCCCATCGCCGTCGGCTTTGGGATCTCCACTCCCGAGCAGGTGCATCAAGTAGCCGCAGTGGCAGACGCCGTCGTGGTCGGGAGCGCCATCGTTAAGCGCATCGCCGAGTGGGGCGCAGAACCGGACTTGGCAACGCGTCTGGAACAGTTTGTGGCTCCACTTGCGGCTGCTACGAAACAACGCTAGAGGCGACTTTGCGCTTCCCGTCCACTCAGGCCCGAAAACTGCTCACCAAAACCCTTATGGCTGTCCAGGATCGACCATCCCATTCCCTTCGCGTGACTTTCTCTCTCCCTACCGCCTGCTCGCTTCTGAGCGGTGTCGTTGCTCTACTGACCCTTACGGGATGTTCGACGGTGCCCAAAGGGCTGGAAACCGCCAGAAATTTTGATCCACTCAGATTTGAAGGTACTTGGCACGAAATTGCCCGCACCAATCACCCTGATGAAGCAGGGCTCACTCGCGTTTCCACAAACTTCAAGCGCACGCCCGATGGCAACTGGCTGCTCACTGATCGTGCTTGGAGCAACGCAGAAGGCACGTGGGTAGGTGGCGCACGCACGGCAAAGTCAGGAGACGTGCCCGGTTCCTTCAAAGTACGCCATTCAAAACCGCGCTATGTCGCGATGATTGACAGCGAACACACCATGGCTGTGGTTTGCAGCTCGACGATTAACCAATTTTGGTTGCTCTCCAAAAATCCAGAGCCTGATTCCAGTCGCACCGAGCGAATGCTTGGCCTCGCACAAGAAGCAGGATTTCCTGTGAAGGAAGCCTTCTTCGTGCCGACTCGATAACCCCCCATAGACGCCTCAATTGGGGGCTGTTAAGAGGTACGACGTAGAGGTAGGAAGTCTTGAGCTAAGGACGCTGTATTTGCGTTTGCATTGTTTCGTTTGGCTATAAGTGAGACGCATGTTCCCCCGCCGTACATTTATAGCCTCTCTCCTTGCAAGCGCGGCTGCACAAGCTCTTGAGGCTGCGCCACGGATTCGCATCGCTCAAATCGGCACGCAACACGCCCACGCCTCTGGCAAAATGGAGGCGATGCGAGGTCTCCCTGACCTCTACGAGGTGGTCGGTTTGGCAGGCGCTGACGCCACGTCGGCAAAGAGTTATGCAGACATTCCTCGCTTCGACGAGGACGCGCTCCTCGCACTCCCCGATTTGCGGGCGGTGGTGGTGGAAACGCGCATTGAGGACGCCTGCCGGGCCGCTTTAAAATCGGTGCGGGCGGGCAAGCACATTCACTTGGATAAACCAGCCGGGATGGACCACGAGGCGTTCAAGACGATGCGCCTAGAGGCGGAGCGCCGTCAGCTCACGGTCCAAATGGGTTACATGCTGAGGTACAATCCCGCGTTTGAACTCCTCTTTCAGGCGCACCGGGAAGGTTGGCTCGGTGACATCCTGGAAATTGACGCGATGATGGGCAAACTCGCAGATCCAACCGTCCGCAAAGTCATTGGTGCGTTGTCGGGAGGAGGGATGTTTGAGTTGGCCTGCCATTCCGTGGACGCCGCGCTCACGCTGCTAGGCAAACCGTCGGAGGTACATGCGTTCTGTACGCCCACCCAACATAGCGACGGAGTGAAAGACAACCAACTGGCCGTGCTAGTCTACCCCAAAACAACGGTCACCATCCGGTGCAATCACGCCGATCCCTTTGGCGGGCCTCGGAGACGTTTTAATGTCGCGGGCACCAAAGGGGCCATGGAAATCATGCCGATGGAATCTTGCCGGGCAAACCTCTGGCTGAGTGAAGCACGCGGGCCATGGAAGAAGGGGTTGAACACGGTTGTCCTGCCCCAACCCAAAGGCCGCTATGATGCCGATTTCGTCGCACTTGCCGGAGTGATTCGAGGTGAAGCGCAGCTTGGCTGGAACGCCGCCCACGACATCGCCGTACACGAAACCGTTCTGCGAACCTCGGGCATGCTGCTCTAAAGTCGCTATTGTGGATGGGCCGTATTTCGGAATGAAAAATCCTAACGGTCCACGCCTCTTTTCTATGTTTTCCAAGCCTCTCAACCGCTTCAAACTCATCTCCCCATGAAACGCTCCCTCCCCCTGTTTTCGGCGTCCGTGCTCGCCCTACTTCCGCTTTTGGCTCAAGCCGCAGATCCCGCTTTCGTGCGCAAACAAATCACCGACGACTTTTGGGCAGAAGGCGCTGCGGTGGGTGATTTTAATCACGACGGAATACCAGACGTTGCCTACGGTCCATGGTGGTTCGAGGGCCCGGATTACGCCAAAAAACACGAAATTTATCCGTCCACAGCTACTTGGCAGCTCACCAAACCCGACGCTGAACCTGTAACCCTTCCCGGCTTCATGGGTGCTAAAAGCCCCAAAAACGGTTACTCAGACAATTTCCTCACCTTCACCGATGACTTCAACGGCGACGGTTGGGCGGACATTCTGGTCATTGGGTTTCCGGGCAAAGAAACGTTCTGGTACGAAAATCCAAAGGGCGCAGAAGGTCCTTGGAAAAAGCACCTAGTTCATCCCTCAGTCGATAACGAATCGCCCACCTACGCGCCGGTGACTGCCGATGGACGCAAAGGGCTCGTGTGCAGCTCTGGCGGGTTTCTGGGATATGCGCTGCCTGTGGCTGGACAGCCCGATTCGCCGTGGACGTGGCACCCGATTTCCCCCAAAGGGCCGTGGCAAAGGTACACGCACGGCATCGGCATTGGCGACGTCAACGGTGACGGGCGCCCGGACTTTCTCGAAGCGCGCGGTTGGTGGGAACAGCCAGCTTCTCTTGAGGGTGACCCAGAGTGGGTATTTCACGAGGTGCTATTCGGCAAAGGTGGTGCCCAGATGTTAGTGACTGACGTCAATGGCGACGGCCTCCCCGATGTCATCACTAGTCTCGAAGCCCACGGCAATGGGATCGCTTGGTTTGAACAAACCAAGGAAAACGGCGTGCAAGGCTGGAATAAGCACATGATTGTCGGCACCAAGCCCGAAGACACCACCCATGGCACCGTTTTCACCC
>CAIWVL010000272.1 GCA_903916085.1 uncultured Spartobacteria bacterium
GGGGCTTCAGAGGATTTCCCAGAAGCACAGAAAGTTTTGCTCACTGAACACATACCGCCCCGTGGCTTCAATTTACCAGAGGGAGTCCAAATGATGCCAATTTGGCGCTGGCTACTGGACGGATCAAATTCGGCATAGGTGGCCTGTCAGCTAGAAATGGAGTTCAAGAATGGCGTCCGAAACGTCCGAGAACCATGTCACAAAGCCACACACCCCAGTCCTGAGTAGAATAAGCTAGATTCAGTGCGGATAATGTATTATACTTACTGAATAAGTGAAGATCCGAGCTCTACTTGGATCAATGCGGTTGAGCTAATAGCCGTCCCTCTCACTCCAAGCGCGCCGTACTGAGGCACAGTGATTCCGTACAATTTCTGAAAACGGCCAAAATTGTACGGGGGTTGTTCGCGAGCTAGATTGCTGATCAATAGCAACTTGAGCTTATTTCTGCCAAAAATGGGGGCATTTTGGAAAAATTAAAAATGTCAGCAAGCCTCGTTTTGGATCACAAACGAGCAAGCCGCTGTCCCATTTGGCTGATCGCGTGTGACTGTCATTCACGCCTCATGGCCCCCAATTCCGTACAACTTTGTCATGTCTCTGCGATTTTCCAGAGTGCGTTTGCAAAATAAACGCGAAAAAAGAAAAAATTACTGGGAGATGGCCTTCTTCAACCAGTCTCGGACGTTTCGGACGGCATTTTGCAAGTCCATCTAGCTCACTGTGAGGACAGAACCAAACCATGTGCTCTCTGCGACCACCATGGTTACATTTTATTGCATTAGACTATAAAGAGCGTCCGAGACGTCCGCATGCCTGACTCTGAATGGCGACCGAGATTATCTCCCCCTCCCGACAAATTTTTTAGCCTAGACGCGGTAGCGTTAAGACTCCCTGTGGTACCGGTGAGACCAAATTCTTGCCCGCGCTGAAACTGGAAACTGAAATTACCCCATGAGCTTTCCCCCTTACCCGATGAGCTCGGAATGTCTGTCCCCTGCGTACTCTCTCAATCTCGCTAAGATCTGCAGGATCCGCATCCGAGGACATAAGCAGAGCGAACATCATTGAACCTAAATGCGGCGATGAAAGAAAGCTGGCGTAGGTGTCATCCTTTGTAATGAAGTGGGTTGCAGCTTGAAAATCCCTTTCTTCAGGCTCACCCAGTGGGTGAGTCCAATTTTCCTGTAGACCAGTTGACCTCCGCATGGCCGATCAATAGCCTCGGCAGAACGTTAGTTAACAACAAGCCGCTGGCTTTGCCGCTCGTACCTGAACCTAAATATGAATTTATTTAACTCTCGCCCGAAGGAAATGTATGTTGCCTATCTTGATTTGATGGGATTTAAGGAGCTTACGAAGCAAAACCCTTTAGGCGCGATTGAGCAAATACAAAACCTCCAAGAGACATTGAGAAATCAAATTGATGTAGATGAAGGAATTGCCGCTGCAGAGAATAGTTCGCGCAGGCATGCTTTTCATCACATCATTCCGTTCAGTGATTCTATATTTCTGACCTCCGGAAAGGGAAATGGCAATGAATTTTTAAGGAAAATTGCTTTATTTTTGAGCGGCGCCTACTGTGTAACTGAATCCTACTTCAATGATCCTTTGTCCCTAGGAAAACCGAGTGATGTTGCAATCACCCACTTAAGCCTCACCAAGAATGGAGTCAAAAGGGAGTTGAATACTGAATACCATTGCCCCACTCTGTTTACGGGAGGGATATCTTTCGGGGAGGTAACGCAAATGAATACAAAAGGAAAATTCAATGGAGAAGAACTTAATTATCCAAATTTAACGGGGTATGGAGTCGTGGATGCCGTCGCAACAGAAAATCGGAGAAAGTCTAAGTGCCAGAAGATTTACGGCCCTTGTATTTTGCTAACAAAGAGAACACTTGATTTGTTGTCAAAAGATTCTGATCCCCTTGATTCAAAAATATTTCGAATAATATCAAATGATTTGTATGAGTTTCTTTGGCCAGCAGTTACTATCGATCCGAACAGTCCTGAATTAAGTCGATTAGTATCAATGTTTAGAGTGGCATCTAGGTTTGTGGAGTACTATAAAAACGAAAACATCAAGCTCTACAATCATTACATTGGTTTTAAGCGGATAATCGAAGAGTCCGCGTTTATTCTTTCAAGAGAAGCGATGGAGGAATTTAAACGGAGGACTAACGGTGCTGACCGCTAACTCGGATGGAGCGGAACGCGGCTGCTCTGCCGATTGGTGGAGCAATCCCGGTTCTACCCCTCACTACCGCCATGAAGGCGATATTTCTCTAATTCCGAGAGCCAGTGCTCCACGACCTCTTGTCTAGCAGCAGAGTGAAGAATAGGCCAAATCGTCCCGCTGTTCTGGGGCTCTCCAACTTGCAGCATCACCCACCTGTTACTAAACGCTTGCCAAGCTGAGTGAACAGAATCAAAGCGTTCGCGCCATTCACCCCAAATGTCTCAGGTAGCGCCTTAATGTCCATCTTTAGACGTTTCTCCGCTTCATGCAATTGAATCCGAGCTACCTTGTTCATTGCGGCCTGATTCAAAGGAGCCCAGGATGGACGATGGGAGAGTTGTGAAAATGTAGATTTTTGGTTCGCAATCGTCAGTTTCTAGGAATCACAGCATCTCCGGTCCCGCCTTTGATCTCCAAAAATCACTCCTAACGTTACTCAATAGATTGCTTTAGAATGTTGCTAACTTAGTCAGAAGGCAATGACTTCCCCTCTTTAATCAGAGCCGCATAGGTACTGCTCAATTCCTGCGCTTTTGCGATTTGGGCGGGAGTCATTTCTTTCTCAAGTAGGTCTCGAAGTTTTCGTGCCGTGCCAATGGCCTCTTGGCGAGTGAAATCATTATGGCCCAGATCTTTTAATCCATTATTATCCTGTGCTAAAAAAACGTTAACCCACAAATAACTTAAAACATCATCCTTGGGTGTGCCTTCGCCAAAATAGTACATGAAACTAACACGATCCTGAGCGCCTGCGTCGCCCTGCTCAGCGGCTTTGCGGTACCACTTGAAAGCTTCTGCGTTATCTTTCGGTACTCCTACGCCCCCACGATAGATGTCGCCAAGTTTTACCTGCGCCAGTTTATTCCCCTGTTTAGCTGCTTTACGAAACCAATTTAATGACTCCGTGTAGTCTGTATTGTCCTTGTAAAGATATATTTCCCCAAGTTGATACTGGGCTGGGGCATGTCCCCGCTCCGCAGCTTTCAGAAGCCATGGTATCGCTTGTGCAGCCCTCGTTTGCCCGAAGCGGTGGCTTTGATACGCCTTTCCAAGTTGATACTGAACGCTTGATAAGCTTTGATCACTGTCGCCCAACTTCACAAGCTCGCAATACCATTCTTTCCATTCTTTATTATCAATGCCATCTAAATTATCTGCGGCCTTGAGATACCAATTTAGCGCCTTTGCGTAATCTTTAGGCACGCCTTCTCCAGCGTGGTAAAGTAAGCCAAGGAGAATCTGTGCTTCGCCCTCTTCCTGCTTAGCAGCTTCCAGCCAAAACTCAGCTGCCTTCGCGTAGTCCTTTGGGACACCTTCACCAAAATAGTAAATCTCGCCAAGAAACAGTTGCGATGCTTTAATGCTTAGCGCCTGAACTCTAAACCCCCGCTTTGGGATTTTACGATACCATTGGAGCGCCTCTACGTAATCTCTCGGTGTACCCTCGCCCCGGTAGTACATACCTGCAAGATGGTACTGCGCTAAGAAATCTCCCTGTTCAGCAGCTTTACGATACCATTTTAACGCTTCGACCTCGTCCTTAGACACACGACGGCCTGTATAGTAGAGCACGCCAAGATCGTACTGAGCTGATGCATCTCCTTTTTCAGCCTTAGCTTTGAGTGCATCAAGCTTTTTGTCAGCAAACACGGGCAAAGGAATTAAAGCCAAGGTAAAAGCAGCGTACAGCGTCCTGAGGTTCACACTAGGAGGCAAACAAATCTTGGTGCGCAGTGCAAGCTTGACTTGGGAACTTCATCAACCTGCCTGCGGAGTCCGAGCACCAACGCGAAGTCTTTTGTGGAAAGCCAACACAGAACTTTGGCGAATCTCCACAAAGCATCATCTTACGTTACTCAGCAGGTAGCGGCTTCCCATCTTTAATCAGAGCCGCATAGGTACTGCTCAATTCCTGCGCTTTTGCGATTTGGGCGGGAGTCATCTGTCCTTCGAGGTCTTCACGCAATTTTCGAGCCCCTTTTCGATCCTCACCAGTAATCTTGTATACCTCCGAATCATCAAGATATCGATACCCAATGCCACTCTTTTTAAATCCCCGGATGTCTTGGGTTAAAAAAATGTTAACCCACACATAGCTTAAAACATTGTCTTCTTTAGGTACACCCTGTCCGAGGTAATACATCCAACTGATCTGCTTCTGAGCGTACGCTACCCCTTGTTCGGCTGCCTTGCGATACCACTGTAGTGCTTGTGTGTAATTCCTGGGTACGCCATCGCCCAGGGAGTAGATGTTGCCAAGGTCTAACTGCGCCACCTTGTGTCCTTGTACAGCCGCCTTGCGATACCACTTCAGTGACTCTGTTATATCTATCGGCTCGACGTATGCGTAAGCATTTCCAAGCTCGTACTCCGCAGGACCGTAACCTCGATCAGCAGCTTTCACAAGCCACCTCCTGCTGGTACCGTTTTGACCCCGGTTCCTAGCGAAAAAAAACCCTCCGCAATCATAGGCTTGGCTAATTTTAAGTTGAACATACGACAAGCATTGATCGGTGTCGCCAAGTTTCACAACATCGGAATACCACTCCATCCATTCCTTTTTTTTACGATTGTCGCAATTATCTAAATATACTGCTGCTTTTTTATAAAGCTCCAGTGCTTTTGCATAATCTTTCTCCACACCTTCACCACTTTGGTAAAGCAGTCCCAAAAGGATCTTGGCTTCGCAAGCTAATTCCGAAGTCTCTCCAGCAACATTTCTCCACCACTTCGCTGCTTTTACAGGATCCGTTGGTACACCTAACCCAAAGTAATAAATTTCACCAATAGGAAGTACGGCTAAAGTGCTCCCTCCCTCAGTAGATTTGATGTACCATCCAAGGGCTTCAGCATAATCGCCCCGATTATTATGCATGAATAGCATCTGGTCAAGTTCATACTGAGCGTCGGCATTACCCTGTTCAGCGGATTTACGATACCACTCCACTGCTTTTGTGGAGTCCTTCGGCACCCCTTGGCCAGAACAGTACCACCTGCCAAGAAAGTATTGTGCTTCTGCATCTCCCTGCTCAGCGGATTTGAGAAACCACTTCGCCGACTCAGGAGCGTCATTGAAGGGAAGGCACTTTCCCAGTTCGCACTGCGCCCGAGCATCCCCTCCTTCGGCCTTGGCCCTGAGAGCATCAAGCTCTTTGTCCGCGAACATGGGCAGCGGCAGTAGAGCCAAGGTAAAGGCAACTTGTAGCGTCCTGAGGTTCACCCTAGGAGGTAAACAAATCATGTCGTTTGTGGCAAGCCTAACGAAAAGTAATCCTGCCTAATACCTAAAAAAGAGACCAGCACGCGGCTGATCCCTTTCTCCCCTCGACCAGAGGGGACTGTCACTGGCTCACTCCACAACCGTCATTCCGGCCAGCCCCACATGGTTATCCATCAAGCCATGCAGAGCTTCCGTGCGCTTGGGCAATTCCACGAGGTTGCCTTTTAGTGCCTCGGTGAATGCGTTGAACAGGGACCAGATGTTGCGTTCCTCAAACTCGCTGTGTCTGGGCTCTCTCCATTCACGGAGCACTCGCGGGATTAACTGATTCGGGCATACGCCCACGTCAGTGGAACGGATTACCAAGTCGTGGGCAGTTTTGTCGTCTAGCGGGCTTTCTCTATAGGCCACTAGGCGTTCATCCTGATGGTGCCAACGGTTCATTAGCCTGCCCACGGCTGACTGGACAAGCATGGGCAGGTCTCTGATAATGAAGCGCGTATGCTTCCTTGCCAGTTTCACTTCTCCGCTGAAGCTGAGATTATCGCATACGAAGACAGTCATTCCAGCCACTATCCCAGCGGGGAAGGTCTTGTCGTGACTGTTCCGCAATCCAAGTACCCAGGTGTAGTCGTCTTCAGAGCCACTGCGCTGGATCTCCATTAGCCCAAAGTACCGATTTCCGTCATGGCTCAAGCTGTGGGCCTGAGTACCGATCTCAAGGCCGTTGATGCGCAGCGTGCGTTCCACTCTACAAATCAGGTCGATGTGAGGGATTGGGGTCCACGTTTCTGTGGCGAATGGTGTTTCTACTTCCTGTACCTCTTCGCGTTCCACTCGGTTGGCTCCGCAGTGCAATAGGAGGTTGGGGGCTTTGCGGGTTCTGACTTTGGGTTCTAGTAGTTCAAACATGGTGTTTCCTTTCGTTTTTCTGACTGGGTGAGGGATGGGCGGATTTGCCCACTGGCCTCGTGGTTGTGAGCGCAAAGAAAAAGCCGCTTACCCGTTTCATTGGATAAGCGGCCATGTGTTCTTGTGCTCAGATTGTTAGCTAAACTGCATCTATCTGCTTACTCGCGAGTAGGTTTCCCTTGTTATCGAGAGCCCTGAACTCGCAATGCTTGAGTGAACTGCCCTTGCATCCACTGGCGAGGATTTCGAGCACTTCGGTTTGCTCTGCCACATACACCGGGAATCCTGGCCCCCATGGTGGTTGATAGATGGCCTCTTGGCGTGCTGTTGCTCCTGTGAACTTGGCGTAGAGGGTCATGGCTTTAGATCCTTACGTTTTGGAGCGCGTGCAGCGTTACCCGCACGTGCTCGATTTCACGCTCCTTGCTTTCCTGTTCCCGCTCGGCGAGGTGCAGGGATTCAAGGACCGTGTCTAGTTCACTATTTGTCCTGCTGAGGGCCACCTTCAGGCTTTCGACCTTCGTGATGGCTTTTTGCAGGGCTGACTGTTCCGGCTTGCCCTTGCACTCAGGCGCATGGGCTTTCTCTGAGTCTGTCATTGGCGCTTGCTCTATCACCGGACTGGGCTGGCTAGCTTCTGTTGACTCTTCACTGGGTGGGGGCGCTTCAGCTTGGTCGTGCTCCAATTTGTCGTCCTCGTCCTCGGTGCGGTCATCTTTGCTTGCCTCAGCTGGTTCGCTTGGTTCTCGGCTGACTTGTCTGCTATCGCTGCGAATCGGCATCACCAGCATTTGCTTGCCACCGTCGACAAAGCGCACTGGAGATAAGCCATCAACGAACTCCATTCTGATGAGCCCGAACTCTAGCGCCTTACAGAGGAATTGCCGGTTTAGCTGAATCTCAA
>CAIWVL010000273.1 GCA_903916085.1 uncultured Spartobacteria bacterium
CCACGCAACCGCACAATGCTGCGGGCTGGCGGATGGACCCACCAGTGTCCGAGCCGAGTGACGCAAAAGCTTCGTCCGCAGCTACTACCGCAGCAGAGCCGCCGCTTGAACCACCAGGAATCCGGTTCAAATCCCAGGGATTTGCGGTGCGCTGGAGCGCGGAGTTTTCCGTGGACGAACCCATGGCGAACTCGTCCATGTTGAGGCGGCCGAAGGGAATAGCGCCTGCTGCCCGGAGTTTGTGGATGACGGTGGCGTCGTAGCTCGCCGTGTAGCCTTGGAGCATGCGGGAGGCGGCGGTGCAGGGATCGCCCTTGACGTTAATAACATCCTTAATGGCGATGGGGATACCGCCTAGGGGCAGGGTGACGTCGGCGCTGGCAGCTTCGATGCGTGCGCGCTCGAGGTTGCGGGAGAGGTAGCCGCCCACCTTGGGGTCGGTGGCGGCGATGCGTTGCTCCAGAGCTTCGAGCGTCTCCAGCGGAGAGACTTCACCGGAGCGGAGACGGGCTTGGAGAGCGGTGAGCGAAAGGGTGTGCAAGTCCATGGGATGGAATGAGAGGAGAAGGTTATTCGATCACCTTGGGGACGATGATGAGGTGGTTTGCCTGGCGCGGTGCGTTGGCCAGCGCCTCCTCGGAGGTGAACCAATCGCGGGAGGCGTCGGCTCGGAACACATTGTGAACGTCTGAAGTGTGGGCGGTGGGTTCGACGCCGGTAACGTCCACCTCCTTGAGCTTTTCCACATAACCCAGCACTTGGGAAAGCTGGGATTGAAAACGGGCGGCCTCCGCATCGGAGAGTGCGAGGCGGGCCAGGTTGGCAGTATAGCGGACATCGAGTTCGGCGCTCATGGAAGGGGAGAAGTAAAGAGGGGCTAGCCGCCTAGTTTCAACCCCCTAATGAGTTCCCTGTGCGGTTGGGAACCAATGTTTCCTCTTCGCTAGGAGGGCAACTCGCGTACCGGGCGGCCTGCGGAATTGCATTTCAAGGTAAATTCACTCTTAAGCTCCTGTTGCGCTTTTCAAAAAACTGTTTTGATTTAACAGGTTAAACGTTTTCTCTAATAAAGTGAGTTCAGCCCCCTCCAACCCCGCGCCTTCGACCGGCGCCTCTGTTCCTCCCCCCGGCGAGCCCAACGCGCGTCCTGTGATTCCTACGGCGCACTTGGTTTCGTCCCCGGCTTCTACCTCCACTGCCGCCCAAACTACGGCCCGAGCCTCCAAGCCCACGCCGAGCGCTACGCCCATCGTTCTCAAGGGCAGCACTGGCGAGGCGGGGCGCAACCTGGCTCTCGGACTCCTCGCCGCTCTTGCTTCGGTGCCGCTCGGGGGCATCGCCCTTTTTTGGGCCCCCAAGGAATCTTTTGTTTCGCTTGCCACGGCGCTTCTGCTTGGAGTTGTGATGTTTCTGGCGATACAATTCCGGTTGCTCCTTCAGCGTAACGGTGTTTTTTTGTTGCTCGCGGGCGGGTTTTCACTCGCCTTGGCTGTTCCCATCGCGGTGCGTTTACTCGCCACGGGATCCGAATGGGCGCAGACCCTCGCCGATTTCAAGCGGCAACAAGCTGCGGTCAGTCCGCGGCCGGCCGTTCAACCGCCTCAATCGCAGTCGTCTGAGGCGGCATCGTCTCCAAAGCCGCCGCAACCACCAGCGCCTTCCGCGCCTGAGCCCGTGGCGGTCGCCCCGACTCCGATAGAAGCCCGCGAAGCTCAGGGCGCACCGATCATGAAGACTGCACCTGCCCCGCCGGTTCCTGAGCCCGAGGCACATCCGGACGAGGATCCTGTGCAACGCACTACGCGTCTCGCCAAGGACGAGGCTATTCGGCGTTATCCAGCTCTGCAATCGCCTGGAAACCCGGAGCATACGGTTTATTTAGAGGCTTACAATGAACTGGCCCGGTTGCGTAAATTCGACTTTTTCAAAGATCCTAAGTGGCCCTTGAACCTCGCGGAAATTGTGGCGTTGCGTGAGGGCTGGAAACGCGCGGATCTCAAACCCGCCGGCACCAAGGCGTTGGAGCCGGGTGCGACTCCCGCGCCGCTCCCGGGCTCGGAGTTTGCCCTCGACGGTCCTCAGGCGGCTACCGCTTCGGGCGCAGCCACACCAACGGCACCTGCTCCCACGACGACGGATCCGAATGAGCAGGCTGTGAACAAGGCGATGGTCGAGGCCCGCCGCCGCTATCCGGCAGTGGGTAAGGAAGGCTCGCCCGAAAATAAGGCGTACCTGGAGGCCTACCAGGAGTTGGACCGGCTGCGGCCTGATTTTTTTGAGGCTGCCGACTGGCCGCTGCGACTGGTGGAACTTGTGGCGAAACGGGAGGGTTGGAAGCGTGTGGAAGGGGAGGCTGGGAGTGAGAAGGGGGTTGAGCGGAAGTCTGCGGGGAGTCCGGAATTGCCTTTGCCGCAGTAGTTTATGTTTTAGTGAAGTTGAATTTAGAAAAGCGGCGGTGGGCAGTTCTTGACGCACAAGCGAGGCGTCTTAACTTTGGGGGCCCACCCACTCTTAGTGAAACACCACAAACCCACCCACGAATGCGGCGTCTTTGCCGTATTTGGCCACCCGAACGCCGCCACTCTCACCTATTACGGTCTCTACGCGCTGCAGCATCGCGGTCAGGAGAGCGCCGGAATTGTGACTGCGGACGGTCCGAACACCCCATTTCAGAGACATGTGGCCATGGGCCTTGTCTCTCAAGTGTTCAACTCAGGAGATTTGGAGCGACTCAAAGGTTCGCGAGCCGTGGGGCATGTGCGCTACTCCACCACCGGTTCCAGTAACCTCATCAACGCCCAGCCGTTTGTGGTCAACACGGCCCGTGGCCAGATTGCCATCGGTCATAACGGCAACTTGGTGAACGCAGCCCTTTTGCGGGAGGAACTGGAGGAGCAGGGATCCATTTTCCAAACCACCGTGGATAGCGAGGTGATCTTGCACCTGCTGGCACAACCCGCTGAACCCGATGGCGTATTCGCCGCGCTCCGCAAGGTACACGGTGCGTTCTCCCTGGTGATGATGAGCGAACGCGAAGTCATCGGTGTGCGCGATCCTCACGGGTTTCGCCCACTGGCTCTAGGCAAGCTCGATGGCGCTTGGGTGCTTTCCAGTGAGACTTGCGCTTTCGACCTGATTCACGCCGAGTTCGTGCGCGATGTTGAACCTGGCGAGGTCGTTATCATCGACGAAAATGGGATCCGCTCTGAGTGGCCGTTCAAACCTGAGCGCTCCTCGTTCTGCATCTTCGAGTACGTCTACTTTGCCCGTCCCGACTCCAACTTTTGCGATTCCAACGTCGCCCGTGCGCGCACCGAGATGGGACGCGAACTCGCCCGATTGCACCCGGCTGAAGCCGATGTCGTTGTGCCCGTCCCGGATTCTGGCAACTACGCCGCCCTCGGGTTTGCTGAGGAGTTGGGGATTCCGTACAGTCACGCCTTCGTGCGTAACCATTACATTGGCAGGACTTTCCTACAGCCCAGCCAGCTCATTCGCGACTTTAATGTGCGTGTGAAACTCAACCTCATTAAGGAAGCCGTTGCAGGCAAGCGCGTTGTGGTGGTCGATGATTCCATCGTGCGCGGCACCACGGCCCGTGCCCGCGTGGTCAACCTGCGTGAGGCTGGTGCGGCGGAAGTGCACATGCGCATTTCCTGCCCGCCTCACAAGCATTCCTGTCATTACGGCATCGACTTTCCAGATCCGGAAAAGCTTCTGGCTAACCAGTGTTCTTTGGATCAGATCCGAGACTATCTGGGGGCAGATTCCATTGGCTACCTAGACGTGCCTTCAATGGTGCGCGCCACTGGCCGAAAGGAAAATGAGTTCTGTCTGGCTTGTTTTAACGGGGAGTACCCGGTCGCCGTTGATCCCAATTTAGACAAGCACATCATGGAGCGGCGAGGCAATCGCCCCAACCTGCTTGGCTCGCCCTCTCCTAGTCCCGCTCTCTCGCCCCGCAAACCCTGACCTGTCATGCCTCGGAAAACCGCTTCCAAAACTACCCCTGATTCCAAGAAAAAAGCCTACGCCGCCGCTGGCGTAGACGTGGATCTCGGTAACCTCGTAAAAAGCCGTATCCACGGCATGGTCAAGGCTACGCATGGCCCTGAAGTTCTCGGCAAAATCGGTGGCTTCGGTGGCCTCTTTCGCCCTGACTTTAGCGACATGAAAAAGCCCATTCTCGTGTCGAGCGTGGATGGCGTTGGAACCAAGCTAAAGGTAGCTTTTGCCACGGGTCGTCATGATACCGTAGGGCAGTGTCTTGTGAATCACTGCATCAATGACATCGCTGTTATTGGGGCAAAGCCTTTGTTCTTCTTGGATTACATCGGTGCAGAACGTCTAGAACCCGAGGTGTTTGAGCAAATTCTCAAGGGCTTTGCAAAGGCCTGTAAAGAAGGCGGCTGCGCTTTGATCGGTGGTGAAACGGCCCAGATGCCAGGGATGTATCAACGGGGCGAATACGATCTCGCAGGAACTATTGTGGGCGTTGTGGATCGAAGCAAAATGCTCGACGGTCGCAAGATCCGGGTAGGGGACAAAATTATTGGGCTCCCCTCCAACGGTTTGCACACCAATGGCTACTCGCTCGCGCGGAAGGTGCTACTTGAGCAGTTGGGCTTGGAACTGAGTTCAAAACCAGCTGGTTTCACCAAGACGTTGGGCGAGGAACTCATGCGTGTGCACAAGAACTATCAGCCCGCCTTGTCTGAGTTGGCTCCGGGCGTGATCAAAGGCCTCGCTCACATCAC
>CAIWVL010000274.1 GCA_903916085.1 uncultured Spartobacteria bacterium
ACTGGCCGTGCGAGTCTTCTAGAAGCTGCACGCATCGCTCTGACCCGCACAAAGAATGGTCTTTCCACCAAGAGTTTCATCTTGGTGGGGCTTCGAGGGGTTGGAAAAACAGTTCTCCTTAACCGTGTCGAGGACCAGGCGCGCGAAGCCGGCTATCTTACTTCCCTGATTGAAGCTCATGAGGATAAATCGCTGGCGGCCCTGCTGCTCCCAGAACTCCGTCGGATTCTTCTAAGCCTCGACCGAGGCGAAAAAATCGAGGCAGCCGTTAAACGTGGCATCAGAGTACTCAAGAGCTTCACCAAGGCGCTCAAGCTTAGTCTTGGAGACATTGAGATCGGCCTCGATATCGACCCTGAAGTTGGGGTGGCAGACAGCGGCGATCTGGAGGCCGACCTTCCTGCGCTTTTTCTCGCACTGGGCGAGGCCGCACGAGCGCGCAAAACAGCCGTGGCCATTATTATCGATGAGTTGCAGTATCTCTCAGAGTCCGAGTTTAGCGCCCTGATCATGGCGCTGCACAAAATCGCACAGAAAGGGCTCCCCGTTCTTTTGGTGGGAGCGGGATTGCCTCAAGTGGTGGGACTGGCGGGACGTTCCAAGTCTTACGCCGAACGGCTTTTTGACTATCCGGAGATCGGTCCCCTGTCGCCGCAGGATGCACGGCTGGCCTTGGTTGAACCTGCCGAACGCGCTGGAGTTGATTTTCAAGCTGAGGCTGTAGATGCCGTTTACGAGAGGACTCAAGGCTATCCTTATTTTCTGCAGGAATGGGGATATCAGGCGTGGAATCTGGCTGCCACACCGGTCATTGATGCCGCCGTGGTAGCCCGAGCAACGGAGACGTCGATTGGGCGTTTGGACGAGGGCTTTTTTAGGGTGCGCTTTGACCGGTTGACTCCGAGGGAAAAAGAATACATGCGCGCCATGGCTGTATTGGGGGCTGGGCCACATCGTTCCGGAGAAATTGCCGAGAAACTAAAATTACCAGTACGCAATGTCGCACCAGTTCGCGCTTCGCTGATTTCCAAAGGCATGATTTACAGTCCTGCCCACGGAGACACCGGATTCACGGTTCCCTTATTTGATGCGTATTTGCGGAGAATGATGCCGGCGAACTGACGCAGCGCGCCCGAGTTTTTGGTGGGTTGCATGGCTACAACTCGCCGACATAGCATTATCCGACCTTTGCGTCTGCACTACCAGCTATCGCATTGCTTTCATCCGCTTGAGGAATCGCGCAATTTATCCTTCGTCAAAGCGATAGGTGCGAGTAGCGGGTTTGTGGCACTCAAGGTGCCCTAGGCGGACATGCTTGAGCACGATTTGCCAGTTTATACCGAGACGGCTTGCCGCCTCGGTTTTGTCGAAAAGGTCCGTCCTGGAACTAATTGGGTTACTCATTGTCATGGAGTCCACCGCTCCCATATACCGCTGCCGCTGAATGTTTTCAGGTTGCGCGCCGCAGGAAACTGACTAGAGAAACAGATGCTCTCCAAAGCAACCTGGCCTCTCCCGTCTGATTCTTCGGGATGGATGGGAGGGGCTTCTTTTTTATTTGCTGAGAAACGAGTGAAAGGACGCCACCGAGGCGAGGCGATTGCCACGGGTTGAGTTTGAGGTTTTGGGCACGGGTGAGCTGATCCAGCCAGACTTGGCCAATCGCTCACGGGGTGATCGGCTGACGTTCAGAACGCCACGCATACCGCGTGCGTCTACGGCTTCGAATTTTAGGTTCATAGGCAATTAACCGCTTTGGCACCTCGGTGACGCAATTGAGTGAGACGCAAGGTGCGTGTTGGCGTTTTGAGATAGCCAGGCTCCGAAGGCAACAAAAAAGACCA
>CAIWVL010000275.1 GCA_903916085.1 uncultured Spartobacteria bacterium
ATGTGCCGCCTTTTGTTTTTTCATTTTTTTTGCCTATCAATTTTGTGGTTGACGCATTCGAGTCTTCGGAAGTGACGGAATCTTTGCGCGCCGACGACGACGACGACGAGTTGTCAACATTTATTATTGAACTTGCATTGCTCGTTATTACTGTCTTATTATTATTGTTTTGGTGAATGTGTCAGAGAGCGTGGGGATGTGTATTTCCGCTAAGCCGCCCACGCATAACACGGGAAACAACTACGCGCCCCCACCCCTTGCAAAGATTCCCGGAATTGATGCAGTGGCGAGGCGAAGGCGTTCGCTCTCGTGGTGCGTGTAGACTTTATGCACGGCTCCAGTTTCTTGCCCTACGACCTCCATTCGTAGTTCCTCGGCGATGCCTGCGTTTGCCATGGCTGAAATACAGGTGTGCCGTAAAGAGTGGAACGTGAGCCCGTTGAGATTTCGACCAGCGGAGCCCGTTTTTTTACGGATTAGCTCACCAACAACGCCCGCGCGCTCCATAAATTGAGAAAAGGCCCGGCTTAAATGACTGCCCGAAGTGTGGTTAACGTCCGGGAATAAAAACGCCTTGGGAGTTCCCCGGATGCGCGATCGTAGCCAGTCAAGAATATCAGGATGCAGGTGAACCAGTAATTCGCGCCCAGTCTTGCGCGTTGTGAGCGCCATTTGACCCTTTTCCATGTCGATATTGCCCCACGACAGATTCGCGATATCCATCAGCCGAAGTCCGGTGAAATAACCAAAAAGAATGAGCCCCTTGAACTCATCATTGGCGGCCTTCAACAGGGTCTGAATCTGTTCAAGAGTGAACACCGCCTTTCGCTTTTTATCAGCGTCCTTGAGGCGAGGAACGGCCTTTCCGGGGTTGTGGGGAATTAACCCATCACGATGCGCCTGTTCAAACGCACTCGTAAGAATTTTCATCAGGTTGTTGACACTACCCGGTGCCCGCCCCATTGAGCGCGATTTGTCGCGGTAAGCGGTCAGGTGCGCCGAACTCACCCCAGCTAAGGGAAGCTTTGCCTGCTTATCCAGCGTCGAAATGAACTCGGTGATTACCTGCTTATATTTGTAAAACGTGGCCGGTGAAGTCGCGCCCTCCTGCCCAGCAAGCCAACCCTTGAGGTAGTCTGCCGCTGTCGCGAAATGTAATGCTTCCCCCGTGGCCATCTCCACAATGCCGGAAACAACCTTCCGAGCCTGTGCAGCCACAAGCCCCCCCGCGCGCCCTTTGCTTGCGAGCTCCTCCCATTCGAAGGCCAGCTTCATCGCAAGTTTCCGGTCAGTCGTCTTCGTGCTCTTTTGGACGCGCCGCCCGTCCGGCCCTCGGTACGCTGCAAACCAAAAGGGGGAGCGTGAACTAGGCTTTTTTAGAATGCTTGCCATAGCTTCAACAAAAGCTTCAACACTTCCCCATGTCAACGGATGTTTCCCCATGCGTATTTACTCTGTAGGGAGCCACTTACAAAGGGGCGGCTTCGTACCGCGGGTTCGAATCCCGCTCCCTCCGCCAGCCTCTAAGCAAGAGTCACTTACGCAGATTTAGGGGAGAGGAAATTGACCAGCTTCAACAAAAGCTTCAACACTTCTCCCAATGTTTCCGGCCATTCCGGTTTGTTTCAGGCCACTTTTCCAACCAACGCGCCCGACTTCAAAAGCAGCACCTTTGGAAAGTGTTCGGACACTCAGCACCCCAGCGGCGGCGTGATTGAACGGATTTAGGGGCGCGCGTACTGGTCAGAAATTACCCCCTGTTCCCTTCACTCCGTGGCGCTGTATGACGTATGCCCCAAAAAATAAAAACGTGTCACAAAAAAAGGCCAGAATGACGACTCCGACCTAGGCGGCCTAAGCCCCAAAAGATTCCTTAGTGGGGGGTAGAAAAGATGCGTCTCTCGTATTACCAACCATCCCCTATAAGGAGTCTCCTTACCTGCTTTCCTCCGGGCGTGTTGGAGTATTCGTGTGCTCTCTTTTTGTGCGAGGACCGTCTTTTTTCTGGTTGTGAAACAACGCTCCCGAAGAGGGTTGAGGCAAAGATTTACTTCAACCCTCCTCTTCGAGTTCCGGCAATTATTTGCCTAACCTCGTCAACCTCCCCGACCGATGCCCCCCGGGGTGTGCCCCTCACGCCTGCAAGTTCACCCGCCGCTGGCTGCGTGCATGAGTCCTTGGAGCCTCGATTGGGGGTTTCGGGGGTTTTGGGGGTAGGGTGTGCGTGAAAATGAAATGTTTTATTCTTCCATGTGCCCCGCCCCCAAAACCGTCAAAACCCCCAAAACTTAGTTCACGGCTTCAGAAGTAGGCAAACGAGTGAAGTTCTTCCCCCTGCTTGATTCTTTCTCTCCTCGATTTTGAATTGTGTTTTGAAATGAAGAGCTAGCTGCTGAACCTCTTCTTGGCTGAAGGAATGATTTTTACCCAATATCCTCAAGGGGAGCTCATTGCCTTTAGTCTTGAGGTTTGAAGCCAACTTCTGCGCCCTCTCCTCAAGGTTCTTTTCTCGTGCCTCATTGCGTATCTCGAAGCCGCGCCCCCCGATCCACGTCAACAATGCAACCGCACGCCTAGCCGTTTCCTCGTCCAATTCGTCACATTCTGGGTTCTCTGCCACTGCCAGCACTAAAGCCAATCGTGCCGCATTTTCTCGCCACCTTCCAAGCTCGCCTCTGAGGTCAGCAAGTGGCCCGTTTGCCCATTCTGCGCTTTGATTGTACAACTCACGAAGTACACCGTGTGCCCCCGGGGAGCATCGCACTTTGCGCGGTGTACCTTTGCCTTCTATTTCAAGCCGTAGCTCAAGGATGCGCTCAATCAGCGCCTCCCAAGCCTGCTCTAATTCTGGCTTCATCTCCCTAAGCTCGCCGTCATCAAGGGGCATTGGGCAGGATACTTGAACCGGAAGGATACGAGTCAACAGCCCCCTGCCGTCTGCTTCCTTGTTCTCCAACACTTCCCGCCACACACACGGCTGAACAAATAGCATCACGGACAGAATCGGTTCTTCAATGTCCCTGTCTCCGCTGGTCACTCGGCTTGAACTGTGTAAGTCTCCGGTGTGTCCTTTAAGCCATAAGCCGCAATCAGTCCCACTATTCTGAAAGCGCCCCAGCATGGTTTGAACCGTATCGCCACCTTCGCTTGAAAATACGAAAAGCGTCTCGTCCGTTACGTTCTGGAGTTTCTTTGCAAGGGCTGCGCTTGTGTCATCGCCAGCCGTCAACGCGGGGCACCATTCCAGCTGACGCTCTATGTCTCGAATCTCTCTCTGGAGTGCCTTTTGCGCCTTTTCGTCCAATTCCTGCTCCGGCTTCGGGTTCGCTCCACGGGCCGCCTTCAACTTTCCCTCCCGGATTGCCTTCAGTGCCTCTAGGTCAGGTTTCTGTTCTCTCTCCCATCGTTCCTTCCGTTCTCGCTCCGCCTGCTTCAACGGTCTCGCAATCCTATCTCCCAAACTTTTACCTGAAGCGGGGGGCGCTGACACTACAAGGTAGAGGTTGCCATAATTTTCCTTTCCTCCCACGGCTCCTGTGAGCTTCCAGCCTTTGCCCATCGCCCCGGAAAGCGTTCCTATCATCCCCAAAACAAGAAGCTCAATGGGCGCTAGGTGAACCCGATTCAGTTCCTTCGCATAATGTTGAACAAAGAGGGGGGCTGTTCCGAGAGGTAACTCTTCACCGATGTCCCTAAGGCCGCCCTCTGATTCCTCCTTCCTAGTCTTAAACTTCGTATTCCTATCGCGCTTGGGTGCTTGGGCGCTTGGTTCTTCCTTTTCCACTGTTTCCGCTCCTGTGTTTTCGATGAAATTGTTCATTTGAGTAGCCCCTCTAGTTCCGTTGCGTCGTCGGGGTGTATGTCCGTGCAGTCGTTTAAGTCTTTGACGTTTGAACCGTCCGATTTTCGGAGTCCGGTAAGGTCGAATCCGCTAACCTCGCAGCCGATCCTTTCCAATTCTTCCGCCCATTTCAGCGCCCCAGCGCCCCCGGCTTCGTCGGCATGGGGAACGATCTTCACCCGCTTCCCTCGAAGGAGTGGGAGAGCCTCTGGGTGAATCAGGGTAGACGCTCCAAGCATTGCTACCGGAAGCCAGTTCTGGCCCCTTTCCATTGCGAAGTGATAACCGGCAACGAAGTCTCCGCTGCCCTCAACTAGAAGCACATTGTGGAAGCAGTCATGGAGCTTGCCCGGAAGCATCAGCCCTACAGGCCTGCTTTTGGCAGAGCCTTTAAGGGTGTGAGCCTTCCTTGCGGTTCCACCTTCAAATGCAGGGAACAACAGGCCATCCATTCGCCGCGCCTCTGCGATTCTCTTTGCCGGGTCGCTGACAATCCAACAGGGCAAGCCGCACACCGTGCCGAACTGAAGAACGCCGTTTTGGCGCATCGTTGCGACGGCCCAGAAGTCAACACCCCGGAGCCTTGCCACTGTTTCAAGTTCGGCGGGTGTCCCGGCGTGCAAGTCGGAGGGCATCGCCACCGGCTCCCGTGTGAGAGCCGGAACCGGCGTCCGCTGCATCGGGTACGAGGAAACGGGCTTTAAGTGAACCGCGCCGCCTGCCAATTCTTCCCAGCGCTTGAGGGCTTCGGGCTTGGAGAGTCCTAAGTATTTCTCAAGGAGGTCTACTTCATCGCCTCCGCCGCAAGTGGAATGACATTTCCAGTACGCCCGGCCGCTTTCCTTTTGGTAAACACT
The DNA here is from genome assembly GCA_903916085.1 of uncultured Spartobacteria bacterium. Taxonomy (GTDB): domain Bacteria; phylum Verrucomicrobiota; class Verrucomicrobiia; order Chthoniobacterales; family Chthoniobacteraceae; genus Chth-196. The sequence continues at coordinate 4,699 of CAIWVL010000275.1, forward strand.
GAATGAGGGCGTTGCTGTGTTTTTGTGGAACGGGCAGAAAGCCGCCTGTTTGGCGTGCTCGCCTAGTCCGAGTCTCTGCATGAGCTCCGGCAACGGTAGGGCCGCCCGGAGTTTGTCAAAATCGTAAGAATCCATGGTGTAGGTTCTGGTTTGCCCAGACACAGAACACCCGAGGCCACGGCTTACGAAACGCCGACAAAGGCGCTTGCAAACCGTAGCCGGAAGAATCCAAGATACAGAGGTGTGCAAGACGCTCTGGCTCTCGTGTTCTTCCCTTTGGGATGTAATGCGAGGGCCTTTTTTCTAGTTATTAGAAAACAAGGCCCGGATGGAGTCGCAATCGTACAAGCGACGGCCCCTTGCTGAACCGCGCACGCGCAACTTGGTAGAGCGAATGAGGCCCTCTTGCGCCAATCGCCAGAGCGTTGTGCGTGAGATATTGAACAAGGAATACGCGCCTCGGGCGTCGACAAACTCCGGCTTGTGCGCGGCGTCGTTTGTTTGCCCTGCATTAAATACAGGTTGAGTGGTTAGGGTCTTTGCCGCCGATGCTAATGCGACAGCATCTCCACAACGGGTTGGGGTGCTCATTATCTTTGATACTACATGTTGCGCTTTCGTGAGAGACGCACGGTGAATCCGTATGTCTTGCAACGTTTCCACTCGTACCCCCCTTAGATTTTTTTGACAATACAAATTTAACTCAAATCATTACCCAAGATGCTCAGGTTCTATTGAAAAAATTTAAACCATTAGTGAACGCCCGCTTGAACCGTGGTTAAGCCTTTGTTCCGTTGGATATACGAATAATATATGGTGTAATATTTTTTATTCGTTTTGATGTTTTTTGATGTTTTTTGAATGTGTGTGAATGTGTGTGAATGTGTGTGAATGTGTGTGAATGTGTGTGAATGTGTCAGAGAGCGTGGGGATGTGTATTTCCGCTAAGCCGCCCACGCATAACA
>CAIWVL010000276.1 GCA_903916085.1 uncultured Spartobacteria bacterium
CCCTAGCGTGCGGCGGGAGGCGGGAGGCGGGAGGCGGGGCGGGCTGGACCGTGCGATCCAATGTGCACAACCCCAAAACTTACACTCGTTTTTTCTATAAACCTGTGTTGAAAAAGTCCTTCCCCCTTCCATGGCACCGCAATTCCCACTTGCTGTTCTCTTGGCTCCACTGGCCCTTGTCGCGGCAGAGCCAAATGGCGACTTTTTTCAAAAGAAAGTCCGCCCCCTTCTCGCCGAGCGCTGCTTCGAATGCCACAGCGCCGACAAAAAAGTGAAGGGTGGCTTGCGCCTAGATTGGCGCGAAGGCTGGGCCAAGGGCGGGGATACCGGACCGGCGATTGCTTCCGGGCATCCAGAAAAAAGCCTGCTTATCGAGTCCATTCGTTATGTAAACAAGGACTTGCAGATGCCGCCGCGGCAGAAGCTTACTGCCGAAGAGGCCGCTCAAAAAACAAACCCGCAGCAGCAGCCAAGTAAAGTTGCCTGAGCAGAATCGGAGGCAATCCGAGAACAAAAACCACTTTCTGCATCGCGATCTTCCCCTGCCTCTGGCCACTTCCACATGCCCAACCACTCCGTGAAACCCATCCCCTACATCCTCACCGTCGCAGCCCTCTGCGCAGGTCACCACTTACAAGCCGCCGAAAATCCCTTGATCGGACGCTTCGCCCTCACCCTTCCCGGCGGAGGAGCCGGTTGGCTTGGCGTCGAGATGGTCAACGGCGAACTCAAGAGCAGCATCCTCTGGGGCGGCGGTAGCATTGTTCCAACCACAGCCACCCGGCTGGAAAGCGACACGCTCATCGTGACGCGAGTCCAGACCTCCAAGCAGCAGGAGATGGTCACCGAGACTATCACCGCAAAGCTCACCGCCGACGTGCTCAATCTCACCTCCATTAAGACCAAAGCGGATGGCACACAAGTCGCCAAGGTAGAGTTCACCGGCAAACGCATCGCCTCTCTCCCCCCAGCCCCCGACCTCTCAAAGGTCAAGTACGGCGCACCTGTCTCCATTTTTAATGGCAAAGATCTCGCTGGATGGAGTCTTGTTCCGCAAAACGGCGACAATGGCTGGAGCGTAGAGGACGGCGTTTTGATGAACCGTGTCACCCCCGGGAAACATCACGCAAACCTGCGCACAAATTCCGAATTTGAGGACTTCAACATCACCCTCGAAGTGCGCACCCAAACCGCCAGCAACAGCGGTGTTTATCTACGCGGCATCTACGAGATCCAAATCGCCGAGACGTTTGGCAAACCCCTCGATTCACATAACATGGGAGCCCTCTACAGTCGCATCACACCAGAGGTTGCCGCAGAAAAACCGGTCGGCGAATGGCAGACCTTGAGCATCACCCTCGTCGATCGCCATGTAACGGTGATTCTCAACGACAAAACTATCATCGCCAATAAACCCGTCCTCGGCTGCACCGGTGGTGCCTTGACTAGCGACGAGTCAAAGCCCGGCCCAATCATGCTTCAAGGCGACCACACCAACATCGACTACCGCAACATCGTCCTCCGCCCCGTAATCAAGTGAGCTCCAAGAGCACGCTAGGAATTGGCCATTTTGGAAGGGTGGAAAGGGAAACGAGGATTTGAGACGAGAACCCGCGCGCACCTGCGTTCAAGCATGAATAAACACACTCAAATCAGTCCATACACCGAACACCACCTTACTTATCCCGGCACGGCTGCCAGCAACAAATCCGGGCGAATGTAGTTACGTCGGAAGGGAAGCTCCTCTGATGTGCCTAAAATCGCCAATCCCCAGAACCCAAAGGGAGCGTTCAATGCACAAGAAGTAACTGCAACCCATCCACCACAACGTAGCCATCTGTGGAGGCATTTGAAACCGTCACAGCCAACGTCTTGCCCGCCTTTAGATGCACCCTCCCCAGAGACTGTTCCTGGTACTTCCCAGCGCTCCTCTGGTTCACATGCACAGTCCATTCCTGGCCCTCCGTGGCGAGATTCACTGGCACATCACTCGCGCGATTTCCCAAAGGTGGATACAGCAGAAATACCTCGTACTCTCCGTCTTTGGGAATCTCAGGCCGAAAAACAGCCTTCGCGCTTCCCTTGTTCGCGTTCCCGTCATGCATGTACCCCACCGCAACCGCGCGCGAGGCACTTGAGAAAGTCCAATCCCCGACAAACTCCGCCTGCGCATCGTCTACCACCACGCCACCCAAGTCCTTTACATCAAAGTTTCCGCCAGCTGTCTTCATCGGTCCAGTCCATTCCAAAATCTGTGCGTCAGCCAACAAACGCTCTTTCAACTTCGCATAATCCACCTTTTGGACAGGCACTTTCCCTTCGATCGCAAACACCGCCGCCGTCGCTGCACTCTGGCCCATCACCATGAAAACTGGCTCCATCCGGATGGAACCATAAGCAATGTGACTCGCTGCTAAGCACACTGGCACAAGCAAGTTTTCACACTCTTTTTGCCTCGGTACAATCGACCGATAAGAAACCCCATACGGCCCGCGTACCCCCACTTGCACATCACCCTCGTTACGAACTAAACCATTCTGAACTAATCGCTGGCAATTGTGCGAATCCATGTTGTACGCCCCCATGCCAACCGAATCTTCCACCTTACGTTCCCAACGACAATCCGATTCTGTCATTACGTAATCTGAAATCATTCGCCGAGCTTCGCGCACATACAACTGAGGTGGAAAATGACCGGTATTCACAAATTCATCCGCTGCTAAGCCCCAGCTATTCACCTCATCACGCAACCGCTGCGGCACCCGCTCACTCGAAGATAAAAAGTACAGAAATCCTTTGATGTAGTCTTCGTGCTCTTTCCAAATCCGCTCCCGAGTCTCGTAATCCGCATCTGGATACGCGTAGTTCGCACCAATGTAATCCGTACTCACCGCACCTTGATTATTTGTGTCGGTCTTATCATTCGGCATCCTCACCGGATTCATCAGATCTCCAAGCCTGAGCGGTTTTCCCTCAGCCTCATGCCCTTCAATCAACCGCGCCAACAACTCATACCGACCGGCCTCATATCCCGGAGGCTTGATGTCAACCCAAGGCACTCGATTGGCCGCATTCCGAGTCATGCACAGCCGAAAGTTGTAGGCTTGCACACAGCCATCGCCCGCCTCAGCCACCCCTCCATTGCCAACTTGTACCAACGGCAACAGTCCACTTGTTTGGTCTCCCCGCTTAAAAAAAGGATCCACATCCACCAAAAATTGATGGTGCGGCGTCTGGGCGCGCACCCCGTTTATCGTTTCCCCATACACGCGATTCGCCTCCCGTCCCACGTGGTAACTAACCCCAGACCGCGCCATTAAATCCCCTTCGTAACTAGCGTCAATAAACATTTTTCCGCGAAAAATATCGCCCTTCTCAGTGCTTATTTCAACGATGCGTCCAGCCTCCTTTCTTACCCCAGAAAGACGTTCTCCAAAATAAACAGGAACCCCAACATCAGCCAGCCAACGACGATAAATCTCCATCGCCACATGCGGCTCAAATGTCCACTTCGTTTCACGCCCAGTTTTTGCAACTAAAGGATCTACCCCCTTCTCTTGCTTGGCAGCATCACGCACCGGATCTTTGGGATTCTCCCACTTCCAAGCTTCAGGCCTCGCGTAATACGCAGCCATTTGCTCGTAAAACTCTCTAGCAAGCCCTCCAATCGCCCCCTTGTTGCCGATGTCTGTCGCCCCGAGTCCGCCTGTGGTCAGTCCCCCTAAATGCCGCGTCCACTCTAAAATCACCGCTGATTTCCCCAAACGCCGCGCCTGGACCGCAGCAGCAATGCCCCCAGAGCTGGCACCAAAAATAACAATGTCAGCATCTACCACCTCAGCAGCCTGAGCGAACATACCGGTGAGAAGGAGTAAGAGGGGAGTCCGAATCTTCATTCCCTTTAACTACCCCGCCCAGCCCTCCTCGCTAAGTACTTTTCATCTTAAAAAGCAAAATTTCAGCTAATCCCTTCCCCCGAAATCACTCATCTCATCGCAGTCAGCCTCCCTCACTCCTGCATTCTCGCGCTTTTTATGGCAGCTTCCCTCCAGCAACTCCTGCGCACTCTGTTTCTTGCGGCCCTGTTCCTCCTCACCACAACACCACACGGGTCGGCGGAACCACAAATTTCGGACGAAAAAAATACGGATTTTTTTGAAACTTTTATCCGGCCCACCCTCGTAGCGGATTGTATGGAATGCCATGGAGCCGAGAAGCAAAAGGGTGGGTTGCGTCTGGATTCCCGCGCTGGCTGGCTGGCAGGCGGCGACTCGGGTCCGAGCATCATTCCGTTCCAGCCCGACAAAAGCCTCTTGCTGCGCACCATCAAGCATCTCGAGCCCGAGTTGGAAATGCCTCAAAAGGCCCCCAAACTCGAAGACTCAATCATAGCAAACTTCACGCGCTGGATCGCCATCGGTGCCCCCGATCCGCGCGATTCCCCACCCACCTCCGCCGCCACCGCAAACCCCAGTTGGCCCGAACTCCTCGCCGCACGCCGCTCCTGGTGGGCACTCCAACCCATCACCCATCCATCGCCTCCACAATCCTCACTTTTATCCGGGTCCCCCCCGCCAACCAGCATCGCTCCTTACGCCTCCGAACAACACCAAAACGTCCACCCCGTTGACCTTTTCCTCAATGACGCCATTTCCCGCGCAGGTCTAACCCCCGCTTCCCCTGCCTCTGCAGCCGTTCTCGCAAGGCGCCTCCACTTCCTCCTCATCGGCCTTCCGCCTTCTCCCGCAGACATCGCCTCCTTTTCAAAAGCTCATGCAGAAAATCCCTCCACTGCCGTCCGCCAGCGAACCCGCGAACTCCTCGCCTCCCCAGCCTTCGGCGAACACTGGGCACGCCACTGGATGGATCTTGTGCGTTACGCCGACTCACACGGTAGCGAGGGCGACCCCGAAATCCCCTTCGCCTACCAATACCGCGACTACCTCATCCGCGCCTTTAACTCGGATACTCCCCTCGATCAGCTCATTCGTGAACACCTCGCGGGCGACCTCCTTTCCAACCCGCGCATCTCGTCGGTCGGTATTAACGAGTCGCGTATCGGCCCTGCCCACTTTCGCCTGGGCGAACACGGCTTCCAACCCGTCGATACGTTAGATGAACAAGTAAAGACCGTAGACAATCAAATCGATGTCGTCACCAAGGCTTTCCTCGGACTCACTGTTTCCTGCGCACGGTGCCACGACCATAAATTTGACCCCATAAGCCAACGCGATTACACGGCCCTTTACGGCATCTTTTCCAGCGTCCGCCCCGCGCAGCTAGTCATCGATTCAGCGGACCATCTGCAACTTCCAAAAATAGGAGCACTGGCGAGGCTCAAAAATGTCATGCGCCAGGAACTCGCTACTCACTGGCTCTCACAATTACAGCGTCTGCCGGAAACACTACGACAGAACACTCGAGGAAATACGCAAAGCACCCTGACCGATCTCACGGAAATGCAGGCCCGACTCCAATCCTTGCAATGCGCTTTAAACGAGAAACTCTGGAAGAGCCTCTCCCCCCAAACGCCCCGGTACACGCCCGCTCCCTGCGCCTTATGGAACTTTCATCAAAACGCTGAAGATCAATTTGGCAGAGTGCGATCTGAACTCCAGGGAAGCGCCAAAGTGGAAAATGGAGCTTTAGTGCTGGACGGTAAAAACGCTTATCTCAAATCCTCCCCGCTGCCCTTTAGTGTTACAGAGCGTACCTTGGAAGCTTGGCTCACTACAGCCAACGTAGAGCAACACGGCGGCGGTATCGTGAGCATTGAACAAGTCTCCGTCCACCACTTCGACTCCATCGTTTACGCCGAAAAACAAAAGTATAAATGGCTTGCAGGCAGTGAAAACCATCGGCGCACACAACAAACCGACGGAACAGCCGAAGAAGCCAAAGCAAACGAACGGATTCATATCGCCATCACTTACCAAGCAGATGGCACCATCTCCATGTTCAGAAACGGCCAACCATACGGCCAGCCCTACAAAAAAGACGTGGCACTCTCTTATTTCAGCGGGGATGCTCAGTTGCTCATCGGGCTACGTCATACGGGAGCTGCCAACGGCTTTTTTGAGGGCCGAATTGAGGAGATCCGCCTCTACAGCCGGGCACTGTCCAATCAGGAAATTGAGTGCTCTTTTCGCGAAGGTCCACTCGGTGTAACGTTACCCACTACCCAAGGATTCAATCACGGCACGCACGCAGAACTGAAGCCCCTAATCACAGCGATCACCGAATTACAGGCCGAAATCGCACGCCTCACGCCCGAAAACAACCCGGATTCCATAGCCACTCTCACCGCCGCGCCGCTGCACCCGCTGCATTTGGCCGTGCGGGCAGCTCACCTTGACCCCGACCAATTCGCCGCATTCCATGCCGGATACCGTTCCAGTACAAACACACTGATTGGGGAGGCTAAAAAATTCAATGCAGAGTCCATCTCAAACGCATGGAATTTGGCAGTCCCAGAACTGGAGGAGTGGTTCACAAACGGGCCTGACATCCGACGCGTTTCCTGCGGCGACTTTCGCATAGCTGCCGAAGGAGAGCATGTCTTCAAAAGGTTACTGCCTGCCGGTATCGCTGCGTCCTCTCTAGTCCCGCATTTTGGCGGAGTCGCGACCTCGCCAGAGTTCACTGTCAAGACCGGCAGCATTAGCATTCGTTTCGCTGCCACCAATGGAGCCATGCTCCGGCTCATTCCCAATAACTACCCGTTGGGAAGCAACTCCATTTTCCCGCGAGCCATCGTCAACAGAGATAACTCAGCCTGGACCCGGCTGGATACCAGTTATCGTGTCAATACTAGCTCCTACATTGAACTCACTACCCCCGGTCACCAGACCCGACGCGTCGAGGCGCCCAAGGGAGCCGCACCATTTGATGCAAACAACGCCTTCTTTGTTCTCGAAAATGTTCTTTTTCATGAGGGCAAAGAGCCACCTAAAGAATTACATCCCGCTCTGGAACTGCTCCTTTCACACTGCCACGCCAATGACGCTGAGACGTTCCTCGCCGAAATGCGTGACCTGCTTCAAACCGCCGTCCAAGCCTGGCGAGACAACCGCCTCAGCGAAGCTCAACGCGAACTTCTAGACGCCTGCATTCAATGCCAGATTCTGTCGACTCACAAAACCGCGACTCCCGCACTTGACTCCGCCCTAGCCGAATACCGCGTCCAGTGCAAAGCCATGCCTTCGCCCCAGTTTGCGCCGGGCGTGCTCGAACATCGCGCCAACAACGCTCCATTTCTGCCGCGAGGCGACCACAAAAAGCCGGGAGATCGAGTTCCACGCGCGTTCTTAGAAGTGCTGGATTCAAGTCCCATAAACAGCAGCCAAAGCGGACGACTCGAACTAGCCGAGCGGTTACTGGCACCTACAAATCCACTCACGGCACGCGTCATGGCCAACCGAATCTGGTACTGGACTTTCGGGACAGGCATTGTGCCCACGGTTGATAACTTCGGGCGCATGGGCGAAAAACCCTCCCACCCCGAACTCCTAGATTTCCTTGCTACCGAGCTTCAGACGAACAATTGGTCGCTTAAAAAGTCACTCGAGTTCCTTGTACTCACTGAAGCCTTTCAGCGCGAATCACTCGCTTCCAACATCTCTTTAGAAAAAGATCCAGCCAACGCTCTTCTCTCACACGCTAATCTTCGGCGACTTGAGGCAGAGTCCATCCGGGACGCACTCCTTTCGGTTTCCGGCGCATTGGATCCGCGCCAATTCGGACCCTCTGTTGCTGCAAACGTGCCCCGCCGCAGCATTTACGTTCTTGAACGCCGCAATAGCCTTCCACCTTTACTGACAGCATTTGATGCTCCAAAACCTTTCACGACTCTGGGCCGCCGAGATGTCACGACCGTTCCAGCTCAGTCTCTGATGCTCCTGAACAACCCGGAGATCTTGCAACTCGCCCGCCGCTGGAGTGACAACACCCGCGCCAGGACCTCGGTTCCAGAGGATCGTATTCGGTCCATGTTCGAGGTTGCGCTGGGCCGACTTCCCTCAATTGCGGAAACTGCACGCGCGCTCGAATTTCTATCCAGTATGAATGCCGATGCCGAACTCACGCCGTTGGGCCATGCATTATTTAACCTCAAAGAGTTTGTATACTTGAAGTAGTTTAACCACTGCCATTTTTACGCGTTCAACGCGAGCCAAAATCTTTATCGCCCTTTATCTCCTTATCTCCCTTTGTCCCATAGTGCCGCGTCCTGCCTGCGCGTGGTAGCGATCTCTCAAAAAGAGCCGCCCCAACCGCTCCAAAGATTACATGCATTCCATGCACACTCCCCTTCTCTCCCGGCGCTCTATGTTGGCGCGTTGTTCTCTGGGTTTTGGATCATTAGCCTTAGGTAAGCTGCTTTCCAACTCAGCCGCCGCCGTTGGACCGTCTGGGTCATCCACGTTTACGCAACATCATGCCAAGGTTGATTCCGTTATTTTTTGTTACATGAGCGGTGGGGTTTCCCACGTTGATTCCTTCGATCCCAAGCCAGCCCTAGCCCAACGCCATGGCCAGCCCATGCCGGTGCCTGTCCAGCCTACCATGTTCAACAACAACGGCAACATCATGGCTAGTCCTTGGGAAGCAGCTCCCCGAGGACAGTCCGGTCTGCTTATGACCGACCTTTTTCCGCAGATCGCTCAATGTGCCGATGATCTCACTGTGATCCGCTCAATGACCACCAAGGTGAACGAACATGCCCAGGGTAATTATGTTTTCCATACGGGATTTCCTTTTATGGGCCATCCCAGCGCCGGCGCATGGGTCAGCTACGGCTTGGGCTCAGGAAACCGGGACTTGCCCTCTTTTGTCGTTCTCCAAAGTGGCGACGCTACAACCCCTCACGGGGGCGTTGGCGTTTTCAGCTCGGGCTACTTGCCCGCACAGCATCAGGCCTCAATTTTGAAATCCGACGCAGCCGAAGCCCTAGCCTTCATCC
>CAIWVL010000277.1 GCA_903916085.1 uncultured Spartobacteria bacterium
AAACAATTGGATTTTTTCTAAAGATCGTTCTTGTTCGGTTGTCCATAACAATTGATTTTCGTGTTCAATCATACTTCCTCCGATTCCGGACCCAATTTTTGGGATGATCAGAAGTTGCCATAGCTGAGCCTCAGGTGAATGCAGAAGTCCCCATTTAAGCATCGCACCGGCCCAGCAATCGGAATGTCCCAATTATTTCCTCCACAAAACTGTGAAGTTTTCCCAATTCTCCACCCTTAAAATGTGCTCTTACTGTGATAGCCCACAGATAGGAGGGCTAAACAGCGTTAGGCATACACCGAAAGACATGAACTCACCTCTCACTCCACTGGTCCTCCGAGCCATCGACGAGTTGCAAGACTACGCACGCACTCCGACTGCCAAACAGTGGGGTAGCAAGTGGTTTGATGATCTTTGCTTTCGGCTAAAGCGAGCGATCAGTCAGCCGGAGAACCAACAATTCGAAGTAGAGTTGCACGCCGTCTTTCACTCGCTCGTCGATTCTGGTCCTTCTGCCGCGGAGGCAGCACCATCACTCAACGAAGTCATGAATGCGATGCAACGCAGGTCCAAGCGGGCGGGCGAGGCAAAGCCTTGAAACCGATGCCTAACCCCTCAGTCAAGGGGACGTCTTGCGCCAAGGCGCAAGATGCCCCTTACCTCGAACGTTAGGCCATTTCAGAGGGGATCGGGCTAATCACCCGAAGAACAAAAGAGCAGGGGAGTTCAACTCTCTGAGTGGCGAAAGGTCTGGATTTTGCTGCGCATATTTACCGCACAAAACTGTAAGATCTCCCCAATTTTCCACCCTAAAATGTGTTCTTACTGTGATAGCCCTCAGATAGGAGGGATAAACAGCGTTAGGCCCAGTTGAGGCGTAGAGCTTCGCGCTGCCAAAAAGACAACGGAGCGGGCTGACCGCCCGAAAAACACAACGGCATTCGAGTTTGATGCTTCGGGCGGCTGCAGGTCCACATTTTGCTCCGTATATTTACCACACAAAACTGTGAAATCTCCCCGCATTTCCACCCTATTTTTCGGAATTACCCAGATAGCCCACAGATAGGAGGGCTAAACAGCGTTAGGCAGAAATCATGTCGCTAAGAGATATCGAGCGTAGCAGGGCGGTTCTCGAGTCGTTCAAGGGTCGGCGTTGTTTCGCGACGCTCGCGACGAATTCGATCAAGTTTCGCTTTGGCGACGGCGCCACGAAAGGGCGCTACATTTGGATCGATCCGTCGTGGGTCTATTCGCGTGAGTGGGGCGAGATCACGTCCTCAGATGCGTATACGGATGAGACCTTCAGAGCCTGGTGCGAGTTGTTCGATGCATTGCGCGAGACTGTTTTTGAGCACTTCGAAGAAGCCGCAGATGGTTCGTTGACGCTTCATTTCTCAGGCGGCTATCGTCTGTTTGTGCCTGCGCAGCTCACCGCTGAAGAAGACCGAGATTTGGAGTATGACCACTGGTATGCTTGCGACGAAAAAGGAGCCTAACAAAGAAGGGTGTATTGACGCGCAGCGATAGCGGAGCCGTCAAATACACCCCTGGTTGAACAAGCCCGGTGAGCTGAGGTTGGGCTTATGCGTTTTGTGTTCGGGCCCGGGCTGCCAGCCGGAGGGAAATGCCTTCCACCGGACTGCTTGTGGGGATGGATGGACGGCAGGAATAGATGCGCGAGATGGCTGCGGTGGCCTTCCTGGGGAGCGCAACAAGCGACGGCAGTGGCAAACGGCGATGCGTCACGGGAAGCGGGCACGAGGCTGCACGCGCCGAGCCTGCAAAGGACATGCCGCTATCTAAAATAAAGCGTGGGAGCGAGCGACTACTCATGAATCGTCCTCATGGCGCGTTATCGACAGAGTCGCTCTGCCGACCTTTGCCTGACGCTGCATCGGGGTGCTGCAGCAGGGACACGTCCAAGGGGCTTGTGTTGGTTTGGATGTGAGCGCAGCCGGAGGGCTCCCGAGCAGGAGTGTCATCCCGGAAAGGAAGCGGACTCGTTCCCGGTTCTTTTTGGCGGCGGGATGGCAGAATCCGAAGTAACGCACGGAATGCATCCTTGGGGGGAGGACATGGCGCAGGTATCGGCGGACGAACTCAATGGGGTCTAGTCGTAGGAGGCTTTGGCGTCCTCCCTGGGAGCGATCTTTCCAAAGCAGGAGAACGTGGTCATTTTCGACTTGTACGATGCGCTTGTCGGAAACGGCTGTGCGTGCGACGTAGGCGCCTAGGTATTTGACGGCGGTAGCGCCGGACCCACAGGGTTGTATGTGAATGCCCCATTCCTTTTTCCAAACGGCTGGTTCGACAGGCTTTGAGATCGCGGCTCGAAATGCTGTCTTAAAGGCGGCCCGCAGCGCGGGAAGCGGCACAAGGAAGTTGGGGTTCTTTACCCTGCGCAGTGCGCCATGGACATCGAGACCGACTCCCGGGACGATAAAGTGAAGGTGGGGATGGAAGAGGAGCTTCTGGTTCCACGTGTGGAGGACGGCCGTAGCGCCGTTGACTGGGATGCCGAGCCAGCGAGGCGAGGCAAGCAAATCGGCTAGGGCTTGGGAGGCGGCGGCAAAGAAAGCGTGGAAGGACTCGCGGGCCTCCGTTCCAAAGAAGAGGGGACGGAGTTCCTCTGGCAGGGTAAAGGTGACCAGAAAATATGGGGCATTGGCGAGTTTTGCGAGCTGGCGCTCGACCCAGAGAGCGTTTGCGGCGCGTCCGCACTGTGGACAGGCCTTGTGATTGCAACTGTGCCACGCGAACCGGGTCTCCTTACAATCGGGGCAAGCATGTAGATGCCCGCCCAAAGCCGGTGTGCGGCACTGACGGATGGCAGCGATAGCGCGCCGTTGCGCGGCTGAAAGTGGCGGGCTTGTGGCCAAGAACCGAGGCAGGAAACGGCGCAATGCAGCGATGACGGAAGCCATCGGAGTATTTTGGAATGTTTTTGCTCTTGGATCTCAGCGAGGTAGGTCCGAGCAGAGGCCTTCCATGAGCCGGAGAGTGTTCTGAGCCGATTGATGGGTGAGGTGTAGGTAAACCATCGTGGAGTCGATCTGCTTGTGGCCGAGGAGCGACTGGATAGTGTGGAGGCTGGCACCACCTTCGAGCATGTGGGTGGCAAAGGAGTGACGCAGGGTGTGCGGGCTGCCGAAGGGGAGGTTGAGTTCCTTCCTGGCAGTGATCATGAGGCGTTGGATCGAGCTCACTGGCATGGGATCGCTAGCGGCGTGCATGCGATCGCGGAGTGGTTCGCCGTGGGTGTTGCCACGTCCGGCATTGGGAAAGAGCAGGAGCGGGTTACGGTGGAAAGCCCAGTAGGCGCGCAAATCCTCAACCATTGTGGTTGGCAGCGGGACCATGCGGTCTTTGTGTCCCTTGCTGGCGCGGACAAAGAGCTTGTTCTCTTTGCCAAGGATGTCGTGGATGGTGAGGCTGAGGCACTCGGAAAGGCGCAGGCCGCAGCAGTAAATAAGCTTTAAGGGGATGCGGTAGCGACGCAGTCGGACATGTAGGAGCAGGGCGCGAACCTGATCGCGTGAGAGAACTGGGGGGAGTTCGTCGTGGTCCTTTATTTTGACCTGAGAAAAGAGGGTCCAGTGACGGTGTCCGAGCATGTCGACAAAGAAGAGTTTGGCGCATGCGAGGGTCTGTCTAATTGTTTTGGGTCTCCAGAGGCGGACGGTTTTGACGTGGAGGATGTAGTCGCGGAGTTGGTTTTCAGAGATGGAGGCTGGGTCGCAGCTGAAGTGTTCATGGACGAGGCGCATGGCCCTGTAGTAGGCGTGGCGGGTGCGAGCGGCATCGGAGACGAGGGCGAGTCGCTTGGCGTAGTCGGCCATGGACGGCCAGGGGTGCTCGTAACTGAGCGGATCGGCATGCTGGCGTGGATCGGGCCGACGGAGTGGAGTGGAGCGTCGGTTGTTAGCGGGTGAGGGCGAAACAGTTTTGGTCATGGAGGCAAAACATGCGATAAAAGGAGCCCCGCGATCGACCATGCGATACACAACCACCCACGTGAAAATCACCCGCCGCGTAGCGGCTTAGTTCAACCAGTCGCTACAGCCAACGGCCTTGCTGGGGCGTGGCTGATCTCAAACGTTGAGCTTAAACGTTGCCCAATGGAAATGATCGCGCGAGAACAAATCTACAGCCGCTACATCGCACTATGGCCGGATAAAATCGGCGTAGGTGATGGCGCCGAATCTCGGAATGGCGGCTACGTCTTGTCTGAGCTATGTCGCGTGCATTCAGAGATTGAAGATCAGATTGATCACGCTACAGACCATTGGGGAAATATCTTCACTTGGTCAATGTTTCAAGCGTGCCACGAATACGGGAAATCTCTGGCGGAGCGTGGAGAAACTGTAATGGAAATCCGGGCGGTTCCATTGGAGCTCATAGACAAGTACGTTGTATTCAACTTGTCTGGACCAGATTGGCCCACGGAGAGAGCTCAATATTGGGCGTTGGGCTCTAACCATTCGCTGCAGGCACGACGGCCCTGACGGGCCGCGGCCTGAGCTCAAACGTTAGGCACTGAAACTCCACGTCGTCAGAAAATTGAAAGAAAATAGCGCTATATCTCGGAAAGACACATGGGAAACATTTTTAAGACCTCACGAAAATCTTGGGGTATTGCAATCTTCCTAAGCGCCATCAGCGTAAGTGCCCAGTCACCAGAAATCTCGACTGCGGACTCTCCTAATAGAGCATTCTTTGCAGCAACCCGTTGTGTACCTAAAAAAATTACATTTGGCGACCAGATTTAGATCATACTCAACTAGTCGTATTTAAAAGATATAAACCAGACCAAATTGGGGATTTGTACGCGACATGCGACCTCGGAAGACGTCGCGTAAGTCAAATCAAATGGAGTCCGGATTCCAATTTTATAGTCATGAATACAACCAGTTCCGGCGGACGCTCTCCTTGGAATTTTATTACATTCGTATTTCGCATCGCAGACAAAAGCTTGCGCGCAATGGACACTGTAACGAGCCCTATATTAGCTCCAGAGTTTCAATTTGAAGCTCCTGATATCGCAGTTATGACAGTACTAGATTCCGACAAAGAACTCGACGTTACCGATCCTAAATTTAGAAAGTCGATTAGACTACCCCTCGGAGACGCTTTTAAGAAAATGAAGAAAGAAAATTAAATTCAAGTACCGATCGAGCAGGAAGCATCGAACCTTTCACTTATAGTCAGCCCGTTACCCCACGCCGAAGTGCAACAATGCGCTGCATCGGACGTGCGAAGACGCACGCCGCTGAGCGCAAGCGTTGCTCCTTCAGAAATGCGTCTTCGGTAGAGGGAACGATTGACGCGGAACAGCCTGTACATTATACTGTTCACATGAACGCGATCACGTACACGGCAGCTCGTGAGAATCTGGCATCGACCATGGACAAGGTTTGCAACGACCATTCCCCCGTCATCATCACCAGAAACAGAGACCAGTCTGTGGTCATGTTATCCCTAGAGGACTTTGAGGCACTCGAGGAAACCGCTTACCTCCTTAGATCTCCCGCCAACGCTAAGAGACTCTTGGAGTCCATTCACTCCTTGGAGAATGGACAAGGCATTACACGTTCGATTGACCTTAATTCGTGAATCTCACATTTTCCCTACAAGCTTGGGAAGAC
>CAIWVL010000278.1 GCA_903916085.1 uncultured Spartobacteria bacterium
CGAGGAATGGGAAACTGGTAAAGTATACCTCCAGCCAGCCAGCCAAAAATCCCCCAACTAAACCAAGCCAATCCTTCCAGCTTTCAGTCTACTAGCAGACGATTTTACAGACAAAAAGTTGCGCGGCCAGTCATAATCCGCCCTGTGCCTCAAAACCTGCAGGGTTATTAGGTTGTCGCACACGGTTGCTAGATCGTTGTTCTCCTTGATTCCGGCGCGTACCCAATAAGGCTTAAGCAGATCACGAGGTATCGCCTTCTGGAACTCCACACAAACTTCTTTCAAACGGGCGTGAGCAATCGTTCGGCGGGCCAGATCGCGGCGCATCCGGTCCTGTGATCCCGCACCCACAAACAGCCTCACTGCCTCTTCGCTGAGGAAATGAAACAACGCATAGTATGCAGAAGAGACGGCGCGTCGAAGATTCGCCTGCTTTGGTTTCTTGGAGTCACAGGTCGCAAGGCTTCGTGCCTGCGTTAAGAGATCAGCAGGAACGCCCATGCCTCTATACCTTCTCTGCAAGCCTACGAACCCTCGAAATGACCGGATGTTGGCCCCCAGCACTGAGGAATACCTTGCGGCTTAGTCTATGAACCAGCGGGCTGATACGCATCCACCGGATGCTACCAAGCTTGTGCTGCTCCCCGAATGTAACGGTCAGGAAATAGGCTGAATCTCCCTCATGATCTTCGCCCGCTTCCACCTTCACTGACTGAGGCTCCGGGATCTTTTCCCCTTTGGCGGCGAGTTCCTGTAAGACAAGTCGGATGTCATCAGGCGTGATCTTAGGTACTTCAACGCTCATTGCGACAAGCTACGTCGAGCATTGGGGTGCATCAAGGCGCAAAAGTTTCTGCCGGCGCGGAGTAGTGATTTACTTTAAGCCAGCGCAATTTCGGTGAATGCGACGTGCGCTCCGCTAGCGACTTATCTTTGCCTTATTTTCTCACTCAAAGATTGGAGTAAGCTTTGCTAATACTTCGTCCATAATTGCCATTGGCACCTGCTCCAACTTGCGGCCATTGCGGGAGCCCAAATCGAGGGCGCGAAGCTGGTCACATCGGACTACTCCATTCGTCTTTGTTCCTGCTGCCGCCAACGGAACCGCAAAACCAGCAGTGCGCGCGAAGTTACCACCACTCGTAATTGGGAGCACTATGGGCGTTTTCGTGAGTTTATTAAAACTCAACGGGGATACGACCAAGACTGGACGAGTCCCCTGTTGCTCGTTACCCGAAGTCGGATCTAACGTCACCAGATAAATATCACCGCGCTCCATTACAGCAATTCTTTAGCAACCGGCTTACTATCCAACCATTCATAATCTTCGAGGCTCGTCTCGCTTGAGGAGTCACATTGAGCCAGCAGTTCCTCCAGCCGATAGCTCGGTCGTCGCGTTGGAATCACTAACAGGTGGCCACGATCAACGGTCAACCCAACCGTTGCTCCGGCGTGCAGTTGGAGCAGGTTCAGGATGGCAGGCGGGACGGCCATCATGATCGAACCGCCGACTTTCCGTAGGTTGGTGCTGTACATAGGGTACTTTCGAAAAGGTTATACTCGAGTATAACATTAACGGCGACCGTTCGCAACTGCATTGCAACCAGCAGCGCATATCGCCATCCAGTTTCCCTGATAGATGGTACCTTGCGTGAACGTCAGCTTTCTCAAAACCTTGGTTGATAAATGAATCTGCTTGCTCGGTTCAATGGCGCGGGTGGTGAACATCCAGAACGAGGCTGAGGCACTGTCAGAGTTTAGTGCTGCGGCGAGATTGCCCGCCCACTGAGACTGGTAGGGTGAGTTAC
>CAIWVL010000279.1 GCA_903916085.1 uncultured Spartobacteria bacterium
CTTCAGCTGCTTCACGGGCTCAAAGGCCTTCGTAGCTTGGGACGACCGATCACACTGGGCGTTTCACGGAAGTCCTTCTTAAGCAGCATCACAGGGCGGGCTGCGATGGAGGACAGGTTTTGGCCTACGGTGGCTCTCACCAGCTTTGCACGCAGTAGCGGTGCCTCCATCATGCGGGTCCACGATGTCGGCCCCAACGTGGAAGCCCTGCGTATGACAGAAGCCATCCTCGGCGCCTGCGCATGAACTCGCTTCTCTCCTTACTCAACGAACACTGGCGCGACGCTCTGGAAATCGCGCTCAGTTGGTTTGGATTGTATCAAATCTGGCGGCGCCTCCGGGAAACGCGGAGCATCCGCATCCTGACGGGCATAGGCATCGGAGTGGTAAGCGTACTGCTGGTTTCCGAACTCCTCCAACTCCCGGTCCTAGACTGGTTACTGCGCAACATGGCTGCCCTAGGGCTTTTCGCGCTCGTGGTGATTTTCCAACCTGAACTGCGCCGGGCTGCGGCTGCGCTGGGCAATAACCAGCTGTTTTCCAGCGCCCAACAAAACCGGGAAACCGTGGAAGTGCTTGCGGAGCTGACCTTTGATTTAGCCAACCGAGAACTGGGAGCACTCATCGCGATTGAGCAGGATGTTCCCCTGGATCCTTGGGTGGAAAGCGGCGTCAAACTCGACAGTATTCTGAGCGTGGAATTAGTCGTATCCATTTTTCACCCCAAAACGCCACTCCACGATGGTGGACTCATCATCCGCCAGGATCGGCTCGTCGCTGGTGCCTGTATTTTTCCGGTGACGGACCGCACCGATTTGGACCGCAACCTTGGGCTGCGCCACCGGGCAAGTCTGGGACTCACAGAGGAAACGGACGCCGTGGTGATCGTGGTCAGTGAAGAAACGGGGGTCGTTTCCCTGTGTCGCGGCGGAGAGATTGAGCGAAACTTTGATCCCGAGACATTCCGAGCGCGGCTGCATGCCCTGCTCTCTACCAAAGAAGATGACAAGCACCCCTGATTCTCGTTGGCTCGCAAAGGTTTGCACATTGGTAATGGCAATCGCCCTGTGGCTGCTCATACGCCAACGCACCGATCTCGCCCATCAAAGCCCGGAGCCCGCCATGCACAACCACCTAGCCCCCCTGCCCAAGCTCCCCTAATTCCCACACACAAGCTCTGGCGCGCTCATCTCCCGCCTTGAGTCAGTCTTCTCACATCCCTAAATCTCACCTCCATGCAGTCTCCGGAAGAACAGTTGGAAATCCTCAAACGCGGCTCAGCCCAGATTTTATCTGAAGCAGAACTGCTCACGAAATTGCGTCTGGGGAGGCCGCTGAACATCAAACTTGGGGTCGATCCCACCGCCCCGGACATTCATTTAGGCTTCACGGTGTGTTTGCAAAAATTACGCCAATTTCAAGACCTGGGCCATCAGGCGATCCTCATCATTGGCGATTTCACCGCCATGATCGGCGATCCCTCGGGACGCTCCAAAACGCGCCCCCAGCTTTCCCATGACGCCATCATGGCCAATGCTAAGAGCTTCCAGCAGCAGGCCTTCAAAATCCTCGACCCGACGCGCACTCGCACCGTGTTCAATGGCGAATGGCTGGAAGTCATGAACTTCGAACAGATCATCCGACTCAACAGCCGCGTGACCCTTCAGCAAATGTTGCACCGCGAAGATTTTCGTTCCCGCATCGAACGCGGCGACTCTGTGCGACTGCACGAAATCCAGTACCCGATTATTCAGGGATGGGACTCAGTGATGGTCAAGGCCGACGTTGAAATGGGAGGCACCGACCAGCTCTTTAACATTTTGGTGGGCCGTGATTTACAGCGGGAAGAAGGCATGGCGGAGCAGGTGGTTTTCCTGATGCCACTTCTGGAGGGACTCGATGGCGTGCAGAAGATGTCTAAGAGCCTGAACAATTACGTGGGAGTGACGGAGGTGCCCACAGAGATGTTTGGCAAGCTCATGAGCATTTCAGACGCTCTGATGGCCCGCTACTACCTGCTCTTGCTCGGGGAAGAAATGCCCGCAGGTCACCCCATGGACGCCAAAAAGGAACTGGCACGCCGCCTCGTCGCCCGGTACCACTCGGAGGCCGAAGCTCAAGCTGCGCTCGACGACTTCAATACCCGCTTTTCCAAGCGCGACCTCGATAGCGCCGAACTGCCTGAAATCGCCGTGAGCGCACTCGGTGGCGACATTGTTTCAGCGGTGGTTGCGGCTTACGCGCACTGTTTTCGCCTGACAAAATCTCGAGGCGACTCGCGCCGCTTGGTGGAGCAAGGAAGCGTGCAATGGCGTTCAGAAAAAGTCACCGACCCGAAAGCGCTCCCCGCGTTTGAAGCAGGTGATGTGCTGCGGCTGGATAAGACGCGAGCTGTGCGCTTGATGTAGACACTTTCATCCAAGCTGAGCGAATGGGCTTGGCAGCGGGAGGGCGTCCGTGTTTGTTAGACAAACCATGGGACACAATAAAGGTAAAGATAACGTCAAGAAGCGCGCTGTGCGGCGCAAGAAGAACGACCGCTTGCAGGCCGCCAAGGACGCTGCGAAAAGTGCTTCTTAGCCCACCGCTTTCCAACTCGGATTCAGTCTTAAAAGCCCCTGAGGTTCCCGACCTCGGGGGTTTTTGTTTTTTCGGGGGGGAAGTTGGGCGTGCTCCGGGAGACGACCGCCGATCGTCAGAAGCCCCCATCCGGGGACTCCTCGGAAAACGCCACCCCCTCACCGCGACCTTGCCTGTACCCACGCCATCCCCGCCGCTCCTGCCACCGCCAAAACCCCGCCCACAATCGCCCTTCGACTGGGCCGGATGCCCTCCGTCATCCACACCAACGCCATCGTCACTAAGGGCGACGTCGCCACAATGGGCAACACCCTCGCACTCGGAGACGTCAGTAACGCCCACTGAAAACACGCCACGCCGAGCGTCGGCCCTGATAACGCGTTTCCGGTCACCACGGGCCACGCTCTCTTCCAAACAGCCGCTGGGTGCCGCGTCTCACGTGCACGCCCGAGCAACGTCCACAAGCCCCACAGTAGCAACGTCGTTAACACGCCCGCCGTGATCCGCTGATAGGCCGCCGTCGCTCCGTCCACCGCGCTCCCCGCCAACACCGCCGCCGCGTTGCCTCGCCGCGACAACACCGCGCCCAACGCCTGTCCCATCGCAGAGCCAATTCCAAAAAACACGCCCGCCCGAAACGTAGTGGTGTCTCCTTCCCAATGGCTGTCAGGCGCAAGCGCAAGCGCCACCCCCGTGAGAATCACCACACCGAAACAGATCTCCACCGCACTCGGATGTGTGCCCAAAAGCAAATACTCCGCTACCCCGGCAATGGGAGCAGCGAGGCATTGCGTCAGCAAAATCGAAAGACGCGGCCCGATCCGGGTCAACGCCCCAAAAAGCGCGACATCTCCAAGGCCAAACCCAATACAGCCGCTCAGTAAAAACCATGGCAACCCCGCTCCGCCCAGTCCCCCGCCCCAGCCGTGCGCCCAAATCCCCAGAAGCACCATCGCCAAAAGCAGGCGCGCCACATTCGCCTGCATCGGTCCAAGCAAACGCGAGGAGCGCGACGCAAACAAAACGGAGAGCGAAAACAGGAACGTGGTGAGAACAGCGGGGACCATGGACGCAGGACGATGCGCTTAGCGCCCGATAAACTGCTCAAACGCGCCGCCCAGCAGTTGGTGCACGTCGCGCTCAATTTCCGAGCGCGTCACATGCCAGCCCGTATCAGAAAGGTCGGAATATTTCTCAGCCAAAACCTCAGCCAAGATCGGGCGGGAATGATTCCACTTGTACGCCAACTGATCCAACACCCGGCAATCACTATGCTGCGGCGTCACCCCCAGCCCCAACAACTCAATGCGCATCCGAGTGATTTCTTCGATTAACGACGGATTATTGAGGAACCACCAGCAACCAAAAATGTGCAGGTTGCGGAATTTTCGAGCCGCCACGCACAACGCGTGCTGATTTTCACGAGCCAACATGGTGCAAATGAACTTGTTTTGCGGATACGCCGCACACAAGGCCTCCACCGAGGGGACGTCCGCTGGGGCGAGACTATCGCCTGCCATGCGCAGCTCCGGATTCACCCCGCGCCGGACGCCGATCATCATAGCAAAAGCTTGACCGTGCTCTCGGCCAAAGGGCAGCACCGCCTCTTGCAAGAGCCGGTTGGTGATCGTGTTTTCAGGGAACCGCCATTCAGGCGGGAGCGACACCATGCAGTACTGAGAGTCCATGCGAGTCGCCCAATCGGCGAGGAAACGGCGCACTTCCTCTAGGGTGGAGCCGGAGAGATCAGCACGCACGTTGTAGCCCCACTGATGGAGCTGGGCGGCGGTTTTGTCCCACTCGAGCAAGAGCGGATCCAGGCGCAGAGCAGCCACGAAAGCGGGATGCCGGTTGAAACCTTTCTCCCAGTAGGGACGTTCCTGATCGTCAAAGGGGAGGTTCGTCATGCACACCTTGCGCACTTTGGAGATTTCCAGAATGCGCTCGGTGTAGGCCTCTGGAGTCCACTTAGAAAAATGCTGACGCAAAGCGGGGAGATCCCGAGAGCGGGCATCGATCCCGAGCAGACGCAGGGTCGTCAGCACGCCACGGCAGGACTCCGAAATGGGCGAGCGTTGAAGGAAAAGATGCTGCCAAATCCAGTCCGCCTGTTGGGCCTTGGAAAGGCCCCAGAAGAAGTCGGCGGGCTGTTCGGAACAGCGAAAGGCCTCGGCGATCAGGTAATGGTAAGTCAGCAGGTCGTCGATTCCCCAAGACACCAAGGAACCAAATGCGGGGTCAAACAGGTGGGTGTGGATGTCAAAAACCGGGGTGTTTTCCACCACTTCGTGGACCACTTGGCAAAGAGTCGGGTGGCGTTCAGCGCTCATCCCTCTAAAGAAGAGAAAGCAGCGCCCTCAACGGAAGCCCCATTTTGAATTAGAGGCTAAAAAGTGAGCTTCAGCGCCCCTCGCCTCATCCCACGTCGTGCGGCCGGACCTTCGTCTGCTCGGGAAACGGGCAGGCCACGCAGTCGCTCGCATCGCGGCAGCAGTAATCCTCGTACAATTGCAACAAGCCCTGCTGATTAACGGCGTCTTTTAATAAAGCCCGAGCATCTGTGCGGTGCGCGAGTAAACGGGCGGCAGCGATACGGCTGCGGCGATTCCGTTCGGGCGCGCGCAATTTCAAAAGCGACTCCCATGCGCCCGTAAACGGAAACACCGCATTGATAAATAGTTCCACCACCCGCTCGTCTCCAATGAGTGCCATTGAGCGAGCCGCTGCCGCGCCAAACGTGTAGTGGAGACTCCAAAACGGATGCACCATCCCCCCCAGCACACGCGACAGTCGCTCCCATTCGTGCCCAGTTACAAACCGCCGCACCGTTCGCCAATGCCGTACCAGCACCGACAACGCTCCCACGCGCCGCGCCGGATGATTCGCCGGACGTTGCCCACTCATGCGCCAAACCGCACGCGGCACCACCAACGCCTGATGCGATGCGCGATGCGTCCACCAACGCGCCCACAAGTGCCTCGCGTGATGGCGCGCCGCAGGTGCTAAAGCAGACAAGTCTGGCCCAGGCAAAAAACCGGCCACTCCGAAAAGAAGGGCCTCCGCGTCCTCGGGCTGTTGAGCAAGCCGGGCAAAGGAGAGACGTTGCGCCAACAACCTGAAAGCAAGCTGGTTGCCAGGATATCCCAAGCCCGTCGCAACCGCCTGATACAACGCTTCGCTCTCCCCATGGGCCTCGCCCGTGCGCGCCAAAGCAGAGGCCTTCCGTTGAAACCGAAAATGCGCAGCCTCTTGCAACACGGCGCGCACTTCCTCTGCCGTCATCCCACCAAGCACTGGCGCGCAACGCCCTGCCCGCGCCACTGCACCGTCCAAGGAACCCTGCTTTTCTTGAACCCCAAGCTGCACCTGCACCACCAACCGATGGGATACCGTACGCGAAAAGACCCGCACCGTGCCGCTTGTAAAAAACACATGAAGTACGACCTCTTCGTAATTCGCGTTCTGCGAATGACCGTGGCGCTCCCAATCTCGCACATCGGGATCAAGTTCGATCGCTCCACGCCGGACTTCCCCATCGTTAATGCACACTGCGGCTTCTACAAAATCGGGCCCGGCCGTGCGGTTCCAAATGCCAAACTGCACGACCCGAACGCGCTCCCCTGAGGTGCCTTCAAAATCGCGACCGAACTCGCCAGCAAACCAGCGCGCCTGCAACTCGAGCTCCCCCACGAGACCTTTGCCGCTACAAGCACCATCCCGGTTCGCATTCGGTAAGTCCATAACCCTAGCATCGGCTGAAAGCTGACTGCCGGACCTCCGCTCGTAGGCCGTACGGCGAGATTGTTCGAACGGCTACAAGATCCAGGTTGGCAACCGAGCTCACGCTTTCGGCCATCGTCTGAATTTAGACCTCAGGGCTGGATTTGCTGGTGCTCGGAGCTCACCACGCAGCCCCGGTCGTCGAACAAATTCATGTAAAAAATCTGAGCTTCAGTCGGCAACTCCCCTACAGCTTCGCCTGCGATCAGAGCGGCTGGCACTTTTTTCCACTCCCGTTTGGGCCATGGACTCGTCACGTCCTCAGTGTAATTCAACTCGGCCTGCACCACCGGACGCACACTCTTGAAAGCCACCGTAACCCGGCGCTCGCTGCGTTCCTGCGAAACCACCGTCGCGAGCGGCGGCCCGTCACGCAAGATGCTATCGGCAAACACCGCAATTTCAGCCGGGGCCTCACCCACCGGGCCATGCCCGTGCCCCATCCGGGGGCGAATGGCCAAAGTGCGTTGATTGGCCGGCACCTGGCGGTAAGACTTTTGCAGAGCGGGAAACCAGTAAAAAAAGTCGTTCGTGCCCGTGACCCACAACGTTGGGATCTTGACATTGTCCAAGTAGTTGGAGGGATCCCACCATTGCATCCAGCGCTCGCCCTTGTCGGCACCGGCGGTGCGGACTTTATCGGCAAAAGTAGTCTCCAAGTAGTGGCCACAACCATACACGGGCGCGGCGAAACGAAACCGTTCATCGACTCCAGCGATGATACAGGTGAGATAACCGCCCCAAGAAATTCCTGTAAGCCCAATCCGGGAGGCGTCTACCTCGGGCTGGACTCTCAAAAGTGAATGCGCCAGAAGCGCGTCCGCCACAGCGTGGTAAGTCCACTGGTCCTCGGGTTTCTCGTCAATTTGTTCGATACCCCCCCACCCAGGAGGGCCGCTAAACTCATGCCTTGGACGGGGTTTTGCCGTCGCAGGTTCAGGCAATGCACCGCAGGTGTCCATGGCGATGGCTGCGTAGCCGCGATCCACCCAAAGTTTGACCCAGCTTTCAAACGCAGTACCGCCCCCGCCGTGCACGAGGACGATCCCGGGCACTTTGGTGCCACTCGGCACTCTAGGGATACCGATCCAGGCGAATACCCGAGTGGGGTTGCCATGATACGGCAGCCCTTCAAAGAAAAGGCTCCGAATTTCAGGTTGATGCGACTGAATCAACTCGGAAGGAAAAGTTTGCGGCGCTTTGGAAAGTGCTGCCAAATCCCAAGTCGGCTGGGCTTGGGCCAACGGCGCGAAAAGTGCGGAGGCGGCTAGAACAAACAGGGCAAGGAGAGATCGGTTCATGCGATGGGATATCTCTTATCGGGACTGGAAGGGCGCTGCAACAGGGCCTTTTGGGAACGAAAAATGCTCCTTGAGAGGAATGTCATCCTCCCCCCTCAGGAAGATCCTCATCGCACTCTGTCTCTTGGTTGCGGCAGGCAGCGCCCGTCTTCGGGCTGAAGTCCGCGAAATCGCCACCATCAGCACCTCCGAAGGGGTCATGGAGTTTGAACTCTACCGAGATTCCAGTCCGAGGGCGGTTTCCAACTTCAAATATCTCGCCGACTCCCATTTTTACGACGGCACCGCTTTTCACCGCCTTATTGCCGGTTTCATGGTGCAAGGCGGCGATCCCAATTCGCGTTACCCCTCGCTTGCCGCGAGCTATGGCGGTGGCGGCCCCGGGTACACGATTCCCAACGAACCTGTAAATACCGCGCTGTTTCCCAACCGCACACACCTCCGAGGCGTTCTCTCCATGGCAAACGCCGGGGGCACCGCGACGACAGGGAGCCAATTCTTCATCATGTTCGGGCCAGATGCCGACCTGGACTCGAAACACGCTCAGTTGGGATTCATGATCAACGGCGAATCCGTCTTGGCCGCACTCGAAAACAAGCCGGTTGGAGCCAATGCCGCTAGAACCGAAAATAGCGCCCCTTTGAGTCGTCTGGTAGTGAACTCTGTACGCATTCGCTCGGAAGTCATTTCCGGCACGCTCGCGACCACTTATCCCCCAGGCACCGTGGGCGGACTCTTGCGCAATTATGACCGCAACATCGTCGGCTCTTATCAGATCGCCATCACCTCCAAAGGCGCATTGAGCGGTCAGTTCCAGTACTACGGACGCACCGGGGCCTTCGCTGGCAAACTCACTCCAGTCTCCGGCACCCCAGCCGAAAGCGAGTGCATCGTCCACATGGATCCCAAGGCCGCGGTGCCCCTTCGCGTGCGAATCCGACTGCGGCGCCCAGCCGCCACCGGTGGAACCGTCAGCGTGGTCGTGTGCGCCCTCAACTCAGACAGCACAGACATCACGCGGCGCTCCGACGTCACCGATGCCACGCTGGGTGCAGCCGCAAGCGAACTCGCCATCCCCACCTTGAACAGCCACTACACTGTGGCTTTCGAAGCGCCCGTCACAAGCGTTGGTGCCGCCTTCGAGGGAGTCAGCGGCAAGGGTTTTCTCACCGTCAACTTCCACAGCGCCACAGGCCTCTGTTCAGTCACAGGGCGTCTTGCCGATAACCGAGCGATCACGCTCTCCACGGTCACCAGTTCCGAGGGCGGCAGGCGGGTGTTACCCATTCATTTTCACGAACTCACGGCCCAAAACCTGGCATTACGCGCACTCTTCCCCACGGTGCCTCTGGGGAACTGGTCTGGCATTGCCACGGCCTTCCGTCTGGTAGGCGGGCTTGAAGTTCTCGCCTCAGGGGATGCAGAGACACAGGACCCTGCAAATTACCGGTACCTCACCTGGTATCGTCAGGCGCAGACGACCGGCGTCACCACCGCCATCGACGGCTTTTTACTCGCCACTATGGCCCCTTGGACGCCTCCCACCGCCGGACATTTCCTGTCACCCTTCGTAGTCACAAGCGGCGCAGGACACATTTCCTCCGTGAACCTTTCCACAACCGGCTTCCAGCTCGCCAGAACGAATACAACAGCCTCCTTCCCCACAAACCCTTGGGGCGTTTTGCTGAAATTCACTCCCTCGGACGGCACTTTCCAAGGCAGCTTCGCAGAACCAAACGGCTCACGCCGGACCTTTCAGGGAGTGTGCCTCCAAGGGGCGGGCTTCTCAAAACTCACCGGCTTTTCGCTCGGCACAAGCACCAGCCTGCCTGTGTCACTGAGCGCGCCCTAGGGGGCAACGGAAGCGGCCGGTGGCGTGCCGTTCGCTTCCCTGGAGGCAATGGCGGTTCAAGGGGACCCGATGGAAGCGCAAAAAGCACTGACTGCATGCCGTCCTCCCATTGCATCCCATCACACGCGATGTGTTGGCACCGGCTTCCCTGGCCGGAAATGCTCCAAGTGCTCCAGCGCCGCCGACAAGCGCAGGAAACCCGCCACCACACCCGGCAACGTCGCTCGCACCACCGCCGCTAACAAATCGGGGTCGCCCTCCGCTCGCAAATTCACAATCACCTGCCCGCTCCCACTCGGCTGCTCCAAACGCAACGATAGTTCCGGCACAAAATCGTTCCGCACCAGGTTCACCACTGCAATGTCCCCCAACCCCTCGTCCGGACTAAACGTCATCTTCAAATGCGCGATCTCCACCCCCTCCGCTTGCAGCGCCGCCTGAATCGCCATCGCATAACTACGCAAAAACGCGTTCGCATCAAACGCCGTTCCCGGGGTGCAAGCCACCGTCGCATTCAACCATCCCAATAACGCTTCGCCATCGGCGTACACCTCGTAGTCCACCTCCATACTGGGACGCTCCACCTGCTCTGCGGCTTCAATTTTGGAAAACCACGCTTCTAAACCAACTCCCGTGCGCACCGAAACACACAGCACCTCCGCCTGCGGAAACTCCCGAGCCACCACGACCTTGAGTGCTTCCATCTGTGCAGAGTCCACCAACTCAGATTTGCTAATGACGATGAAGTCCGCCTCCTCAAGCTGTTTGCGGTAAATGTAGAGTACCTTTTGAGAAAAACTGCCACCAGGACTCAGCCCAAAAATCCGTAACGCCCGAACCGGATCCACCAACACACTGAGAGGAGCAATCCGGAAGTGCTCCCCGTACATCCGCCGCAAGGGGTATGTCACCGTGGCCACCAAATCCGTGCAACTACCCACCGGCTCAGCAATAAAAACGTCCGGCCGACTCGCTTCGGTCAGACGATCGGCGGCATCAACGAGAGAGTTGAACCGACAGCAGAAACAGCCGCCCGGAATCTCCTCGGTCGCAAACCCCTTGGAACGCAACATCGCGGTATCCACCAAGGCCTGTCCCTGGTCATTGGTAATGAGACCAACGCGCAGACCGCGCCCGCTCAAATGCTGGGCGAGCGCGGCCACGGCCGTCGTCTTGCCCGCACCCAAAAAGCCGCCAATCATAACATAAAGCGCCCGAACCGAAGGGACCGCATTCAAATACATGGGGGTACTCATAAAAATTAAACTCCAAAAACAAGCAAATCGCCTCAGGGCTGATAACGACTCGCAGGCCGGGTACGCGTCTGGATCCGGCAAACCGTCTGGTCAGCAGTGATGTATAACACCGAACCATCCCCGCCCCACGCGCAATTGCCCGTCGGCACACCCGTAAGCACCGTTCCCAAGTGCCGTCCATCGGGCGCAATCACCAGCACCCCTCCCGGGCCCGTGGCAAACACATTGCCTTTGGCATCCACCTTGATTCCGTCAAACAACCCCTGGCGGCCCGCCGCCACAAGCGGTTGCCCATTGAAAAAGCGGCGCCCGCCCGAAACCGAGCCATCCGCCTGGACCTCATAAGCCATGATTTTGCAATCCGCAGGATCAGACACCGCCACATACAGGATCTTCTCATCCGGACTCAGCGCCAGACCGTTAGGAAACGTCAAATCTTTTACTAGTACCGTGACGTGACCATCAGGCTTGAGTCGAAATACCCCATTAAAAGCCAGCTCCTTCAAGGGCGAATCGTCCAAATCATCCAACCCATACGGTGGGTCGGTGAAAAGAATGTCCCCATTGCTGGCCTGAATCAGATCATTGGGACTGCTAAAACGTTTTCCTTCAAAATGAGTGACCAGAGGCGTCTGCTTGCCGTCTTTTTCCACGCGCGCAATTCGACGTTCACCTTGTTGGCAAATAAGCAAACACCCGTTCTGATCGAGGGCAAGCCCGTTAGAACCCTGCTCCTTAAACCCTGCCCTCGGCGTCAGCATCCCGCTAGGATCCATAAAAACTTCCGCCTCTGTCATTCCCGCTTTCCAACGGTAAATTTTATTCTCCGGCACGTCGGAAAATAACAGCACACCCTCCTTCCAGACCGGTCCTTCCGACCAAGTAAAGCCGTCCACCAGCTTTTCCACGGGCGTCTGCGGCGCGATCAGATCGTCAAAAGCGGGATCCAGTCGTTCGAGCCCCGGCGTGAAAGGGAGACGGTCAGGAAGGGTCGCAGCCTGGACACACCCGGCACTCCAAGGGAGGGTCCAGAGGGCTGCCCACAATGCTAGGGAACGGGGGAAGTTTTTCACCCCTTCGCGCATAAGCGAACCGACGGTGAGCGCAATGGTAAAATGTGTGGGTTTGGTGAAAATGCGCCCCCTTCCGGTGCCCCCGGACGGGGGCAGAGATTACAAGCCGGTGGTGATAGGAGCGAAGCAACTGGAACCACCGATCACGCCCAAACAAATGCCAGCGCGCCGTAGGTGCGCGAGCAAGGCTCCGCGGTTCAATCGCAACGTGTCTCGCGCCCCTGCCGAGGCCTTAGCCGAATCGGCCTACTGCACCACATCAGGCAAACCTTCGGGCCGACGGGTGGAATGGCGGGAGGGTTCAGGAGCCCCTCTGGGGCGTCCCAATGCCAGCCCATGGCAACGCCATGGGAGGAGCGTCCGAAGCCGTGGTATGTGTTCGGCCGCCCCGTAGGGGCTTGTCGCAATCCAACCGGGGAACCCATGGCGTTGCACCCATGGCGTTGCCATGGGCTCGCAATAGAACGGCCCCGTTCGGGCTTCAGAAGCGAGCCAATCCGTTTCTCCCCGGGAGGGCTCTAACCCCTGCCCCCCCTCCCGCTCCTACTCCGGCACCCATTCCACCTGCTGGTCCAGCACGTCGCCCGTCAACCGGTCGATCGCTAAATACACCCAGGCGCGCTGTTCTCCCTCACGCATGAACGCATCCAAACTAGTCGCCGTCGGGGTCAGCCGACCCGTTTGCACGATCACGTCTAACATCAGGTTCCAGACACGCGCCTGCGCTCCGTCCACCAACGCACGCAGAACCGACTCCCGCAAACGCTGGGTCTTCGAATCCTTGGTCGCACTAAACACGGAATCCAAATCCGCCGAAAATCCTGTGTAATGCCATGTAAGCGTGGCCTTCCCTGGAGTCATGTCCTCGTTGCGGGCGGGCATCGTCGGGGTTCTGGTTACCGTTGAGGTGTAAACCGGGTCCGCCGCGGCAAACGTGCCAAGGTCTTTACCGAAAAGTTTGCCTGCCAACTCTGAGGTATTGGTCACGGGCCCAAGGAACGCCTTGGTCCCCGTAGTGCGATCCAAAAGCTTGAGCACCGCCTTTTGGGCGTCCCCTGAAGCACTCCCCTGCAAGCGGTCTGTGGTCGTCAATTCGTCTTTGAGCGCACCCGCAAACATCGCTCTCAGCACGGACTCCTGCCGAGTATTAACGTTTACCTTGCCCGCAACCACCGGGGGCACGGCAGGCACGGTGGCGGCGCTTGAGACACCCGTAGCCGCAGTCACGGCGATCGGAGGCGGTTCGCTCAAACAAAACACGTCCAAGAGCGCAGCGTCCCCAGTCTCAGGCAAAAAGAAACTCACATTCTTCCAAGGCATTCCCCGGAAGGCATACCCCATTTCGGCTACGGACCTGAACGCCCGGTTTAAGATCACAGGCCGATTGGCCGCTTTGGTCGTGTTGCCTTGTCCCAGAGGAAGCCCCTCAATGGTGTTGGAGTACCCGCTGCTAGAGGCCAACCCACCGGAGGCGCGGCGCACGACATCGTCTGGATCCGCATACGCCTGACGGTAAGGACCGGCAGGGTCTACCCCTGTGGCAGGCCTGGGCGCTATGTTTTCGCTAAAATCACCAATCCGCAGGGCATCCGCATAGTTGGTACCAGGACCATCCTGGAAAAAGTTGGGAAGCGTGGCAGCCGGAGTGGCCGTCCCATTTTTGTAAGCTGTGCTGGGAGTGGATCCGGAGGGGGCTGGAGCGGCTAAGCGCGGGTACCAGCCGTAGTCGTAGGCATTGGCGCTTGGCATCTGAAAAAGGAGTGTTCCCGAGCTTAGATCACGCCCCTCAGCCCACCACTGCGGACCGCCCGTGACATCAGGGAGCTTTTTAGCAACTGCGTACCTATAACTGTCCCGATAATCGAGGCCGTTGTTTGGCGGATTTCCCGAGACAAACCAGTTGTTCCAGTGGGCCGGAGTGAGCCACCTGGGAGTCATTGTGAGGGCTGATCCGCCGCCCGTGGGCAAATCGACCACCACATTCGTCGGCCGATCCGTCTGGTTCCCCCCCGAAGGATACAGCCGGGTCTGGTCAGGCGAAAAACTGGCACTCGTAAAGCCGCCTCCAGACACATTCGTTGGGGTCAACATTTGCAGCAACTGGGGATTGGGCCCTCGGACATTGTTCGGCCAATTGTAGCCCGAACGCATGGGTTGCCCAAAACGAGAAGAGCGCGGATCATACGAGGTGATGAGAGGCAGTCCCACACCTATCGCTCGATTGTTATCCTTCCAGAGCACCGTCCCAGCGCTGTTCTGAGTGTTGGGCAGCGTCGTGGGCTGGATCTCCGACTTCCCAATGACCGGTGCGGAACTCCAGCGCGCAGCGTCATCCGCATTGATGTCAATAAAGCGCTCATCATAAGTCACCCACTGCGCGGACAATGGGTCCTTGAACTGCATCCGGATCGTGAACCGCGTGTTCTGAACTCCAGCCAAGTTTACGGGCACTTGGAAGAATCGAAGCTTTGTGTAACCCGCAGGTGCGATAGCGGAGGAGGAAGTGTGCCCTAACTTATCCTGCCACAAATCCTGAGCTGGATCGTCTCCATCCACATTCCAAGTCAATCCTGCGGCAGGATAAGTGGAGTTGGCATAATCTACTTTCTTGTCCCGCTTATACATTTTCGTAGCGACAATGTAGTTTGAGGGCAGTTCTCCCATCGAAAAACCAATCCAACGTTTGCTGTTACTACCATCAGAAACCCCACCATTAAAGGGTGCAATGTTGAGAAAATTATCTGGCCCAAGCGAAAAGTTACTCCCCGCCGGAAGACCCTCCTGACACAGCGTCGTAGGTTCGCGGAAGAGGCGTACGTCGCCGACAGAAAACAATAGCTCGGTTCCACGCAAATCTACGGTGCGGTTGTTACCAGCATTGCCGCCATTCCAGGCTGGCAGTCCAGGAATAGACGTCTGCAAAGGATTAGTTTGGAAAATTTTACGTTGGACGCCTGACGCATCAGTCATCGCGGCAACATAACGTTGATACACTGGAAAGGGGTTTGGTACAGGCGTCCCGTTTGCATATGTAAGCCCACCCACCCCCGCCGTGTAAGATTGCGTCAAGTACAACTGACTCACATCAGGCGAAGCAGGATAAGTCATCAGGACATAGTTCGAACCATCCCAACTGTATAGGTTGCCTCCCACACTGTACAATTTAGTAAGATCACCTGGCGTTGAAGGGACACTGGGCACAGTCACAATCATTCCACCTGCAAGTTTGGTTGCGTAGTAGCTAGTGGAAACAGGCCAACCGCTCGGTACGGGTTGCATTGGGAAAGTCGCATCCGTTACCCCAGCAGGAATTTTCCACATCGGAGCGAGCGCAATAAAATACTGCGCTACATGATTGCCTAGAAAGAAGTCGGACGGCTGCTCGACGTAATTTGTGGCATTATTCCAAAATAAACCAAAATAACGCCGATCCCATAAAGGCGAAATCCCATTATTAATCGCCTCAGCTGTTTGAATATTTTCGTTAGGCCATCCCCAAGTCCAATTTTTATAATTGTATCCCGGTGTACTTGTTGTATTAATCGCTTGGGAATGAAACCAAGTCAGTGTGTACGTCTGCATCGCGCCCACCGAGAACGCAAAAAAACCGGTAGGCCGCAGCGCCAATTCGTAATTACCAGAATTGATCAAGTTCACCCATGTATTCGTCCCATTGGTAGGTGGGGGAATCGCTAAACCGAACTTCGGGTTTGTGCTCAATCCCCTGTCACTTGGATTGCCAGAAGGTTGGCGCGTCTGTGCGGGATCAATAATGTCACTCGGTGTCTCATTGGAAGCAACCACTCGGAAATTACTAGGCATGAGTGTCGTATCAAGACTCGTATTGAGAGCATGCGGATTCCATAACTCAGGGAACCCTAGTAGGGCGATCGTACCGCACTTAAAACCCGCACCTGAGTATGCCGCGAGATTTCCCGTGATTTCCAGAGGTCCACCCGGAGGAGGCAAGGCGGGGCTCGGCTTGTTATTGGCATCCTCAATCCCGCGCCAGTGGAAGCGGTAGAAGTAGGGAATATCCTCCACTCCGCGCGCAGTGAACAGTGGCGGTGAATACCGCAGTTTCTCATTGGAGATCGTCGTATCAGGGTTAGGCAAACAGATGACGGTCGGGTAGCTATCGGCATCGTACTGGTCGATTAAATTCGCCCCAATCTCCAACACCTGAAAAGTCGTGTTCCGGTCGCGCATCTGTTGATACGTAGCAGCATCTGTCGACCAGCTTGTGCGGTGAGTCGCCATGGCCCCCTTTCCGAGCGACCCCACAGCGATACCGCCCTTGAGCAACTCAAAGAAATCCGGCTCTCTTGGGCGCGCCGTGGCCTTATCCACCACCACAAGATCCTCCAGTTTGTAGATCCCCCCAGTTTTACCGTGGTCATAGCGCCAAAAATAGCCGCCCGACGATGCAGAATCGGACGTATCCTTATCCCACTTCAGCCCAAAACTCTGATAAATTGCATCCTTGGTGCCGTCCTTGTTGTACAGCGGATCCGAGGGAGCCAACGTGGCGCTGGGTCCCTTGTAGGTGATCCACGCGAGGCGCTCTAAGGGAAAGCGCTTTTTTACAAGCGGCTCCCCAACAACCGCGCTCGAGCCATCCTTGCGCTTGAACGTCTGCGTGACGCGCACTTCAAGAAAACCAGGATTGATCACTTGCGACAAAGCCCGAGTGTCTGAAGCGGCACCGCCACGTTCTGCCACCGTACCCCAGGCATCGTTTCCGCCCCGATTATTGCCAATCGCCATCTCGAACGGCAGTTGCCTCGTACTGGATCTGCGAATGTCTGACGCCCCCAACCGCGCAATCGGAACCGTATTGATCGGGTACAACGTGTCGTCCACGCGGCCAGCGGGTGGCACAATCCCCGGGCGGACAAACACAGGAGAGGTAGCGGTGGAACTCGGGGCGTTAGGATCGTAAAACCCGGGCCGGAACGAGGGCTGCTCAAGGCTTCTCGAAAAATGGGTGAAGCTTTGCAGCGCCTCGGCTAACTGCGCCTTCTCCGAATCCGAGTTTCCCAACTGTTGCAAGAAAGCCATCATCCCGAGCCGACTCGGAAACGCTCGGTTGGTGACAGGAGGCGCCCCCGAGTCCGAGGCCGTACTCGCACCCACCCGCAGGAACCCCTGATTACTCTGGCTGGTCAAAAGAAAATTTGCGTAGCGGTGCTTAAAAGGACCTGAGTCGTCTGCCAGCAAGGTCGCCGGATTGCGCTGCGCCACCAGTTTCTTTAACTGCGCCGGGGTAAATCCAACCTGCGTGAGATCCGCAAACCCAATACTCCCTTTCCTTGACGCAACGGAGTCGCCCACGACCGAGGCGTCAGGATCGTACCCAGCGACATTCAGATCTAACAAACCGCCGATGTCATAGACTTGGTAGGCGTACCGCCCCACAACAGGGGTAGCGCCGTTGGCGTTCATTCCCGCTTTGAACACCGCCGGATTCTGTCCATCCCCCAAAAGATACACCCAATCCGGCGCGGTCCACTGCCAGTTCTGATAGCTCCCCGCAACGCGCGCTTTGCCTGTGGTGGCGGGAGTGAAATCGGTAGGCGAACTCGGCGTCGCGCGAGGTAGAAGCCCGGGTTTGTTCCAGCGCGCCGGCGCAATGCTCCCTGGAGCGGTTCCCTGCGTGGGAACGTTGCTCGCACGGGCGGTGACCGGATACGCATTCGCCTGGGGAAACACATCCTGCTCCCCAAACTTGGTCGCGCTATCGTAGGAAGGTTTTCCTGAGAGACTCTGTTTGACCAGGTTAGGGGGAGTCGCGGTACCTACACTGGAGCGATCCGGCACCGCACTTACGGGCGTCGCGGGATAACGCACCTTGATGTCAGGCATCGCCTTGTTGGGAATCACCTCCACGGAGCCCGCCCGGATTTCTTGCGTTAAATCGTTCAAAATCTGCCCGGCGGCCTCGGCAACAAGTTCGCTGGTTTGCACCGTAGAAGCTGCCTTCTTGGACAGGTCAACCTGCTTGGAAGAAGAGCCAAGGAAGGCAATGACCATCACAGAAAGAAGAGCCACTACACTGAGCACGACCACAAGAGCAGCACCGCTCTTGCCTGAACCGACTCTGTTGGGGGGAGTCATGGGCTGGAAAGGGTTGGAAGAAGGTTGGAGAGACTAAGGGAATGCTCCTAAAAAATGCCTAGGGAAAGACGGCAGACAGGAAACAGTTGGAGTCTTAGGAAGTTTTACAATAAATTTTAGAAATGGCTACGCTTTTCCCCCAGCACACCACCC
>CAIWVL010000280.1 GCA_903916085.1 uncultured Spartobacteria bacterium
CTGGTCCGCCGTACACAAGCACGGCGCCCGGTGGAGCCTTGTAGGGATCTGACACGGCTAGTTTGCGGAAGCCGAAATCGGTTTGAAATTCGATCCCTGCTTCTTTGGCGTAGCGCGTTTTGGGGTAGGTATCGATGATTTGCGCGCGCAGTAGTGCCGTTTTGACATAACGCCAGCAGCTTGCTTGAGAGGAGCCTTCCGCGCGTTGAGCCGCGATTTCAGCAGCTTCCATCATCCGCTTGTCGTACCTAAAGTTCGAAGACTGCGGACCGAAGAGTTTGCGCAACTCGGGCTTCAGTGACTCCGCCTGATCTGGATTGAACAAAGAATAGCTCCCGAAGGCCGAAGAGGCGCTCGTGAGCATAGTCAAGACCATCAGTTTTAGGAGCAGACGCATGTCGTTTTAAGAAACAAGCCGCCTAGGGGACGGGTGGCGGAAGATAACGCTTCAGAGTGATTGGTCAAATCTGTTTTCCCCTACCAGTCGCAACCGGCTTTGCGGAGGGTTTTCCCGCCAGCAGCAGTCGGAGGCTGTTTAGGACCACAATGAGCGTGCTGCCCTCGTGGCCCATGACACCGAGGGTAAGGGGAATGTGGCCTGCCAGAGCAAATCCCACGAGCACCACGATCACGCTCAAGGAGATGGTGATGTTTTGGCGAATGATGCGCCTTGCTTTGACGCTAATGTCGAAGGCCTTGAGAAAATTCTCCAGCCGGTCGTGCATGAGCACCAGGTCTGCCTGTTCGAGTGCGGCGTCTGCACCGCGAGCACCCATGGCGACGCCCACATGGGCGGCCGCGAGGCTTGGTGCATCGTTGATGCCATCGCCGATCATCGCTACGTGTTTGCCCGAGCGTCCCAAGTCCGCGATATAGGCCAGCTTTTCCTCCGGCGTGAGTCCCGCGCGAACCTCTTGTACGGAAAGCACAGCCTTCAAATGAGCTGCCGCCTCGGGTCGGTCACCGGTAAGCACAACGCTGCGCAGTCCATGCGCATGCAGGGACTCAACCACGGCTCGGGCCTCAGGCCGGATGTCGTCTCGCAACTTCAGGCGCCCTGTGAAGCCATCACAGGAAAGCCATACTTCAGAAAAACCGGGTTGCTCCGTCGCCGCTTCCGCGAGTTCTGGCTCTTGCGCGCCGTTGAGCACCCAGCTCCGTTTGCCCAGGCGCACACGCTGGTTACTTTCCATGGCTTCCAGCCCGCTTCCGGCCATGGATACAAATTCTGTTAACGTGCGCTCCGGTAACCGGTGGAACTTGCCATAACGTGTCACCGCACGGGCCAGCGGATGTGTGGATAGACGCTCTAGCGCGTAAGCGAGTTCGGCCACATCGCGTTCCCGGCCTGCGGGAAAACTCTCCACCGATTCCACCCGCAACTCGCCTGTGGTGAGGGTGCCCGTTTTGTCCATGGCGACGATCTTGACCTCCGCCAGTTGTTCCACCGCAACGCCGCCTCTGAACAGAATGCCTCGGCGCGCCCCGGCAGCGATTGCGGCAAGGATTGCTGAGGGTACGGAAAGAACTAGAGCGCAGGGTGATGCGACCACCAAAAGGGTCATGGCGTTGTAGAAGGCGCTGGGTTGTCCGGGAAGCGAGAGGAAGGGCAGTTTTCCAAAAACAAGCCACCAGACGAAGAACATGACGGTGGTGAGACCCAGAATGCTCAGGGTGTAGCCGCTCCCGAATTTATCAGTAAGTCGTTGGGAAGGAGCTTTCTGTCGTTGCGCTTCTTGAATGAGGCGGATGATGCGCTGGAGTGCGCTTTCGGAAGCGGCCCGCGTCACCCGCATTTCCACGACGCCCCAAAGGTTGAGGGTACCCGCCATGAGTGCGTCGCCAGGCTTCTTGTCCACGGGGATGGCTTCGCCGGTGAGCGTCGATTCGTCGGCGGCGGTTTCGCCTGTGAGCAGTTCGCCATCGACGGGAAAGAGGGCACCGGGGCGGATGCGCAGGAGTTCACCCGCAAGGAGTTGCTCGACTGGCACCTCGTGTTCAGAACCGTCGGGGAGCACGCGCGCAGCGGTTTTGGGCGCGGTATTGATTAGGGAACGGATCTCGCGCTGAGTCCGTTCCATGGCGAAGTGTTCGAGAGCTCCTGCGAAGGAGAAGAGGAAGAGCAGGACGACGCCTTCATTCCATTGTCCGATTGCAGCCGCGCCGAGGGCGACTGCGAGCATAAGAAAATGAACGTCTACACGGCGTTGACGCAGGATTTCCCAGGTCTCCTCGGCTGCGAACCAGCCGCCAGCCAGGTAGGCGAGGATGTTGCAGATACGAGCCGGGCCGGGTGCCAAGAAGAGGCTGAGGATGCCTAGCGTGCCGCAGAGGGCGGCGGCGGCGAGTTGCCAGCGCCATTCGCCCGGGTGCTCATGATCGAGCTCAACTTCGCGTTGAGTCAGGCGCACCCAACAGGTGCGGCACGCCTCTGGATCGACGGCGGAATGGGACCGGTTCATTACGAGTCATCTTGGCCGTGAGGAGCGGGTCTGCAAACTGGGATTTGTGAAGATTTCACTGTCGAGACAAGGCACCGACTGCGCAACTTTCCAGAGGTGAGTGGCCGTTCCTGTGTGGGACCGCGTGCTCAACCCATCTTTTTAGCGCCACTCGTGCTTCGGGTACTTCCTCTGTAACTCCTGTATAATCTTTGGGTAACTTTCCTTCCAAAAATTTGATAGGTTTTGGGTGACCTGTA
>CAIWVL010000281.1 GCA_903916085.1 uncultured Spartobacteria bacterium
GATTCACCCAAAAGTCTCCATCGGTCATGTGCATCTCAAGGTCGCCGACCTTGAGCGCGCGCTCGGCTTTTATTGCGGGGTGTTGGGCTTTGAAGTAACTCAGCGTTACGGTTCCGGCGCCGCTTTCATCTCGGCGGGCGGGTACCATCATCACATTGGACTCAATACTTGGGAGAGTTTGGGAGGTTCTCCGCCGCCCGCAGGCACCACGGGGCTTTTTCATCTCGCCATTCTCTATCCCACACGAGCGACGCTCGCGGATGCCTTGCGGCGGCTCATAGATGCAGGGATTTCACTGGATGGTGCCAGTGATCACGGCGTGAGCGAGGCGCTTTACCTTCGCGACCCCGACCAGAACGGGGTTGAATTGTATTGGGATCGGCCACAGGCAGACTGGCCTCGGACCTCCGACGGGAAGTTGGACATGTTTACCAGGCACCTCGATCTCCAGTCGTTGCTGGGCGAGTTGTCAGCAGGCGAGAGTGCCTAGTGGCGTAAATGTACGGGCTAGATGCTCGAGGCTGGAACGGTCCAATTGACTGTTGTTGCCTTGTCTTCCCACGTGTGGGGCATGTTTGACTCTCGGAAATGCACGGCGCCAGTGGCGGCTCTGGGAGAGCTATGGTGTCGCTAAATATCCACTAGGATTTGAGATTTTTTTGAGGGTACCCCCGTATTTGTCCCACCCCCTCCGCTAGAGTTTGAGGCATGAACCAAAGCATCACGAGCTTCATCCACTCTGGTTGGCACCGACTTGTGCAAACCCGCGATCTATCATGTGCCGCTGCTCTAACACAGATAGATTGCATTATTCTAGCCTGTAAGATTGACGGCAATAGGCTCGGTTAGTATGTCTTGGCAGACTGAGGCGGTGCCAAAGATCAATCTTAGACAGGCTCACCTGTAACGGAACTGCGTAAAGTGGTCACATCAAGCCGCTCAGAAATCTCGGTATGCAACTTTCGTTCTCCCGGAGGCAACGGGTAGCTGTGGTCTATAACTCGGTTTACGCCGATGCGAGTAAGCGAAAAACCGCAGAGAAAATGCCATCAACTTCCGTGCAAACAACCCTTCCGAATAGCCATTCAAGCTTATTGCTGCTTGTTCATTTTACGCTGCCCCTAGGATTAGTATGAGCCACCGATCACAGGGCAATGCATCAAGTTATTTCGCGCACACGAGAGAAGATGCGCATGGCAGACTGCTCCCAGAGGAGTCAGGGCAGTGGCAACTGCTGGCAGATCACTTGCGCAATGTAGCTGAATTAGCGGCTCGATTTGCTGCTTCATTTAACGCGGGTGACGAAGCCTATCTTACGGGCATTCTGCACGATTTGGGTAAGTATCGCGATGAATTCCAAGCTTACTTGCGCGGTCAGCGCTCCAGTAGTGCTGAAACACAACACGCGATTTTCGGAGCGGCGTGGGTTGTTCAAGACGACCTGTTCGCAACTAGACTGGCCGTTGCTGGCCACCATTCTGGATTGCATAACCAATGCGACCTCGATGGTCTATGTACAAGTCGAGGACTCAAAATTTCAGAAACAGTCCCGGTGCTGATCTCACGCCTCGAAGTCGATCTCGGACCGTTACCGCCTATTCCGTCGCTCCCGAACTGGATTATGGAATCCTGTTCTCAAGGAAACCCATTTCCTGCCGAGTTTTACGTTCGTCTTATTTTTTCCTGCGTCGTGGACGCAGATCGGCTGGACACCGCCCATTGGCCGAGTTCCCCAACTCCGGAAAAGCTACTTGAGCCTGAAATTCTTCTGGAGCGCGTTTGTGCAGAGCGATCCAACAAGGCGGCCGCAAATCCCGATAGTCCCCTGTCGTCCATCCG
This sequence comes from uncultured Spartobacteria bacterium, assembly GCA_903916085.1. Classification (GTDB taxonomy): domain Bacteria; phylum Verrucomicrobiota; class Verrucomicrobiia; order Chthoniobacterales; family Chthoniobacteraceae; genus Chth-196. The sequence continues at coordinate 1,840 of CAIWVL010000281.1, forward strand.
CAATCGCATTTTCGACACAGCCCTCGATCGCGCTAGTGAAGCCTCTGGCTTTTTCTCACTGACGGTCCCAACTGGGGGCGGGAAAACTTTAGCTGCGATGGCCTTTGCTCTCGCCCATGCCCGCACCCATCAAATGCGTCGCATCATCGTTGTCCTCCCATATCTTTCGATTATTGAGCAAAATGCGGCGGAGTATCGGCGTATTCTAGGCGACTCGGTTGTCTTGGAAAATCACTCAGGCGTGCACATCGCTGCTGATGAATCTGAGGAGGAAAAATCTAGGCTGGAGCTAGCTTCTGAAAATTGGGACTCCCCTGTAATCGTCACTACATCAGTACAGTTCCTTGAATCGCTGCTTGCAGCAAGTCCGTCCCGATGTCGCAAACTCCACAGGATTACCCGTTCAGTAGTGATTTTCGACGAAGTACAGACGTTGCCAGCTCATTTACTTCAACCCACTTTCAGCATACTGCGGGAACTCGTTACTAATTATGGAACCAGTTTTGTTTTCAGTTCCGCGACCCAACCCGCCTTTCGTCGGAGTGCGGCACTACCCGATGGCTTTCTGCCAACTGAACTTCGTGAGATTGCACCCGCCCCGGATGATCTCTTCCAACAACTCCGGCGGGTTACCTATAAGCTGCCTGCGCCTGGTGAGACATTAGACTGGCCTACGCTCGCGAGTCGACTAGCCGAAACCCGGCAAGCGCTATGTGTTGTAAACTTAACTCGCCACGCAAGAGAGCTTTGGGATGCGCTGGCAAACGTGCTCGGTACGATCGGCGAACCACATGAAGACGAAAATGTCCCTATCCACCTATCCTCTGCGATGTGCGCAGAGCACCGCCTTTTTCTAATCAACCTTATCAAGCAGCGTCTCGTCGAGGGGCGTCCGTGCCGAGTGATTTCCACACAACTTATTGAAGCCGGTGTGGACGTCGATTTTCCGGAAGTATGGAGAGCCCTTGCTCCGCTTGACTCAATTGTACAAGTCGCGGGCCGTTGCAATCGCGAAGGGCGAAGGGCTAGGGGAATCGTTCACATCTTTAAGCCCACTGATCATAAATTACCTCAAGGCGTTTACCGCGCGGCATCGGATCAAGCCGCACTCACAATTGCATCGATGGGCGAGGCTTCAGTTGCGGCAGAGCAACTAGCCACTTCTTCAAAAATTTTCGCTAACTATTTCCAATCTCTCTACCAGGTGATCAACACCGATCACGCGAGGCCCGGCGAAGCTACCATCCAAGAAGACCGCAGTTACCTTCGCTACCGCGAGGTCGCCCGCAAAGCCCACGTCATCGAAGACTCCGGCACCCCCGTGGTCGTTGCCGGTGACTTGCGCGGTCGCATCTGGGCCGAGCTTTTTGTTGAAGAACTTCGCAACCGCCCAAGGGCCCCTGGCCAACCTCGCTTCATTCGCGACGATTTGCGCCGCCTCCAGCGCTATATGATCAATTTGAAAGGACATAAGTTGGAGTTACTTAAGGCACGCCAACTAATTCGTCCGATCCTCCCCAACCTAGAACTCTACGTTTTGGACGTCTCCTGCTACCACCCCAATCTCGGTCTTATTTTGGACAATACTCAGCCCGACGACTTTATCGCATGAAACCACCCACCCTTGTTACCCTCCGCGTTTGGGGAGATTTCGCCTGTTTCACACGGCCCGAGATGAAAGTGGAACGCGTTAGCTATCCCGTGATGACACCCTCCGCAGCTCGGGGAATTCTCGAAGCCATCTTTTGGGAACCCCAAATGTTTTACCTAATTGACAGTATTCGCGTTATTAAACGAGGACGATGGATTTCGATTCGACGTAATGAGGTAACTAAGGTGATAAGTCTAGACAGTGCAAAGACTTGGATGCGGGAGCCAGAAAAAACTTCGGTGATCCATGCTGGAGGCGGAGCCGCAGATGGGACTCAGCGCAACATGCTTGCTCTTCAGGACGTGGAATACCTGATTACCGCAGAAGTGCGTTTGACGCCATTAGCTCAGCCGCCCCGCGATAATCTCGCCAAATACTTGCGTGAAATCGAAGGCCGCGCCCGTTCCGGAAAGTGTTTTCACCGTCCCGGCCTTGGAATGCGCGAGTTCGCAGCGGATTTCGATTGGGAGCCCGATCCTGAGGCGGCTCTGACTCGACGTCATTTAGAGTTGGGGCCAACTGCCACTATCAACGAACCACTTGGGTTGATGTTGTACGATCTGTTTGATCACCGAGACCGCGCTGCTGGGTTTCGTTGGCTCACTCCTGAGGAGGAATCCCGCCAAGGTGCCGAATTTGAGCAATCATTGCTCGGTTATCCGAAGGGCGAGCAGACGAAGCGTAAAAAAGAGTATGCGGCGAACAAGCTGCGTTCGACTTCAGCACCTATCAAACCGAGGCCGCTGTTTTTCCAAGCTAGTCTGCAAAACTCGCGTCTCGATTGCCATCCCGACCGGGTGCTCCCAAAAGTGGAAGGAGAAATCTAACCATGCTACTAAAACATCTCTACGACTTTGCCGTTTCTCGGAAACTTCTGGATGACTTGGCGTTTTCACCCAAGGCCGTCCGGTGGATTATTGAACTAAACGGTGAAGGAAAGTTGGTCGGGCATGGGCCGCAAGTTACAGGCGATGATAAGCGAGGAAAGGAGTACGAATGTCCCCAAACAACGAGACCGAAAGTAGCGGGTGGCGTTTCTGAATTTCTTGCTGACGGCATAACAGCAATTTTTGGACTCGATTCAGATCCATCGGTTGTAATGAGCGAAAAGAAACGATTGGATCGTGATGCCAATAATGCCGCGAAAAGCAGAGATTTTTGGGAGCA
>CAIWVL010000282.1 GCA_903916085.1 uncultured Spartobacteria bacterium
AGAGGGCACATTTCCAGAGTAAAAAACCCATTCCCGTTAAATTCGTGCCTCTAGGGAGGCACAAAAAAAACCAGATTACCACAGCACAAAACAAACCCGCAGCACCATTAAAGCTAACAGACATTAACAATGCCGTCACTAAATAAAATAATGCAATACGGATATAGATCAGCATTGGCGTGAATCTCTACTGTTACACACCGTATGCAAAAACTCATCACCGTCATCACATTTCAGACAAATACAACCATGGAGGGAAAGAATTACAATGCAACGCCACCACACGAAACATAATCAAACTTTATTCGGGCATTGAACACATAAGCAAAATGTCAGATGGGACCAGATTTAGCAATTAAATCTGAAACCATTCAGAGAGCAATAATACACCCTCGCTTTTAAATCAAGCAAAGTCACCCATTTCCACCAATAGCCATGCTCTACCTATAGATAATATATCCATAGATACACATATTCAATATTTAATACAAAACAAATAATAACACAGACCAAAATACTCAATCGGAAATAAAGCCGCATTCACAAACTCCACCACCTGATCTTTTTCAAAGTCCAGCTCCGGCTTTGCCAGAAGAAGCCCTGTATGGTGTTGCTGGGGACATCATGCGAAAGCTCGAGCATTACAGTGAAGCCGCTCCGGCAACATTGTATTTCCAGCTTCGGACGTGTCTCGGTTCAATGATCGGATCTCACACCCATTTTGAGGTTGAGGGAGATCGCCACACAACAAATTTATTTCTCGTTGTTGTAGGAAAAAGCACCAAAGCGAGAAAGGAGCCATCCTGGGAAAGGATCTTAACTCTCCTTCCTGAAGTCATCAAAGCTGGGGAAGCTGGGTGTGTTGAATTGCTGCGTGCCAGCGTCCCCATTCTAGGTGACCGAATCGAGGAGAGTGAATTAGCCCCCCATAGAAGCGCCGAGGTTCCCCCTAGAACCGAGTTTCTCGACTTCACTGCGATCCTGGGCGGATCGCCCAAGACAACCGGGAAATAGAGGTTAGCTGGCCTTTACCCCTCCCTGGGAGCACGAATTTTCAAAAATCGACCTTTAACCAGTCTTCCGCAATGACTTCTGAATTGTAATTTTCAAGGGCCGATTACGAACTCAGTGAGTTGGCGCCACAACTCACCGGTACTCCCTAGTTCCCCCCGAACCGAGTCCTTCGAGTTTCCAGCTACCCCAGAGCGACCTGTCGAGCCTCACGCAACAGGGTAACCGAGCATCGCTGGCCTTTATCCCTCCTAGGAGGCACGTATTTTGAAAGATCGACCTTTAACGACTCTACCGCAATGACTTCTGAAGTGTAATTTTTCAAGGGCCGATTACGAACCCAGTGAGTTGGCACCACAACTCACTGGGACTCCCTAGTTCCCCGCGAACCGAGTCGTCCGAGTTTACCGCTGCACCAACGCCACCTCGCGCCGTAGGCACGCCCCCCTCACCTATCGGGCTCATGGCGGAAGAAAAATTGAACATCCAGTCTTGTGTGCTGCAGATTTCACGAGGCCCCTTCTCATGCGGGCCCCTGCCAGAGTAACAGCGGAAAATTTCTACAATTTGGAAAAAGGAAATGCAGTGCTAGTTCCCCCTGTTTGTGCCTACGCTTTGTCGAACAGTTTGTCTTTTCAGCCATTGCCAACTAATGTTCGAGTATGAGTCTGTCGTCACGCATCAGGGAGTCCCGCTCAAAACACATGTTGAAGAGTTACGATGCCGCGCTCAGGCAGTTGCGAGTCTTCAGGGCGGTAATCCCCATTACGTCGAAGAGGTCAGGATTTTTCGAGAATACGCCGCCGAACGCAGCCTCTTCGTGCGCCCCACCCAAGCCTCTGTAGGGTTGCCACCCGACGAGGAAGGTAACGAACACCAAGTTTGGTTTCGTCCTGAAGAGAAAAAGTTTATCAAAGTCTCATGTCCTGATTTTTTGGCCTGTCAGTGCTACACCGACAGGATGAGGATTCTCACGCGTCTCCCATCGCTTACCTCGAACGGTGGCAACTGCACAATGAGTTGTTTGGAGACAATGTCGAATTTATCGGGGTGTTATTGGATGGCAAAAGGATGAGGCTGGACAACGTGTTTATTGAACGGCTGTGGCGCGCAGTGAAGCGCGAGGGTGTGTATTTGTGGGCACCTGAAACGGTCCATGAGCTCGAGCTGCCATTGAGAAGGTGGTTTGAGGACTACAACCGACTCAAACCACATCAAGCCTTGGGAGACCGCACGCCTTGGAAATGTTATCGACCTCAATCAAGCGGGCCGTTGGAGGCCGCTGCATGAGGGGAGAAAATTGGAGTGGAACTTTTTGGGCGCTTTTGCCCCTCCGCTACGCTCCGGGGCTGCAAGCGCCCAAAAAGTAACAAAGCTTGCGAAAGAAAGAGAACTAACCTAGCCAACCAAAACCACCTTGGAACCATCCGGAAAGCTTACTTAAAAACCGATCCGATTGGCTCCGCATACCGAGCCAGCTCTAACCAGCGTGTCGCCAGAAAACCTGACTGAACCCCATGCTTGAAACCCTTTCATTGCGAAACCTCGGACCTACGGACGAACTCGACTTCGAGTTTGCTGAAAGGCTCAACGTCGTCACGGGTGACAACGGGTTAGGCAAGACCTTCGTTTTGGAGGTGGCGTGGTGGGCCTTGACGCGGTGCTGGGCAGAGGAACGGGTGATTCATCCCGCCGTCGGCGTCAACGAGGCGAGCATCCGCTATCATGTGCATGGCAAGCAAGGCCCAAACTCCGAAGTAGAGTGCTCCTATCGCCGGGATTCACTCGACTGGTCGCCGCTGCCCGCGAGGCGTCCGCCCAGCCCTGGCCTGGTCATTTATGCCCGCATTGATGGCGGCTTCTCGCTGTGGGACCCGGAGCGTAACGGGGGCAGCGAGAAGCTCCCGGACACCCAGCGTAAACTGGACCGTCCAGATGCGTTTCAGTTCAGCAGGCAGCAGCTTTGGGATGGATTGCGGGATGACAATGGCACCGTCATCTGCCGTGGGTTGCTGGAAGACTGGGAGACGTGGAGCCTGAAGTCCAATGGGGCCTTTACGACGCTGAAGGAGGTGCTGGTGAAGCTGTCTCCTGGCGGAGCCGAGGCACCGCTGGTGCCAGGAAAATCTGTCCGCGTCCCCGGCATGGGAGTGAGAGACGTGCCCACTCTGGAGATGCCCTACGGAGCGGTGCCGCTGCCGCAAGCCTCCGCCGGGATGAAGCGCATCCTGTCTCTCGCCTACATGCTGGTGTGGGCATGGACGGAACATGTGGCTGCGGCAGCGCAGCGGAACCATGAGACCACCCAGCGTATCGTGCTCCTCTGGGACGAAGTGGAGGCGCACCTGCATCCGCAGTGGCAAAGAACCATCCTCCCCGCCGTGGTGGCGGTGCTGAACCGTCTGCTCGAAACCTCCGGAGGGCCGCAGGTGCAGGTCATCGCCACGACTCATGCGCCCTTCGTGCTGGCTTCCCTGGAGACGATCTTCGATGAAGCTCGTGACCGGCTTTTCAACCTGGAGATGACGCCCGAAGGCCGGGTGAAGCTGGAAGACGTGAAGTGGGCTCGGCGCGGCAGCGTGGTGGAATGGCTGCGATCCCCCGCCTTTGACATGAAGAGCGGCTATTCGAAGGAGGCTGAGCTGGCGTTGATCGCTGCGAACCGCTGGATCAAGGGTGAACGCGAAGGTCGGGATGTGGCAGCGATCCAAGCTGAATTGGAGCGCACACTGGCCGGTGGTGATCCCTTTTGGCCGCGCTGGCTCGTTGCCAAAGGAGATGAGCGATGATTCGTGTCCCTTCACCGATCCGTCCTGAACCGGCTGCGTTTGACGCCGACTGCCGCCAGAAAGGACAGAATTGGGTTCAAACTCATCAGCCGTTGCCTGATCGTCCCAGAGATTTCTGGTCACCTTTTCGCCCAGACCTGCGCCAAGGCTTCAGAGGTCGATGCGGCTACTACGCCATGTATATCCATGACGGGCAAGTGGATCATTTCGTGTCGTGGGATACCTGCAAACGCAACAACACGCCGAACCTTGCCTATGAATGGGACAATTTCCGCTTCGTGGATGGTGCGCTTAACAGCAGTAAGCGAACTTTGGATGATCGCGTGCTCGATCCCTTTGAGGTGCAGGATGGCTGGTTTGAACTGGAACTCCCGACGCTGCTGCTCCGCCCAGTGGGAGTGCCACCTGAACGCATGGAGGCGGCACGTCGGACCTTGGAGCGGCTGGAACTTGATCAAGGCCTGCGAGTCCTGGAACTGCGCTGGGAATGGTATGATCAGCACCGCAGGGGACTGCCCCTAAACCTCCTGTATGAAAATGCGCCCCTCGTGGCCCGAGCCGTCGATCAATGGCTGGCTGCCGGGCGCGGTCCACTGCCCGACATTCCCCGACCTGTGCCAGACCCGTATGCCGGGCTCGTGTGATCTCGATGATGACTGCCAATCCAATCTCAACCCGGCCAAACCCGGCCAGGTTGAAACTGTTCACCTTCTCGCCCATCCAACCAACCATCCCGAAATCATTCTCAGGCGCACGGTGAGCTGTTCTGGCTTCATACATCAAAACAAACCCCAGAATGGCGATGCAGTTGTCATTGAATGCGTGGCCATGGATTCTGGATGGCTGCAAGTTCAGCAGTTTGACATCAAGAGCTTCATTATGCACCCTCAGTCGCTGCCTTCATTTGGGAGGCAGGAATCAGTTTGCAAAGTCAAGTCTGGCTGCCACTACGGCGACCAAGATGACACCAAGATTGAGATGGACGTTTATGTTCATGGATATTGCGACTACTTGCTTACAGATACTATACAGCATCTGCTTTACGCTGAGGCTCAGCCGGTGAAAACTGGCAATAAAGGTTGGCGCAAGCCGCCGGCGAACTGGGGGAGGAAGTTTTGGAGAGCCTTCACCATCAACTCCCCCAGTTAAGCTGAACCATGAGCCGCCGCCGCAAATCGCCCTTCACCCAACGGGGCTACCTTCATTTCGATGAGCCCGTTGGCGTCAGAATCGCAAGGGCTATCGCTACATCCCCGACAACGGTGGCCAAATGGCCGTTCCTGCCATTCCTGAGGAACGACATCAAGCTGATGCGAACACGGGAAGACACCAAAGATTGCTTGCCCCGATCGACCTCCGCGTCCAACGCCTCAGCGGCACCCTCTTCGACTATGTTAAGCGAGTCTGCCGCATCATTCTCGCTCCACCTCGGTACCGGACCTAAGTTTTTGCGCCAAAATCGCTGATTTTTCCCAAGAAAACTGCTCCCCAACGCTGTTCCTACCCCAACACATGAAACTTTCACTAGCTATCACCCTCTTTCTGGGGCTACCGGAGGCTGTTTTTGCTGAAAACAGAGTCGTTTTTCTAGCAGGCGGACGCAGCCACGGACCGGGTGAACATGAGTTTTACGCCGGGTGCGAACTTCTGGCCAAGGCGCTTAATCAGCAGAAGGGTGTGGATTTGAAAGCCGAGGTGCTCAAAGGCTGGCCGGCGGATGAATCCGTTCTCGATGGAGCCAAGGCCGTGGTGATTTACGCAGACGGCACCAGTGTGGTCGGCAAAGGTTGGGAAAAGATGGATGCACTCGCCAAAAAAGGGGTGGGTATCATGTTTATGCACTACGCGGTGCATCCGGGCGCGGCGGAGGGGGAAAAATACTATCGCCCTTGGATTGGGGGCGCTTTTGAAACGGGCTGGTCCGTCAATCCGCATTGGGTCGCGGATCTGAAGGCTCTGCCCGATCATCCTGTTTCACGGGGGGTGTCCTCTACGGTAGAGGCCTATGACGAATTTTATTACAACATGCGCTTCCGCCCTCAGCGTGGGGAGGTGCTCGACCTAGTTACGGCAACGCCTACCCGAGAGCGGATCAAGCGTTACATCAATCTTTGGAATGAACACGGGGTGGCTGGCCTGGATAAGCCGCAGAGCCTGATGTGGGGCGTCCAGCGGCCGGACGGCGGGCGTGGGGTGGGCTTTACGGGCGGGCATTACCATCGGAACTGGGCCGTGGACGGGTTTCGGACGCTCGCGCTTAACGCGATCGTGTGGGTGGCTGGGCTCGAAGTGCCAGTGCAAGGTGTTGCATCCGCTCCGCTGACCGAGCAAGAGCTCAACTCTAATCTGGACGATAAGGGCGCCAACAAACCACACCTAACCTTGCCTAAAGCTGCTGAATTCAAGGCGATCCCCGCGGCGGAGGTGCAGACCGAACGGGAGGCGAAGTTTCCAAAGTTGGGTGCCACTACACCCGCTGATCGCACTGGAAACAGTGCGTCGGCGAACAAGCCGGTGGTCGAAAGCGGCGTGCTGGCGAGTGCGTCGGCTGAGCGTTTGGTTTTCCTTGCCGCTCCACTGAAAGGCGCCAAGGAGCTGTATCTCGTGGTGGATCCCGAGGGCGAAATCGCCTGCGACTGGGCCAACTGGATTGAGCCGACGCTCGTGTTTGCAGACGGGACTCGCAAGGAATTGGGTAGCATGCGTTGGAAGTCGGCCACTAGCGGGTGGGGCCAGGCTCAGCTAAACGTTAATACGGAGGGCAAACCGTTACGGATCGCAGGCAAGACCTACGAAAAAGGGATTGGCGTGCATGCCGCTTCTGTCGTGGCCTACGATCTTCCGCCCGGAGTGGAACGTCTGGAGACGCTCGTAGGTATTGATGACGGTGGTGCGATTCGCGCGGGACAGCCCAGTGCTGCCAAGGTGCGGTTCCGCGTCTTCACCTCGCAACCGCCCAAGCCCGTTCCTGCGTCGGAACCCATCGCCGCCGACTGGCCCACTGAGGTGCCGGTCGGAATGTTCACGCTCCCCGAAGGATTAGAGGCCACGTTGTGGGCGAAGTCGCCGCACTTGCTCAATCCCACCAACATGGACTTTGATGCCCAAGGTCGGCTTTGGGTCACCGAGGGCGTAAACTACCGTGGTAAGGCCAAACGCCAGCCCGATGGCGACCGTATCGTAGTGCTGGAGGATTCCACCGGCGCTGGAGTTGCGGACAAATCCACGGTGTTCGTGCAAGAACCGGGGCTCGCTTCGCCGCTCGGAATTGCAGTGTTTGAAAACAAAGTGGTCGTGTCGCAACCGCCGGACTTGCTGGTTTATACAGACGTTAATGGGGATGGAAAATTTGATCCTGCCGTGGATAAAAAAGAGGTGCTTCTCACCGGCTTCAACGGGCGCCAGCACGACCACAGCCTGCATAGCGTTACCGCCGGGCCGGATGGGCTCTGGTATTGGAATCAGGGCAACACGGGGGTGGAGTTTACCGATAAGTCCGGCAAAACGTTCCGGATGGGAAGTCCTTACCAACTCCAGAACATCGCCGGACAACGCAGCGATGACGGCCACGTCTGGATTGGCGGTTTTGCGGCTAGGATGAACCCTGATGGAAGTCAGGTTTCGATCATTGGCCATAACTTCCGAAACAGTTACGAACAGGCAGTCACTTCCATGGGCGATGTTTTCCAAAGTGACAACGACGATCCGCCCGCCTGCCGTGTGAGCGCCATGCTTGAAGGCGGTAATGCTGGGTTCGCTTCGGCAGACGGCAAACGTACTTGGGCTGCCGACCGCCGGCCCGGACAGGACGTGCCCATCGCAGAATGGCGGCAGGAGGATCCAGGGACCATGCCGGCAGGGGATGTGTACGGTGGAGGCGCGCCGACGGGCGTCGCGTTCTATGAAAACGGCGCGTTGGGCGAGAAATGGCAGGGGCTGCTCCTCGCTTGCGAATCCGGAAAAAACGTCATCTATGGTTACCACCCGAAGGCGGACGGAGCTGACTGGAAGTTGGAACGCATGGAGTTCTTCACCTCCAACAAGGAAAAGGAATGGGCTGGCTCGGACTTCCTCGCGGGCCGCGGAGCTCAGGCAGGTTTGAAAAACTGGTTCCGGCCCAGCGACGTATGCGTGGGCCCGGACGGGGCGTTGTATGTCGCAGACTGGTACGACCCGGGCGTGGGCGGCCATGCTACCCGGGACGACCGCGCAACTGGTGCGATCTATCGGATTGCGCCCAAGGGTTTCAAATCGGTCGTTCCGAAGTTTGACCTAAACACCACGGAGGGCCAGATCGCGGCACTGAAGAGCCCTGCGGTGAACGTGCGCTACAGCGGCTTTACCCGCTTGAAGGCGCAGGGAGACAATGCGGTGCCCGCAGTGGAGGAACTGCTCAAGGACTCCAATCCCTACATTCAGGCGAGAGCGGTGTTTTTGCTGGCGCAAATGGGTGAGGTTGGGAAAGCGAAGGTGCGCGGGATGCTTGATGAGAGCGATGCACAGCGTCGACTGGTAGCCTATCGGGCGCTCAAGCGCTCGGGCGCAGATGGCCTTGCATTGGCTCGGAAACTCGCTGGGGACGAGTCTGCCGCCGTCCGCCGGGAGGTGGCAACTAGCCTACGTGACGTGCCCGCTGCGGATAGCGTGCCGTTGCTGGCCCAAATTGGCATGAAGTTCGATGGCAAAGACCGTGCCTATCTGGATGCAATCGGCTTGGGTAGTGAGGGCAAGGAGGGAGCGGTTTACGCAGCGCTTTCCAGTGTCATAGCCAAGGATCCTCTGCAATGGACGGAAGCTGCTGCGTGGCTCGCGTGGCGGTTGCATCCTGCGGAGGCGGTTCCGGCTTTAGCGGCGCGCGCTTCGTCTCCGATGCTGTCCTCCGCGCAGCGCAAGCTGATGCTCACCGCGTTGGCGTTTTCTCCCAGCGAAGAGGCTGCTAATGCGATGCTGGCCGCTGCGAGCAGCAAAGACTCGTCGCACAGCGGCTTGGCGCTCTGGTGGCTCTTGAACCGGAAAACGAACGACTGGTCCGCCCACGGCCTGGATGCGAAGCTCAAACCTGCGGGCCTTTACGACCCTGACAATGTCCGACTCACGGCTGTGGAGCTCCCTCCGCCTGTGCCGAACGCTCCGGTACTCCCGCCCGCTTCCCAGATCGTTAAACTCGGAGGAGACGTGGAACGCGGGAAGGCGGCGGTGGGCGCCTGTTACGCCTGCCACAAAATCGGGGCCGTTGGGGCGGAGTTTGGACCGGAGTTGACCGAGTACGGCAGGCAGCAGACTGCAGAGATGATTGCAGATGCTATCAGTAACCCTTCCGGCACCATTGCTCACGGCTACGCGGGTTCCGAGGTGAAAACCAAGGACGGCCTTACTATTCAGGGAATAGTGCTTTCCAGTGGAGATCCGGTTATTCTGAAATCGACGGGAGCGATGTTGCAAACGATCCCTCGTTCAAAGATTGAGTCGCTGACGCCGATGAAGCGCTCGCTCATGTACGAACCGGCTCAACTCGGCTTGAGCGCTCAAGGGATCGCAGACATCGTGGCCTACCTCAGGAGCCTCTAGTTAGAACGCTCGCGTCCGGTAGGTGGACGCCCTTCTTCGCGCCGCCTCGCCTCCGGGCTTGGCGGCGCTTGTGTGTGAACTCTACATGCTCGGTCAGTATCAAGCGGTTAATACGCGAAATTTGTACGGATAGTTAGAATTCAGAACCTTCGGTCCTCGGTTCCATCTGCTACCTCCCCCAGCCGTCCCAACGGGAATAGAAGGCGGATTTTTGAACAGGTTTCAGGATTTTGTTCTTAAGGAGCTCGAAAGGGTGGGTTTTACTAACAACCCAGTTCACTAACGGCCTAACCCCATGATTTTACCCGCCATGAGGACGATCCTGCGTGCCAGCCTGTTCGTCATCGCTGCGCCTCTCCTCGTTTGCGCCGAGCCTAAGCGAGAGGTCGTCCAGGCTGAGTCGCACCTGTCGGCACTCCGCAGCGCCGGGCTCGTACATAAAGCGCTGGAGTCGGTCGAAGTTGCCAAGGTTCGGCGGGTCGAGACGCAGCCCACGCGCTGGGTTCGGCAAGAACCTCCATTTTGGTGGGCCGAATTACGCAGCTCCAACGGCTCAGCTGGTTATCTCGCCTGGATGGAAAACGGACGTCTCATCGACTTCAGTTTAGAGGGGCTGCGCGAAGTGATCTCGCCGCAGGCCTTCGCCTTGGCGGGCGTGCCGCCGATTCAGCAGTTTCCGATGAAGGCGCCGGACGGCTCGGCCGTGGCTTCGGGTTGCGTACCGACGGCTGGCGCAAGCCTCATCGCGTTCTGGTCGGCCCGTCCCAGCGCCGCAGCCTGGGGAGGGTTAGAGGCGCAAGACTTGGTACGTCGCTTGCGCCGGCGGATGCGAATGGAAGTCATCCCAGATCTCGAGGGCTACGCGGATGGAAAAATGTCCCTCGCGGGCGCTTTTCCGGACGATCTCGCTAAAGCCATTCAGGCGGATGCTGACGAACGGGGAGTTGACTTCGACGTCGCGCTCTCGGGCTATGACCGACAACTCTTGGGCGCCGAACTTTCCGCGGGCCGGCCCGTGCTGATCTCCTGCGTGGTGCTCTTGCCGCGCAAGCCAGAGCTTAGCTGGGGACATCAAGTCGTGGCGGTGGGACGCGCTGAGGTCGGCGGTGACCATTACGTCGGCGTCATCGATAACTTCTTCAATCCGCGGATTTCCGGAAGCATCCGCTGGATCGCGGAAGATCGCGTCGGCCAGCTCGTGCTCGTGCGGCCGAGGCGCTAGCCAACGCAAGCAGCCCGCGCCCGGTTGGTCGCATGCTGGTTTAACGCACCCGCGTCCGGGCTGAAGAAATCGTGCCGGGGGGTAAAAGCAATTTCCTATCCTATTATTAGGCTGCTCCAAAAATTGGCTCCCGATTTGGAGGACATCGAGATTCGCTCTCCGGAAGGCCGGGGTGCGGTCATTCACCTCTATGACTCCAAAATAGGCCATGTCCCACTAGCTGTGGAAGGCGACGGCATGCGCCGTGCCCTGGCCTTTGCCTCGGCAGTCGTGCAGGCCAGGGGCGGAGTACTGCTGCTGGATGAAGTGGAAACTGCGCTGCATCCCGAGGCCCTTTCGGGGGTGTTCGGGTTCCTTCGCGAAATGTGTAGGGAGCAGGACGTCCAACTCTTTGTGAGCACTCACAGTCTGGAGGCCGTGGATGCAATGCTGGCCAGCATCGGGGATGATGTGTCTGACCTCGTGGTCTACCACCTCCCGCCACGCGACTCAGGCCAGACGGTGTATCGATTGGGAGGACAGAGCATCCGATCCATGCGCAGTGACGGCGGCATTGACCTGCGTTAAACCATGGCAGCAAACACGTTTCTTCTCGTCGATGGGCCACGCGACGCGGAGTTCATGGATTGAAACACCTTCACCCAGGCCACGTGGCCGCAATGAGGTCCACAAATGGACGACGCGCCTCGAACAAGAAGAGCAGCGGCGGCGGCATTTCATACGCCAAATCAGATAACTTTGTATTATACTCCAAAATGGATAGTGCAGACTTATCCAATTTGGCGTATGTTCCCGACATGCACTTGGCTCGCGACCCAAAGCAATTTGGTAACATTATCCGCCGTGCCCGTAAACAGCTCGGCATGAGCCAGAAACAGCTCGGAGAGAAGACGGCCATGCGCCAGGCGACCATTTCTCTGCTAGAGACAGGTAACGCCGCCGCGCGTCTTGAAAACCTGCTGACGGTTTTGGCCGCGCTCGACCTTGAACTTAAGGTCACTCCCCGTTCCACGGACTGGGACAAGAACATGGAAAATTATCTCTGATGGGTAGGACACGCCGCAACAAACCACTCCGCGTCCTGCAAAACGGCAGTCTGGTCGGCCACCTCTTGAAGGAGACAAGTGGTGCGATGGAGTTCCGCTACGCGCAAAGTTGGTTGGAAGCAGCGCATGCGATTCCCGTGTCGATTTCCATGCCTCTGCGCGAGGACCCCTACAAAGGAGGGGCCGTCACAGCAGTTTTCGAAAACCTCCTTCCTGACTCAGACATTCTCAGAAAACGCGTGGCAGAGAAGGTCGGAGCAATAGGAACAGATGCGTATAGTCTGCTCTCGGAGATCGGCCGGGATTGCGTGGGTGCCTTACAGTTCATCCCCGATGACGACAGTGAGGAGCCGCGCACGACAACCATCGAAGGCAAAGTCCTGGAAGACGATGAAATTGAAGCTCTCCTTAAAAACCTCACGCAAGCGCCCCTGGGATTAAGCCGCGACCAAGATTTTCGGATTTCTGTCGCGGGCGCACAGGAAAAGACAGCGCTACTTTTCTATGAGGGGAAATGGTTAAAGCCCCGAGGCACCACACCCACGACGCATCTTTTCAAAACACAAGTTGGCGCTTTACCCAACGGATTAGATCTCTCTAACAGCGTTGAAAACGAGTATTATTGCCTGAAGCTTATGGCAGCTTTTGGCCTGCCGGTGAACGCTGCCGAAATTAAACGGTTTGGCACTACGAAGGCTCTCGTTATTGAGCGCTTCGACCGCAAATGGGCTCGAGACGGACGTCTGCTGCGACTGCCTATGGAAGATTGCTGTCAGGCGCTTTCCATCCCTCCGAGCCGTAAATACCAGTCCGAAGGTGGTCCAGGAATTGCCGAAATTCTAAAGCTTCTGAGCAGTAGTGATGTGCCCGCCGAGGACCAAAAAACCTTCGTGAAGGCGCAAATTCTGTTCTGGCTGATAGGTGCACCGGACGGCCACGCCAAAAATTTCAGCCTGTTTCTTGGGCCGGAAGGCCGCTTTCGCATGACTCCGATCTATGACGTTTTAACGGTCCAGCCTAGCTTGGATGCGAAACAAATCCTCAAAAAACAAATGAAGCTGGCTATGTTTGTCGGCGACAAGCGCCACAGAGCCGGCGCGGGGAAACGGAGCCAGTGAGATCGTAA
>CAIWVL010000283.1 GCA_903916085.1 uncultured Spartobacteria bacterium
CGGGAGCGGGAGCGGGTGCGCTCACCTTCGGGAACTGAATCGTGACGGCACCTCCGGGAGCGGAGGGCATGTTTGGCACGTCTCCGCCCGATGGGGCTGCGAGCAACGGTTCCACTTTGACGGCTGAAGCGACTGGTTTTTTGGCCGACAACTCCGCGAGTGCGATTTTCGACGCGATTTCAATCGGCGCCTTCACAGTACCGGCGTTCTTATCAGCCCAATCAAGAGTCGCAAGGTGCGCGGCCTCGTCTGCGTTGATCTTCTTGCGAACCTCCAGACGATGCTCCCCCCTTTTCGCGTCTACATCCAACTCGGGCTGTACGGATCTGGTGAGTGAAAACACAACCAAAACCACAGCGCCAAAGCTAGCAGCTGCTAAGAGCAGATTACCAGGGGAAAAACCTGTCGATTCGTGAGACTGACTCATGACTAATTATGAAGGTTAACGGAACCAGCAAGGCGAGGATCGCGTTTCGGGAAGGTGCAGGAGGCCGAAAGACGACGGAAGTATAGGCCCGCGGCGGCACCACCCACGGCTGCCAGCGAAGCCAAGTCGAAAACACTGGGAGAGAAACCAGTCTGATGTAAGGACGGCAAAACGATCACGTAAATGTCGACGATCTGCATGAAGATGATCCAGGAGGCGACTCCACAGAGAATCTTGGGGTTCTTCTTTGTGGACTGGAACAACAAGAACGGAAAGGGAATGAAGAAACGGCCGAGCACGAGAAAGGTGCTGAGATAGTGCCAGCTCTCCGTGTTGCGGATCTTGAAGTAAATTGTCTCTTCAGGAATGTTCGCGTACCAGATGAGCATGTACTGGCTGTAACCGATGTATGCCCAGAAGACGACAAACGTGAGCATGAACTTGCCCATGACGTGATAGTGTTCGGTCGTGACGGCCTTTAAATAGCCATTCCTACGGAGACCGGTGACAATCAACACCAAGAGGGACATCGAGCTACCCGCGGCTCCGGCGAAGATGTAGACGCCCCACATTGTCGAGAACCAATGGTAATCCAAGCCCATGAGCCAGTCGACTGCGGCGAAAGTCAAGCACACCGCGAAAACTGGCAAACCAATAATCGCAGCCTTGCGCATCGCAAAGGTGTGCTTTGCAGCTCCATCAGCATCCTGCGCTACGGAGCGCTTGGAAAGGACCATCGCAACCCAGCCGAGTCCCCCGAAATACAGTACGTAACGGAGGCTGAAGAATGTGTGGTTCAAAAACGCAGACTTCGCGTCCAACAGCGGATCTACTCCGGGTGCGACATCCCACCATTTCCACAAAATGGGAGCGCAAAACAAAATCAAGGGGAGAAAAAATAAGCCCAAGACGGGGAGAATCCCAGCGACATTCTCCATCTGACGACGAACAAGAATGCCCCATTCCGAATCCGTTGCGTGGTGCAAGACGGTCCAAAAGAGAGCGCCTGCGCACAGCGTGAATACCAGCATGAAACCGAATAACCACGAGAAGGCAAACTGCTCGCGGGATGTCATGAAACCTATGGCGCTGATGACCAATCCCAAAGCAGACACGCCAAAGCCTAGCGAGGACAGCTTCTTACCAAGAGCAGGATCAAACTGCTCTGCTGACAAAGTGGAGTTTTCCGTAGGGTGGCTCATTACTTCTTTTCCAATTGGGCCTTCGCTTCAGGGGAAAGCTGATCGAGCTTTACTAGCTGGGTTTTCTGCAGTGCCCGAACATAGGCGACGATCGCCCAACGATCTTCCACTGCGATGCTGGGGCCGTAAGCGCCCATCGTGTTTTTGCCGTTCGTGATCGTCGAGAAGATCTGGCCATCGGGCTGAGCCTTGATGCGATCGTCCAGAAGGGAAGCAACCGTCGCGAGGCCAAATGCCTTCGTCACACCGTTACCGCTACCGGAGCGGTCGTGACAAACAGAACAAAAGATTTCGTAACGCTCGCGACCGCGTTCCAGAAGCCGAGCATTCACTTCCAGGGCGATCCCATCACCGTAAACTTCCCCCATGATACCGGTGTCTCGATAGGTGGGTTCGCTCGTGAAAGTGGAATTGCCGGCCTGATTGTTGACACCCGATTGTGAGTAACGTCCTGGAAGATTGTATCCCACGGGAATGGTTCCGGCGACTAAAGGATGATCCCCACGGTTATCGGCAAAGAAGGTGCTGCCGTGCTGGGTGATCACCTTGGGCTGGTGCTTCATGTCCGGCGTGATCTGGAGAGGCGTTTTTGAGAACTTCTCTCCCCGAAAACCTGCTAGCGAAACGACACCGGCCGCCACGAGCACGAAGAAAAATAGAAAGTAGCGCACCATAACTAGTCGTGGATCAGGGTGACGTTTTTGCCGCCGATTTCTTCGAGGAGGGCCTTGGTCCGGGACTCGGAGAATTTGGCGTCACGAGCTTCAATCACCATTAAGAAACCGTCATCCGTAAAGCGCTTGAAGCGATCCCAATTGAAAACGGGGTGATTAAGACGCGGAAGTTGATTCATTGCGAACATGGTGCCCACAGCTGTGAAGGCAGAGAAAAGCACCGTGAGCTCGAAAATAATTGGAAAGAACGCGGGTGCAGTGGCCCAGTTATAGGGCTTTCCGTGAACGATGATTGGGTACAGGACGAAAGATGGGATGGTGACCAAAAGCACTCCAGTAAGGAGCCCCATGAGACCGCCCACGAACACCGCGGCGCTCAACTTGGATTTCCCGAGACCCATAGCTTTGTCCATCCCATGAATGGGAAAGGGTGTGTGAACGTCCCAATGCGCGAATCCTGTGTCCCGGATTTTTTCAGCGGCGGCCATCAGAGAGGCTGCGCTGTCAAACTCGGCTCCCAGGCCATACACTTTGCGTGGCTGCGACATGACGAATCTAGTGCTTGGGGTGATGGTGATGAGGATCAGCCTCGGGCGTGACACCCTTGACCTCCGAGATAGCGATCATGGGCAGGAAGCGCATGAACAACAGGAACAACGTGAGAAAGATCCCGAAGGTACCGATGAAAGTCAGGATTTCAGTCGTTGAAGGTGAGTAGTGTCCCCAGGAACTGGGCAAGAAATCCTGAGCGAGCGAGGTCACGATAATCGTGAAACGCTCAAACCACATTCCAACGTTCACAAACTGACACACAATAAAGACCACGATGTAATTGGTGCGCATCTTCTGGAACCAGAAGATTTGAGGAGAGATGACGTTGCAGAACATCATAATCCAGTAAGCCCACTGGTACCAACCTTTGCCATTGAAGGCTGCTCGTGCCGTAAAGAAGGTGAATCCTTCGAACTTGTTTGCCCCATACCAAGCGACGAACAACTCCATCAGATAAGCGTAACCCACAATCGAACCGGTGAGCAAAATGATCTTCGCCATCTTGTCCACATGACTCCGGGTGATCATGTCGTTTAGCTGCGGGAAAATCCGTGAAGCCGGGAGCATGATCGTCAGCACCATCGCGAAGCCGCCGAAGATTGCCCCAGCTACAAAATAAGGGGGGAAGATCGTCGTGTGCCAACCGGGCATGACCGAGGTCGCGAAGTCGAACGAAACGATGGAGTGTACTGACAGCACTAAAGGAGTCGAAAGGCCTGCAAGCAGTAGATAAGCCATTTCATAGTGGCGCCACTGCCGATTGCCGCCGCGCCAACCGAGGGCGAGCGCACCGTACACAATTTGACCGAAACGAGACTTCGCGCGATCACGGAGGGTTGCAAGATCGGGAATCAAACCCACGAACCAGAACAACACAGACACCGAGAAGTAAGTGGACACCGCGAAGACGTCCCACAAAAGTGGAGACCGGAAGTTGGGCCAAATCGCGTTGGTGTTGGGAATCGGCGCCAAGAACCAAGCGTACCAAACACGCCCGACGTGGATTGCGGGAAAAATCCCCGCGCACACCACGGCGAACAGGGTCATTGCTTCTGCCGCGCGATTGATGGATGTGCGCCATTTCTGGCGCGTCAGGAAAAGCACAGCGGAGATGAGAGTCCCCGCGTGACCGATGCCGATCCAAAACACGAAGTTTGTAATGTCCCAAGCCCAGCCATTTGGATGATTTTCACCCCATACCCCCACCCCGTTCGAGATCTGGTAAATGATACAAACCAACCCCATGAGGGCAACGGGAACTGTGAAACAGAGTGCAATCAGCCACCACTTTGGGGTGGGTGACTCGACGATGTCTGAGACCTTGTCCGTGACCCAACTAATGGAACGGTTATGGTCGACTAGGGGCGGCCGCACTAGTTCCTTCGGCGTTTCGAGAGTGAAGCTTGTCTTAGACATTACGCATGTCCTCCAGTTTCCGAGCTTGCGTTGCCATGTCCACCGTCATGTCCGTGCCCGTGCCCGCCCTTGGAGGCAGACCCAGCACGAGAGGCGTCAGGCATTTTGGGATTGGGATTACGAATCCGGGCTAGATACCAGACGCGATTTTCGGTGTTTAGATACTCCAAGAGACGATAGCCGCGCTGATCTTCCTTCAGCTTTGCAAGGCGACTTTGTGGGTTGCGAAGGTCACCAAAGACGATGGCATCTGTAGGACAAACCTGAGCGCAAGCGGAAGTAAAGGTGTCTGCCGGAACGCGGGGCTGTTCGCCGGAGTCTTTCGCGACCACTTTGGCTGCGATCTTCGCTTCCTGAATACGCTGAACGCAGAATGTGCACTTCTCCATCACACCACGCATACGAACCGTCACATTTGGGTTCTTCTGCATCTGAATGGTGTCAGGTGTCCCCTTCTCGCTGATCAAGTTCCAGCGATACAAGTTCGTGATCGAACGCTGATTGTAGTCAAAAAAGTTAAAGCGACGGACCTTGAAGGGACAGTTGTTCGCGCAGTACCGAGTTCCGATGCACCTATTATAGGCCATGACATTGAGGCCGTCCTCGGAGTGTACGGTGGCGTTTACGGGGCAGACAGTTTCGCAGGGTGCATTTTCGCACTGCTGACACATCATGGGCTGACTCACCATTTCGGGCTCGTCTTCGTCGCCACCTTCGCTTGCGAAGTAACGATCGGTGCGCATCCAGTGCATTTCACGACCGTTAATAACCTGCTCTTTACCAACAATCGGAATGTTGTTTTCAGCCTGACACGCAGTCATGCACGCGGCGCAGCCGATGCAACTGTTCAAATCAACCGCCATGCCCCATGCATGGACGTCGTTGAGAGGAGGATGCGTGTACAACGAAAAGTTCTCGGGAGCGTGCGCATCGATCCCCATCTTCTTGAAGAAGTTCGGATTCGCGGCATTTTCCGTCCACTCGGCAGCGGTCGCTTGACGGGTAAGATCGGCACCACGGCCTTCCAGAGCCCCATGTTCCTGAGTGACTGCGAGGGCGTGACGCTTGCCGGTCTTCGAGACAGAAACCCCTGTGCGAAAGCGACTCTCGCTCGAGGTCATGAGCGGGAACACGTCCACGCCAACGCTCCTGCCGATGCTGCCTACCTCCGTACGCCCGTAGCCGACCGCTACAGAGATAGAATCGTCCGCATGTCCTGGCAAGATGAGGGCCGCAATGTCAACCGACTTTTCACCCACAGAGATACGAACAACATCGCCAGTATCAACTCCGAGCTTTTTACCCGCCGCAGGACTCATAAGGGCAGCATTATCCCAAGTGAGCTTTGTGATCGGATCGGGTAGTTCTTGGAGCCATCCGTTGTTGGCGTAGCGCCCATCGTCTACCTTGGAATCAGTGATGAACACGAGCTCGAAGTCGTTATCCGCCAGGCGCAACGGCGCAGACTCAACCATTGCTTTTGCCAAAGCCTCGGTACGTAGAGAAGCGTTGATCGCCTTAGCTTTCGAGCCTTCAGCGAAGCCGGACTTCAATGTTTTGGCCCAAGAAGCGGAAGCATCACCCTGAGCGCCTGTCACCTTGATGAAAGTTTCGCGAACGAGCTCCAGCGCATCAGCCGCAATACCAGCAACCTTCGCAAGCAATTCGTTTGCATTGATGCCACTATAAAGCGGCATAATTACCGGTTGCCCCACTACGTAGCTGCCGTCGGAAGCAAGGCTATCTTCCCACTGCTCAAGGTAGTGAGCGGCAGGCAGGTGCCAGTGCGATTTTGCAGACGTTTCGTTTTGCTCAATCGAAAGATGAACTACAACGGATGCCTTCGCCTGAGCCTCCGCCCAATGAACGTCGGAAGGAGCGTTGAAAACTGGATTTCCGCCAAGGATGAACAATGCTTTAGTGGCACCCTTACGGAGCTCTTCAGCAAGAGCAGCAATGGAGGCGGCGGGCGCAACGGTAGATTTACGCACTTCAAGCGTTTTACCTAGGCCACCGAGAGAAGCGTTGAGCGCGAATGCCAACGCTTGCACAGCCACAGGCTGTTTACGGCCTGCGAGCACTAGAGCCTTGCCCTTGTTAGCAACAAGATCTGCAGCACATTCCTCCACCCACTTGTCCTTGAACTTGGTATCCGCAACCTTGAGGTTGGCAGCGAGCGACGCAAGAGCCTGGTCCCCCGAGAGCTTGGCAACTTCCTTGGCGAGAGCCTTCAAGAAAGCCCCTGAACGACTCGCTGCAAGACGCAGGCGATGATCAGACATACCACCAGTCAATGTGTAGCGGTTTTCCACTACATAAAGGCGGTTCATTTTGGTCTTTGGGCCGTCCACCTTACGGCGGGCAGCAAAGCCACGAATCGCAGCGATGTCCCCTTCCACCCCGAGAATGTCTCGGTCAACCGTCACCAGAATGTCAGCACGATCCAAGCGCTGCACAACCTCCGAACCCTCACCGAACGCCAATGCAGCAGCGGCGACCTCTAGTTCGTGACCATTTGCCTCGTAAGACGCCCATTTGGCCTTCGGAAATTTACGGAGAATCTCCTGCCGAAGACGCTCACGGGTTGGGGAATGTGAACCATCGGCGAGAAACGCCAAACCTGCACCATCACCGGCGGCCTTTAAGAGGGAGTCCAACTCAACGTCGAACGCCTTATAATCAGATGCCTTGCCATGAGCCAACACTCCCTTGGACCGTTGCGGATCGTACAGATCGAGGATGGACGACTGCGCCCAAACATCCGTCGTTCCCTGATTCACAGGGTGAAGCGGATTCCCTTCGATCTTCGTGGGACGCCCATCAAAAGTGGTGACAACCAACGGCAGCCCACCATTGCGACTCGGCATGACCGACGTAAAGAAGAGCGCCTTGCCCGGCACCGACCATTCAACGGCCTTTGTGAAAGGAACCAGGTTCTTGAGCGGGCGACGGCACGCAGACAGGCTCAGCCCCGCGAGCGCGACAGATGCGCCCATGAACTGCAAGAAACCGCGCCGACTGACTTCATTGCCCTCAAGCTCAGACGCACCTTGAGGGAACTCACGATGCATCCACGTCCGGAACTCAGGTGTGTCCTGGAGCTGGCCTAGCGAGCGCCAGTAACGCTTGCCTGTCTGCGATTCAGCGGGGTGTTGGAAAATGCGCTTGCTCATGGGGTTTAGCGATGGCAACCGGCGCAATTCTTGACCGGAGGATTGACGTGCCACTGTTCTACCAATGCCGCACCAATTTCGTGCTGGCTCTTACCTGCTTCGGGCTTCCAATCGAGGTTCGTCACCTCAGAAACTGGACGCAAGAACTCGGACGGGTTGTTGTGACAAGACAGACACCACGCCATAGAGTGAGACTCGGCATGATAGACGACGTCCATCTCGTTCACTTTGCCATGGCAACTCACACAACTCACCCCGCGATTCACGTGCACTGAATGATGGAAATAAACATGCTCAGGGGTCTTGTGGATCTGAACCCACTCAATCGGCTTGCCTGTCTTCCAAGATTCACGGACGGGCTCTAGCTTGGGATTTTCCCGCTGAATCTGCGAGTGGCAGTTCATACAGACCTGAGTGGTCGGAATGTTTGAGTAAGCCGAGGTCTCTACGAACGAATGGCAGTAGCGGCAATCCATGTTCAACTGGCCGGCGTGGATTTTGTGAGAGAAGGGAACAGGCTGTGCAGGCTGATAACCGACACGCATGTATTCTGGGTTCAGATAGTACCAGACGCCCGCGCTGACTCCGCCGCCTAATACCAGGAGGCAGAAGACGATTTTGAGTGGAAGCCAGTTGCTCCAACGTGGAAAAATATTCGCCATGCGAAGATAGGGTGCTGAGCGTTAAATTGGGCTAACTAACAGGTGGCTTGTACGGCTGACTGGTAATTGGGGGACGATTCAAAGCAGGGCAAGGGGGATGAGGCAAGCGAGTTTGTGAAATTTTTCACAAGCGAATGCGCAGTCGGTGCCCTCTCCAATCGCGGAACACGCTCGCAATCAACCACCGAGAGCCTTACCGCAGGATCCCGTTTCCAGGAAGGTGTTCCTTGCAGTACTCACTGCCATCGCGCGCCACGCGGAAGTCTAACTCTGGCGAGGTCAGCTCTGTGCGCCCGCAAATGCGGCAGGAGTGCAACGTTTCGTCCGGTTCGGTGGCGGCCACAAAGGCGGCCTGACGAGCGGCCTGTTCCCTGCGTCTGCGACGGAGTTCGAGCCAGGCAGGACCAAAGAAGACGATGTAGTTGGCGAGGGCCGCGAGAACTCCGGCGCGGTAGCCCCAAGTGGAAGTGAGCATTGAGAGGCCCAGAACGACAGCATCGAGCCAAGCCAGCCACTTGATTTTTACGGGGATAACGAAGAAGAACAAAACGCGGAGGTCTGGGTAGAAAGCCGCGAAAGCAAAGACTAGCGAGTTGTTGAGCAGGAAACCTCCGACGCTGTGGCCTGAGAGGAAGGCGGCGACATTCGTCCCGATCACGCCCATGAGATAGTAGAGATTCAAGCGAAAGACGCCCATGGCCTGCTCCAGACCGTCGCCAAGCCATACTAAGAACAGGAGATAGAACAGGGCAGTGATCCAGGAGGGAAAAAAGCCCTCCAAGGAGGGAACGAAGACATGAGAAAAGAGCCTCCACACCTGTCCCCTGAGCACTGCCTGTGGATCCAGCTCAAGCGCCCGCTCAAACCCGGGGCGCACCTGGCACAGCACAAAGGCTAGCCCGTTAAGAAGGGCGACGTAACGGAGCAGGTGGGGAATGGCTAAATGGCCTAAACGGCGTTCGGCGGAGTCAATCCATCTCATGGCAACAAGGTAAGCTTCCAACTGCGGCCCAGATTTGGAGAGCCGCACCGCATCCAAGACATCACCCGGAAGAGTCCAGCGCAAGACCGTAGCGGCATGGCATTGACAGCGTCTGCGACCGCTTTAGCCTCCAGATTCGCCCATGGAAGCTTCTCTTAAACGCACTCCGCTCGCATCAATTCACGAGGCGCTTGGCGCTCGCATGATGGAATTTGGCGGCTGGTGGATGCCAGTCCAGTACAAGGGCATCCTGGAGGAGCACAAGGCAGTACGTTCTGCCGCAGGCCTTTTTGACATCTCGCACATGGGCCAGCTCCTTGTGAGCGGTCCTGATTCGGAAACCTTCCTCAATCGCATTCTCACCAATGACGTGCGCCTTCTTGGCGACGGCCAGGGGCAGTACACGCTCCTTCTCAATGCGGAAGGCGGCGTCATAGACGACCTCATTCTTTATCGGATCGAGGCA
>CAIWVL010000284.1 GCA_903916085.1 uncultured Spartobacteria bacterium
GAATCCGATGCCCTGGTACACAGGGCCCACCGTCTTAGAAATGCTGGACGTCTTCACGCCACCGGCCCCGCTGGTAGCGATGCCTCTGCGTTTTCCAATTCAGGATGTCTACCGCTTCGACGAACGTCGACTCCTTGTCGGACGCATCGAGTCCGGTACGCTCAAGGTGGGCGATCCTTTGGTATTCTCGCCTAACAATAAGTCCAGCGTGGTCGCTTCCATCGAAAATTGGAGCGGTCCTTCCAAGGATCACGCCTTTGCGGGAGAGTCTGTCGCCATCACTCTAAAAGAACAAATTTTTGTTCAACGCGGGCATGTCGCCTCACACGAGGACAGTGCGCCCATTGAATCCAATCGCTTCAAGGCGCGCCTCTTTTGGATGGGCAAACGCCCTCTCACAGTGGGGCAGCCTTACAAATTGAAATTAGCGACCCAAGAACTCGATGCCGAGATCGTTTCCGTGGAGCGTGTGATTGATGCCGATACGCTTGCAACCGTCGACGGTGAACGTCCGTTTATCAACCGAAACGATGTTGCTGAGGTCACCCTCCAGACGCGAGGTGCACTCGTCATGGATAATCATGATCGCAACCCGTTCATGGGGCGTTTTGTCATTGTCGATGATCGCCAGGTGGCTGGGGGCGGAATTATTCACGGCGGTGTTTATGTAGACCGCGCTAAAGTAAAGAGCGGGAACATTTACTGGTCCGAGGGGAAAGTGTTGCCGCGCAACCGCGCCCTGCGTAATGGCCACCGGGGCGCTGTGATTTGGCTCACAGGTCTCAGTGGCTCGGGTAAATCCACTCTGGCACGCCAGATTGAGCGAGAGCTCTTTAATGGCGGTCGCCAAGTCTACGTTCTCGACGGAGATAACATCCGGCATGGACTCAATTCCAACCTCGGTTTTTCCCCCGAGGATCGCGTCGAAAATGTCCGTCGCCTCGCCGAAGTCGCTGCGCTCATGGCGGATGCTGGGTTGATCGTCGTTACGGCGTTCATCTCTCCCTACCGTCAGGACCGGCGTCGTGCTCGGGAGATTGTGTTGGAGGGCGGCCATGAGTTTGCTGAGATCTTTGTGGACGCATCTTTGGAAGTCTGTGAGGGCCGCGATGTGAAGGGTCTTTACAAACGGGCTCGAGCTGGAGAAATCCTGGAATTCACAGGCATCAGCGCCCCGTACGAGGCTCCTGAAAACCCTGAGCTGACGGTTTCCACAGGTTCTTTGAGTTTAGAAGAATCTGTTGCGTTGGTTCTTGAGTACGTGGTGCCCAGGGTGCGTGCAGTGACTGAAGATGAAGTCACGATCTGAGGACTTTGGTCACCGAATCCGTGGTTAGCGCCTTACAGGGGTGCGTCCGGTGATGGACGTGTGTTCCGGTGGTATGGCTTGTGCTTGGCCACCGGCCTTGAATCCGTTGGGTTCAGGACGCGTGCGTCTATTCATGTGAGAACCAGGACGCGTGCGGGTTCTCGATTTAAATCCAAAAAGGAAGCGGCGAGGCGGTTAGAGCGCCTCGCCGCGTGGGAGAGTGAGGTTCTGGGGTGAGGGTGCGTTTTACTTGGCGGCTTGAGCGGCGACCAGAGCGAGTTCGTATTTGTGCGGGGCGGGCTGGTTGACTGTGTAGATTTCGTCTTCGAGGGTGCGTGCTGTTTCGAGAAGGCTTTTCACGCGCTCCTGCATGGCGGTGTGGTAGGCTACAAACTCGTTTTTAGCGGCGGTTTCCTCAGGCGTCCCTACCGCCTTATTCATCTTGTTGCGAGCGCCTTTGAGGCGGGCGTACTCGTCGCGCACTTTTGCATAGCCTTCGCGGTTCCGACGCTGGTTGAGTTCGGCCACTTTGAGGGCTTGCTGGTACTGGGGGGTTGCCTTGTTTTCTTCAAGTTCAACACCGAAGGCGAGCTGGCCATCGGTCCATTTGCCGATCGGGGTACCGTCAATGCTCATCTCGTAGGTGCCGGGCGAGAGGTTGCGGACGGTGACTTTTTCGTTGCTCATTTTGTGCCCGGCGTGAGTGAGCTTGTAGCCCTCCTCGGCATCGGTTGGAACTACCCACGGGAGTGCAGTTGCTTTCGCGGTGAAGCTTACTTTGCCGGTTGTGCTCAGCTCGGACACTTTCGCGCCTGTGGCGGACGCGGTCCATTTGCCGTCTTTTTCAGAAATGACGATGTTGGAAACCTGCGATTTGGTGGCCATGTCGGAGATGAGGGCGGTGGCCATGACGAACTGGCCGGTGGCCCCGGGATGAACCGCGTCGGGGATCATGGTCCAGTCTGGTTTGGCGCGGCGCTCTTCAACGGTGATTTGGTTGAGAGGCGTGTACATGTCCGCGAAGCCAAGGCCGCGTTGCTGGGCCATTTCGCGCAGCCACGCTCCGTAAAGGGCGAGGACGCCGTTGTAGTAGGTGTCACGTGGTTCTGACGGTTTGTTGCGCAGACGGGCGGCGCGGGCGTCGTGCATGGTCGGCGTGATCGGGACGGCGGCGGCCCCCAGCTCCTTGATTTTGTCGAGGACGGAGGTCATGCCAGTTTGGTAGCGATCAAAGGTGGTTTGATCGAAGCCTTTGTAGCCGCCGTCGTTCATTCCAAGGAGAATCGTAACGACATTGGGTTTGTAGGCCGCGACGTCTTCCTCAAAACGGTCGAGAGCGTTTTGTGCGGTGTCTCCGCCTACGCCTGCGTTGTGGAAATGGATGCGCCGTTCGGGGTAGCGGGTGTAGAAGTAATCTTCCACGTATTGCGTGTAGAGGCACTGGTGGGTGATGGAATCACCAAGAAAAACGAGGGTATCGCCATTCTTGAGATCGACTCTGGGTGCGATTGGGGCGAATGCGGTTGGCGCGACTGGAGCGGGCGAGGCGGCCGGAGTTTGAGCGTAGAGGGACGCCATCGAACAGCCGAGAGCGAAGGCGATGTGGGGGAGTTTAGTGGGGATCATTCTGATTCTAAGTACTGGGTGCAAAAACAAAACCCCGGAGGCGGCAAAGTCTTTGCTGCTCTCCGGGGATGTCTTAAAAAAGACGACGTGAGATTGTCCTAGCTGCTGGCGACCTCTTGGGGCGGGCGCCAGGCGACCGGTAGACGATGTCCGTTTTGGGCGGCGCGGAACTGGAGATCGCCTTGGGCGGTGATGCTTACATGACATTCGATTGGACCTGAGGCGTCCGCATTACCCACTCGGAATGTGCCTAGGGGTTGGGGGGCCAAGGCACCGCCAGTTTCGCCCTGCTGTAGGTTCACTTCTGCCACGCCGGCTTCGATCTTTTTCCAAGGGAAAGTTCCTTCCACGGGGAGAGGGCGGCCCGCGCCCAGGATGATTCCACCATCGCCATCGGGGAGTGAGATGAGCACTGGGCGGGTGAGGTTGGTTCCTTGACGCAATTGCAATGGAACTCCACAGCCGGTGAGCAGGCCCGCCCAGTTTTCGAGCATAGCCGCCGCCATCGCCTTGAACTCGTCTGGAGCATTTTCCAGAGCGAGAGCGCGGCGCAAAACGCCGCTTGCTTCATCCTTAAAGCCGTGCTGGTAAAGCGTCTGTGCAAAATTCCAGTCTAAGCGCACGCTGTACCGCCGACTCTCAATTGCAGGCCGGATTTGAGTGGTCAGGCGGCCGAGTTCGCGGGCTTCGCCGAGGACGGCGGAGAGGTGCAGAAGCACTTCCTCTTGCTCCGGAGCGAGGGTGAATGCGGCGTCAGCATGGCGTAGCGCGGCTGCCGAATCGCCACGGGTGCGGGCGATGGAGCTGGCGATGAGATGCCCCATCCAGGAACCGTGCGCGAGCGACCACTGAGCCAATGTTTCTTCCTTAGCGGGATCATGCTCACCCTGAGTGAGTTCGAAGTAGATGCCAAGGGCCGCGTGGAAGTTGGGGTCGCAACGGAGGGCTTCGCCGAGGGCGATTTTTTCGTGCTCAGAATCACCAAGGGCATTGTAGGCCTGAGCGAGGTGCATGAACCCAGAGGCTTCATCAGGAACCAGTTCCGTAAAGCGTAGCACGGCACCGAGAACGTCCTCGTGTCTTTCGGCGGCGCGATAGGCGGTGCCGAGCATGAGGGCAGTTTTGGCGTGGTCGGGGCGGAGATCTCGGGCTTTTTCGAGAGCGGTGATAATGACATCCAAAAGCAGGCCATCGCGCATGAGCTGGTCTGCGAGGGCCAGAAGCTGATCGGGTTCGGAGGCGAGATCATCGATTTGGCCCCCGATCATCAGACGAAAGGTCTCAAGATCCACATAACCCACCGACTTGGGATCGGGCTGACCGTCTTCCGTTTGGCGCATGAGCCGAACGAGTTCCCGGAGGCGGACAAGGCCTTCTAATGCAGCCTGATCGTCGCCATTGATTTCGAGGGCCTTGCGGAACGCTTGTGCGGCTTCTGCGCGGCGACCGCCTTGGGCATAAACGGTGCCTAGGCTGCTCCAAATGGGCGCGACGGAGGGAGCTTTTTCGATAGCGCTCGTGAGTAGTCGGACGGCCTCCTCGTCGCGGCCTTCAAGCCGGGCGAGGTTCCCGAGCTGGAATTGAACAAAGGCTGAGCCTGGGTGCAGGCGGTCGATTTCTTCCAGAAGACGGAGGCTGCGTACGATTTCGCCTTCTTCCAGAGACTCCGAGAGTTCCTGAAAAAGGCCCGTGGCGGCACGAAAACCGATCCAAGGTTCGCCTGCTGTATCCCCCAGGAGATCAATGGCTTCCAGGAGGATCTCCAGATTCAGGGGATGTGCGTGGACGGCAGTCGGGTCGGCGTCTGCGGGCCAGGGGAGGGTGTGTGGCAGGCCATAAAAGTCCAGTTCCCAAGAGGGGGATTCGATCCAACTAACGGAGGCGCTCATAGTGTAAAAAGTAGGGGAGTGGGGGAAGATAGAGGCTTGAGAAAGTTTGTCACGCCGAAGGGCGGGCAAGTTGAGAGAGGTTATTCGGCGAGGGCATCGCGCAGGGCGTCGCCCAGGAAGTTGAGGGAGAGTAGGGTGATGCTCATGGCGGTGGCAGGGAAAAGGAGGAGCCACCAGGGGCTGTGAACTGGGTTGAGAGCCATGGCGCCGTCACTCAAAAGCGTGCCCCAGCTGGCCTGCGGTGCCTGCACGCCGAGGCCCAGGAACGATAGAAAAGATTCGTCCAGGATGACGGCGGGCACGGTGAGCGTAAGGTACACAACAATGATGCCAGACAGATTTGGGAGGAGGTGGCGTAGGATAATGCGGATGTGACTTTGGCCCAGAGCTCGGGCTGCTTGGACAAAGGGAAGCGTTTTCAGCGAAAGCACCTGGCCCCGGACGATACGGGCCATGGTGAGCCATTCGATGCACCCCAGAGCGACGACCAAAATGGCGACCTTGCTGTAGCTAACCCAGCGGCCTCCTTGGAGCGCGGCGAGCATCTTTTGGAGCCAGGGATCAGCGAGGAATCCGGCGAGGATGATCAGGATAAGCCTGGGCACTGCGTAGAGAACATCGACCAGGCGCATCAGGAGAGCGTCCGTGCGTCCTCCGACGTAACCTGAGATCAGGCCCACGCTTGTGCCTATCACGAGGCTCACCAGCGCGCCCGTACCGCCCACGAGTAGCGAAATGCGTGCCCCTTCCAGGGTGCGGGCCAACAGATCGCGTCCATTGAGGTCGGTGCCGAAGGGATGGGCGGCGTCGGGCGGGCAGAATGTTTGGGAGGAGGTTAGGTGCGGGTTGGAGTGAAGCCAAGCGGGGAGCAGGAGGGTGACGAGGACCACGCCGCCGAGTAGGAGTAGGGAGAGGGAGGCGGTGGGGCGGGTGAGCAGTCGCGGCAAGAGGCCTGGGCGGAGAGGAGCGTGAGTCGCCATGAGTGGGTATCGTTATTTTGCCAGACGAGAATCCGGGTTGAGAGTCCTCAGGCGTCGAGTCGGATGCGTGGATCGAGCCAAGTATAGGCGAGGTCTACAAGCAGGTTCATGGCAACAAGAAGTACGCAGTAGACGAGGACCACGCCGCCCAGGAGGAAGACGTCGCGGTTGAGGATGGCATTGATGAAAAAAGAACCGGTGCCTGGGAGATTGAAAATAGATTCTACGACGATGGAGCCAGTGAGGAGTTGGGCAGCGAGAGGGCCGAGGTAAGAGATTACGGGGAGGAGGGCTGTTTTGAGCGCGTGCACATACAGGACTCGACACTCGGAGAGGCCTTTGGCGCGTGCGGTGCGCAGGAAGGGGGCCTGGAGTGTTTCAAGCATGGAGGTGCGGGTGAGGCGGGCAATGGCGGCGATGGCTGGACCGGCCAGGGTGATGGCTGGCAACAGGAGGCTTGCCGGGGAGTTCCAGCCTCCGACGGGGAGCCAGCCTAAGGAAAGGGAGAAGATGAGAACGAGGAGCGGTCCGGCTACAAAGGTCGGAACGCTGATGAGGGCGAGGGCGAGTAGCATGGCGCTGGTATCCAGAGGGGTGTGGTGTCGGATGGCGGCAGTGCTACCGAGCCAGATGCCTAAGGTGGAGGCTAGGAGAAAGGCGGTGCTTCCGAGCAGGGCAGAAACGGGGAGGCTTTGGGCGAGAAGTTCGCGCACGGACCGGTCCCTGTATTTGGTGGAGAGACGCAGATCGCCGTGGAGAACATCGCCAAGGTACTCTGTATATTGGGTCCAGAGAGAGCCCTCGAGGTGGTACTTGGCGAGGAGTTGTTGTTCGATGACGGGAGGCAGTTTGCGTTCGCGAGCGAAGGGGCTGCCTGGGGAGAGGCGCAGGAGGAGGAAGGTGAGGGTGAGTACGCAGAGGAGAACGCCGCAGAGGGAGGCGAGGCGACGGGCAAGAAAGGGTAGCATGGGGGCAAAGAAAAACGGGCTGCGGACGGGTTGCTGTGGCGAGGGAGGGATCGGGGAATAACGCATCCCAGCCTAGGGGGTTCTGGGCGGGTTGCTATTGGGGACGGAATAGGGCTAGAGTGGGCGAAAGCATGGCCGTGCAATACAAGGATTACTATCAGGTTCTCGGGGTCGCCAAAGGTGTTCCGCAGGAAGAAATTCGCAAGGCGTTCCGGAAGCTCGCGCGAGAGTATCATCCGGATGTGGCCAAGGACAAAACGGCTGCGGCAGCAAAGTTTCGTGAGATCAACGAGGCGTACGAGATTTTGGGGGATCCTGAAAAGCGTCAAAAGTATGATGAACTTGGGGCGCAGTGGCAGGGTCGGGGGAGGGGCGGAGGCGGGCAAATGCCTCGGGAATGGGGGCAGGCTGGGGCTCCGAACGAGGCGGATTTTGATAGTTTCAATGAATTTTTTGAGGCCTTCATGGGAGCGGGTCGCTCCGGGCCTGGGGCAAAGCGCACGCGAGGGGCACACGGTGGGATGGCGCGTCCGAGAGATGTGGAGGCGGAGGTGGAGGTGAGTGTGGAAGAGGCTTTGCACGGGGCGAAGAAGCGGGTTTCGGTGCGTTTGCCCGGGAGCATGGCGGCGGAGCACGTGGATGTGAATGTGCCGGCTGCCATGGTGCCCGGGCACAAAATCCGGCAGCCTGGCAAGGGTTTAAGCGGAGGGGATTTGGTTTTTAAAGTGATTTTGCGGCCGCACGCCACGTATGGAGTGGAGGGGAGTGATCTTGTGAAGACCGTGCAGGTTCCCGCGTGGAAGGCGGTATTGGGGGGCACTTTAGAGGTCGCAACACCGGACGGAATGGTGCGTCTCAAGGTGAACTCCGGGACGCAGCCCGGGCGTCGCTTTCGGCTTCCAGGGCGAGGATTGCCGATGGCGGGAAAACGCCGGGGCGACTTTTATGTTTTGGTGCAAGTGACGATGCCGGAGGCGCTCACTCTGGAGCAGCGGGCCTGTTGGGTGAAGCTGCAAGAACTCGACCAGACCTAAAAACGCCTCCATTAACCCAAAAAAGAGGGCTCACGCAGAGACAAGGAGAGCGCGGAAAATTACGGAATAACCCTCAAAATGAGTTTTCTATAAGAGCTCCGCGGTCTCCGGATCTGCGCGTGAGGGGGCTTTTTTTAGGCGCTCTCAGTGGTCCACGGGAGGCAGTCGGAGTGCGCCATGCGCTCGCCGCTTTTTGCGCTTCCCTTGAACCTTATTCCCTCCCATTCCCTCCCTTTGAGTCGCGTTCTCGCCTCATTCTGCGACTCAGTTCGCCTCGGTGCTGGACGTCCGCCGCGCAGTATCGCAAAACCTTGGCCCGGCGATTTCCTCGAAATGGGACCGCCTTTTTCCACACATGAAGAAACCTGTACGTATAGCTGTGACTGGCGCTGCCGGTCAGATTGGATACTCGCTTCTATTCCGGATCGCCTCGGGCGGCATATTCGGGCCGGAACAGCCGGTGGAGTTGCACCTCATTGAAGTTCCGGGTGCGCTCGCAGCCCTGGAGGGAGTGGCGATGGAGTTGGAAGACTGCGCGTTCCCGCTACTCAAAAATGTGGTGGCCACTGCCGATTTGGCTGAGGGCTTCCGTGGAGTAAATTGGTCTTTGTTGGTGGGATCTGTGCCACGCAAGGCGGGTATGGAACGGGGCGATTTATTGGGGATCAACGGCAAGATTTTCACAGGCCAAGGTCAGGCTATCCAACAAAATGCGGCCTCCGATGTGCGGGTGCTTGTGGTGGGAAATCCCTGCAATACCAACTGTCTCATCGCCATGAACAACGCTAAGGACGTTCCTTCCGAGCGTTGGTTTGCGATGACGCGCTTGGACGAAAATCGCGCGAAATCGCAGCTCGCGCACAAGGCAGGCGTGGAGGTGTCCAAGGTGACCAACATGACGATTTGGGGCAACCATTCGGCCACACAGTATCCCGACTTCTTCAATGCCCGTATTGGCGGCCAGCC
This sequence comes from uncultured Spartobacteria bacterium, assembly GCA_903916085.1. Taxonomy (GTDB): domain Bacteria; phylum Verrucomicrobiota; class Verrucomicrobiia; order Chthoniobacterales; family Chthoniobacteraceae; genus Chth-196. The sequence continues at coordinate 8,773 of CAIWVL010000284.1, forward strand.
GGCCACTGAGGTCATTAAGGATCACGCCTGGCTGGAAACCGATTTCATTACCACCGTCCAGCAGCGTGGCGCTGCCATCATCAAGGCGCGCGGTGCCTCCTCCGCAGCTTCCGCAGCCAACGCGGTGATTGACTCGGTACGCTCCATTGTCACTCCCACTGCCGAAGGAGACTCCTACAGCGTCGCGATTTGTTCCAAAGGCGACTATGAAGTCGAGGCTGGGCTCATCTCGTCCTTCCCCGTGCGCACCACATCGGATGGCAATGTCGAAGTGGCCAAATGGATCCCCGTCAGCGGCTTTTCACGGGCCCGCATTGACGCCTCCGTAGCTGAACTCAAAGAAGAGCGTGAACTCGTTCGAGACTTGCTTGGCTAGGCCGCTGCACAGAATCTCGCTGGACAGATTTCGCCCCATAGATTCTAAAACATCTTAAGCGCGAGTCTTCTTAGACCGAAACTGTGAAATCGGGATTGCCAAGACCCATCACAGACGCCTAAAGCAACAACCCGCAAATCACCCACAACCCAACTATTTCCTGTTTTTGTATGTCGGAAAAATCAATTGAAGAAAAAGTCAAGGACATCATTGTCGAACAACTCGGTGTCAATCCTGAACAAGTCACGGCCGGTGCCTCCTTTATTGGCGACCTCGGCGCTGACTCCCTCGATACTGTCGAACTCGTAATGGCCTTTGAAGACGAGTTTGGTGTGGAAGTGCCCGATGAGGACGCAGAAAAGCTTCAGACTGTGAATGACGTTGTGAAGTACATCGAAGACAAGACCGCCTAATCTGGCTTTGCTTCCTCGAAAAATAGGCACAGGGAAAAACCCTGTGCCTTTTTTTTCGCCAACAGCCTCTGAGATTGCTTGTGCGTGGCACAGTTTACGCTCCCTCCGGCCTTAGATACATTGATCCAGAATGAAAATTCCATTAGCTACAGCTTTGCCCGAGGGTGGGTCTCAGTCGAAAATGAGCCTCCATCTCCCCTTCGGCCTGATTGGA
>CAIWVL010000285.1 GCA_903916085.1 uncultured Spartobacteria bacterium
GGCCCTCGTGTTTAGACATCGTGAATCAACTTCGGAGGGAGATGGAGGAGCACCCCGAAAAACTGGTCGGTTTTAGGAACCGAACTGGAGTCACGGCCAACGCAACCTTCCATTCCGCCGCCTAAAACGGCCAATCCCCAGACCTAGGGCAACGCCCTAGGTTTTGGATGAAAAAGTTCACAGCCCTGTAGGGGCGTCTCAATCGTTGTGAGTAGGCAGAGGGCCTAATTTGGAGAAACGTCCGCTCCTTTGGGGCTTCCGCAGATCGGCCACCTCACCTGTTACCGCTAAACTCCACACACAGGCAAACTCACTTTGAACGCTGTGGTTCCAGCTGTCCTGTCCGTGTTGACAGTGAGCGTCCCTTTATGGCGGTTCGTGATGATGTCCCAACAGATGGCGAGGCCTTGCCCAGAACCTTCCCCGATCTCTTTGGTGGTAAAAAACAAATCAAAGATTTTGGGAAGCACATGCTCCGGAATGCCTCCGCCGTTGTCTTCCACGTGAACCACTGCGCTGTCGCGCTCCATGAAGCTGCGGATGTGAATGGCACCCGCGTAATCAGGCTCTTGCCTGGTCTTAACCCGCTCCTGAATGGCGTCCTTTGCGTTGACGATAATGTTCAGAAGCACCTGCAGGATTTCGCCCAAGTTGCAGGTGACTTTGGGGAGATCGCGTGAGAGATCGACGGTCAATTTTGAATTCTTCCTCCACTCAGAGCGACTAATCTCAATTGCCGAAAGAATGCCATCGTTGATGTCCGCACAGGACTGATCACTTTCTGATAGTTTACCTGTGTGAGCGAACTTCTTCAGGCTCTTAATCATCAACGTGATGCCGTCCAATCCTGCCAATGACTGGTTGAGCGCCTTGAGCATTTCTTGCCGATAATACGAGAGCTCACACTTCTCGGCTAAGGTGGCGATTTGTGTGCTCATGCCCGAATTGTCACTCAGCATAAGGTCGGCGTTGGGCTGAGAAACTTGGTCGACGAAATCAAAGATGGCGGTCAATCCCTCGGCAACGAACTTACTATTGTTAGCGATGAACTGGATCGGAGTGCTGAGGTCGTGGGCGATTCCAGCCGTCAGTCGACCCACGGCGGCCATTTTTTCGGCCATTTGGATCTTTCTCTCAGCCTGCTTCTTCCTCAGATGCGTCTCCATCGTGAGGTTCATGTGACTCTGCACAAAATTGGCAAGAGTCTGAAGGATTTCTAACTGTAGGTCGGACAGTTCCCTAGGCTTGATGTCAAGCAGATAGAGAACTGCAATGTTGAAACCATCTAGACTTTTGAGCGGGATGCCAGCGTAAAAACGATAAGGCCGTTTGAGACCGTCTTCCATCGTAAAGCCAGTGTCAGATAGCCCTGATTTTACAAACGGGTTGTCTTTAAAGCGTTCATCTGATGCAAGGTCATTGATGACAAACGGCTTGTCCTGATGAATTGCATGTGCAGAAAACGACCACTGTTTTGGGACTTCGGATGTCTTCGTTAGAAGTTGAAAATAGTGCCGGACTTGCTTTTCGCGAACAACAGAAATACCAGCATCAAAAGCTCCCAGTTGGCGACGAATAGTTTGCGCAATGTCATTGAAAATCGGGTCGCGAAGAGCGTTGATATTTTCGTAATCTTCAACGCGGGCTAGACGCTCAGCTTCGCTAACCAATTGTGATGAGACAGGCATTTGAATTGTTCCAATTTAAGAATGCCGGAACCAGAATGCCGGAACCAGAATGCCGGAACCAGAATGCCGGAACCAGAATGCAATCTGCTA
>CAIWVL010000286.1 GCA_903916085.1 uncultured Spartobacteria bacterium
AAGCGGCTGGCAGCCATCTTGCGCGCGCGCGGCATCCGAGGGGCGCTTGTGATTGGACTGCTGCGCTCTAACCAATTACCCGAACGCATGCGCCTGGTTTGGGAATCTGTTCCCGCTGTGGTGACTGGGGTCAGGGTGCGTTCACCGGAGTTGTCGTTTGCTGGAAGCGACCAGTACAGCCTAGCGCTCAAGGCATACGAACAGGCATGGGAGTTAGGATACAGGCGGCCAGCATTGGTACTGGATCCGGTGATTGACGCCCTGATTGATGGGCGTTTTACAGCGGGCTACCTCATTGGCCAGCAACGTTTTCGCGAGGGCCAAGAGCAACTTCCTCCATTCACCCAAATCGCTGAAGCCCGCAAAGATCTTACCTGCTTTCAAGAATGGCTTAAGCGTACGAACCCGGATGTTTTGTTCACCCTGTATCACGAAGTGGAACGCTGGCTGGGACAACTTAAGCTTCGGGTGCCGCAGGACTTAGGGCTCATCCAGTATGAATGGCGCTCACAGCGTCCGCACTGGGCTGGGATGAACCAGCGTAACGATCTTGTGGGCGAGGCTGCCGTGGACTTGGTGGTGTCGATGATCCACAACGGCCAACAGGGCGTGCCGGACAGGGCCATCGCGACACAAGTTACCAGCCAGTGGGTCATGGGAAAAACCGTGCGCAAACGTCGAGTGAGAAGCTGAAGTTGTTCGTCCGCAGCCATTTCACACTGTGTCGCGAGCTGGGAAGGATCTCAGGCGCGGTCGTCCTGTAGCTTGCGCAGGGGAATCCAAAGCCAGTCTGGACGATGGCGGAGTTCGTAGAGTGCTTCGTAAACCGCTTTTTCCCAGACTAATCCGGCGAGTAATCCGCGCCAGTTACCGGCTGGGAGCGACATTTGCTCGCACCATCCTTGGAGAAACGCGTCGCTCCAAGCCTCAGCAACGGCCTCGGGCGCGCCTGCCACAGCGGCTGCGTAGGAAAAGGAGCGGATCATCCCTGCGACATCACGCAGGGGCAGGTCCGGTTTGCGGCGCTCGGCGGTGGAGCGCGAGGGCTCGCCCTCAAAGTCAACCACGGTGAATCGCTGAAAGCTTTTCACATCAGCCTGTTCCAGAAGCTGGCCCAAATGTAAATCGCCGTGTACCCGGCTCAATGCGCCCTCCACGCGAAGCTCGGCCAGCGCACGGATCCGCCCACGCCAACACTCAGCGTCCTTCAGCCAAACCGCCCTGGCAGACTCCCACAGCTTGGCTGCAACTCCTTGAGGCGGTTCGCCTTCGAGGGCTGCGTACAAATCAAGCGCACCGCGCTCCACTCGCGCCACCCAGTCATGGTGCGACAAGGACGTCCAAGGCGTTACGCAGAAGGCAGTTTCCGGTCCACCCGAGGCTAGGACACGATGTAGAGCACCGATGGATAGGCCAAGATCTGAGGCACAGCTTTGGTCCACAGACCTCGCTCGCATCGCGCCAAGAACAGTGTCCCAAACGGAATTGCCATTATTCCAACGTTGGACGAACGCGGCGGTTTGCCAGTCGCCATTTTGAAAATGGTCGAGCCTCGCACCGAACTCAGGGGTGCCCGCGAAACTCTGTGCTTGAAGAAATTTTGCAACCTCTGGTTCGGGGTGCACTCCAGGCTGCGGGTATTTGTACCACTTGAGAAGCCATTCGCCACAAGCCCCTTCCGCGCGCCACAACTGGTTTGTAGAACCGGTGCCTGCCACAGAAAAAGGCCGCCACCGCAACCTGCGCGCGCGCAATGCGCCCCGCTCGACGCGCCAGCCTAACCGCTCGCCGCCGGTGAGGCTCATCCGCGCACAAGCGCTCCGAAATGTTCGAGCGCCTCGACGACCCCCGCGCTGCAACGTCCCTTGGCGATGTAACCACCCGCCAATTTAACCGCAACTTGAACAGCCTCAACCGCATTGGAGGGACAAGTCACCCAACGGGCGTGGACGCCGTCGAGCATCGGGAGGTCGTTATAGTGATCGCCTGCTGCAAAAATTTCATCCCGCGTAATACCCGTAAGGCGAGCAAGTTCAGCAAGCGCAGTACCCTTGCTATAGGCCTCGTGGCAAAACCGGACCCAGATCGTATTCCGCATGTACGCGAACCCAGGCACCTTACTGCGCTCTTGCTCCAGAAACGCACAGACACGATCCATCTCTTCCTCGGACTCAGAAGCGAGACCAACCATTCGAGAGCCGTCGTAGATGGGCTCGGTTTTTGAGGTCTTTAAAAAGCGCGAAATGTCCTCCAACAGACTCGAGGCA
>CAIWVL010000287.1 GCA_903916085.1 uncultured Spartobacteria bacterium
CCCGCGATGAATTTCAGGGCCATATTGTTGTCGTGAAAGAACAAAAACAGCCACTTATCAGCGGACTTCGCGACTCTTACGTTTCTCCCCGCCTTGTAAGAATTCAACGGAACTCCATGGCTTGCGAACTCGCGGACGATGAGTCCCCAGAATGGACGCTGCATTTCAGGGCTGCGCGCGTAATGATCCGAGAATACAAAAACATCGGAATTCAACGCCATGAGCGGACTCAAAAGACGGTTGCCGCAACTGGGGTAAAAGCAGAGTCGTCTGCCGGGTGCGCGGAGTTCTCTGAGATGTGCCGAGGCGCTATACATGGGTGTTTGACGCGGGATGTTGGCGGTTCTATGCCTTTGGGTTGTGCGTAGACGAGCAACGGAAAATTCTTGGCACGAGGAGTTTGAACACGTTGAAATCCAGATAGCGTTTGCTGTTTATGGAGGCCGCGCAACTTTTTGTCTGTAAAATCGTCTGCCAGTAGACCACAGACCGCACCTCAATTTCGCAGGGACGGGCGGATACGACTGAGTTCAGGCTTTGAAACCATTGGGTGGCGTCGTCTTCAAAATTGATGAAACGCTGTCGGGAACCGGCGGCAGTTCCTCGTGGGGTGTTTTTGAAGCGGGGCATACCACATTTTTACACATGGTCCCGCAGTTGCCGTGGGCTCGAAATTTTCAGAAGAAAACAGTCGGCTCGATGCCCAGCAACCCGCCTTCGTGTGTTAAGTATTGACGTCGTAACTTGCGCGCGCAAAACACCCCGGATGGGGGGACGTCTTGCTGCTGCTCCTAGATCCAACCGAGTGTGAAAGTAAAGGAGACCTGCGCGGTCCGCATCGCGCCAAACAGCCGTTGAAACGCCTTGTGCAATAATGTAGCCCGCCGGGTATCAAGGCACCGCAGTGGCGCCACCGAGCACAAACGACAAATCAACGGTTATCATGTCTACCATATTAGAGTTATATCCCTACAAGATCAGAGGTTGCTGGGTTTTTGATGACGAACGGGCGGGACTCAAGGAGGAGGCCTTTGTGTTGGGCATGACAGAAATCATAAGTAAAGTCGTAGAGCGACACGGGATCCCGAAGGCTTCTTCCGGATTCCGCATGTTTTTCAGCCATCAACCCTTTCAGGGCAGCCAAGCAGAGATTCAAAAAATCGCCGGAGGTAGCCGGGAGGATGGCAACTGGTACGAGGGCGAGATTTGTGGCGAACCGATGAGGGGCTGGCTGTGCCCGGCATTATCCTAAAAACGGCAATAGACGACCGCACCGATGCTCGTTAGAGACGGAAAAACACGAATGATTGCTGCGCGGAACGGGAGACTCAGTCCGAGAGAAGCTCCTGGGCAGTAGGCGGAAGCTCACCTAGCCACCTTCCTCCAAGCCAGCGGCGCAAAATATACGTTAAAAGCGCTCCCCAGCGTTGCTCCCGAGTCCATCCCTCCGCGATGACTTCAAAGCGATGTAACACAATGCTAACGTTCAGGATACAGCGCTAAAAAATCTCCGATTTCTCATGCTGCAAACTCACTCGAACGGTCCGTTGTCCTGCATGTTTAAGCTAAAAAAAAGGCGGCACCGGTTTTTCAATACCGATGCCGCTCCCAGCATTACAAAGCGAAGCGGCACCGCAAGGGCTCCTCCGACGATCCGTCAGGATCTCAATCCGG